>JBIIKZ010000046.1:0-18664 GCA_044232905.1 Crocinitomicaceae bacterium
TTAACAAACTTAACTCTATCGATGATTTACAACTAAATCTTAATATGTATATTTGGACTCGCGGAAAAAAATCCGAAAAAAACATTATTTACACACCTATGAAAAAACACATTGTTGCCTTGACAGCACTACTTTCTGTGAGTAGTCTGTGGTCTCAACAGAAAAAAATCGAATACGTAGAGTATGATTTAGCCAATGGATTACATATCATACTTCATGAAGAACATACAGTTCCAATTGCTGCAGTTTCGATTATGTATCATGTTGGGTCAAAAAATGAAAAGGCAGATCGTACAGGTTTCGCGCACTTCTTTGAACATTTATTATTTGAAGGTTCTACAAATATAAAACGTGGTGAATATGCGCAAATTGTAGAAAAAAACGGCGGAACGTTGAATGCAAACACATCACAAGATCGTACTTATTACTTCGAAATCATGCCTTCTAATCAAGTGGAATTGGGCTTATGGTTAGAAAGTGAACGTTTACTGCACGCACGTGTGGATAAAACAGGAATTGAAACACAACGTCAAGTAGTTAAAGAAGAGAAAAGACAAAGTGTTGACAATCAACCTTACGCATCTTTTTTGGCAAATATGAGTAGTCGTGTTTTTAAAAAACATCCATATAATTGGGTGCCAATTGGAGCAATGGAGCATTTAGACGCTGCACAGGAAGAAGACTACGTTAATTTCTACCGTACATTTTATGTACCATCAAATGCTGTGCTTTCGATTGCTGGAGATATAAATATCGAAGAAACTAAAAAAATGATCGATAGATATTTCGGTTCTATTCCTAAAGGACAAGGAATTAATATGTACCGCGATTTTGAAAATGCATCTGACGATGTATTTAAAGCAAGATACGGCGTATCTAAAGAATTATTTACTGCAAACAACTTCTTGAAACCAACGGATGCAAGTGCATTAAAAGCAATCCAAAAACAATTGGCAATTCCTACCATTATTCCTCGACCATCTATTGTTGAAGAACCAATTAAAGGACAAGAAGTAGATACAATTTATGATAATATTCAATTACCAGGTGTTTTTATGGGGTACCGTTTCCCAGAACAAAATCATATCGATTATCCAGCAATTGAAGTATTAAATACCATTTTATCCGAAGGAGCAAGTTCTAGAATGAACAAATCGCTGGTAGAAAAGAAACAATTGGCGGTTGAAGCATTTTCTTTCGGTATGGATTCAGAAGATCCAGGCTTAGGGGTTGTAGCAACAATCGCAGCAGATAAAGTGGATTTAAAAACACTTCAAGATGCTATGGACGAAGAAATTACGCGCATCCAAAATGAATTAGTTAGCAAAGATGAACTGCAAAAAGTGATTAATCAATATGAAAACAATATTGTAAGTTCTAACAGTAGTGTTGCAGGAATTGCTGAAAATTTAGCAGATAATTACATGTACCGTAAGAATACAGCTTTAATCAATAAACAATTAACAAGTTATTTAACGATTACACCTGCAGATATCCAACGTGTTGCAAAAAAATATTTAACAAAAGATTCTCGGGTTATCCTAATTTATTTACCAAAATCTTCCAATTAATTGCACTATGAAAAAGTTATTATTTCTATGTATAGCAACCTGTACTAACCTTATTCTTTATGGTCAGTTAGATCGTTCTGTTAGACCTACCGGTAGTACTGCACCAACCATAAACATTAAAGAATCAGAGGTTTTTACTTTACCGAATGGTATTACTATTATTTTATCTGAAAATCACAAATTACCTAGAGTATCTTTTAATTTTGTTTTAGGATCTAATCCTATTCTTGAAGGGTCTAAAACTGGATTAAGTAGTTTGGCGGGAGAATTATTAATGTCTGGGACGGAAAAAAGATCCAAAGATCAATTAGACCAAGAGATAGATTATATTGGAGCTACACTTCGCTCCTCTTCCCAAAATGTATTTCTTCAATGTTTAACAAAGCATGCTGAAAAAGGATTAGACTTAATGTCGGATGTTTTATTACGCCCAACTTTCCCAGAAGAAGAATTCGATCGTTTGAAAAAAATGAAAGAATCAAACATCTTATCTTCCAAATCAAACCCTGGAGCTATGGCTTCTAATGCTGAAGCTCGTGCAAACTTTCCAACTGGTCATCCTTATGGAGAAGTTGAAACAGAGAATACATTGCGAGACATTACAATTTCAGACGTAAAA
The DNA here is from genome assembly GCA_044232905.1 of Crocinitomicaceae bacterium. Classification (GTDB taxonomy): domain Bacteria; phylum Bacteroidota; class Bacteroidia; order Flavobacteriales_D; family Crocinitomicaceae; genus CANHVK01. The sequence goes on from JBIIKZ010000046.1 coordinate 2,191, forward strand.
AATTATTACAGAGGCTTATTTACTCCAAAAGGAAGTTATTTAGTGATTGTTGGTGATGTTACGAAAGAGCAAGCGAAACGTTGGGCAGAACATTATTTCGGTACTTGGGAAGGACATGACAAAATCACATCAAAATATAACGATCCTTATTTTCATGCAGGAAACCGCGTATTATTTGTTGCAAAACCGGGAGCTCCTCAATCCGTAATTACGGTTTCTTTCCCTATGAAGATTAGTTCTGGTGATAAAAACCAATTGATTTTAAATACACTAAATGGAATTTTTGGTGGTGGTGGTTTCGGTGCGCGTTTATCTCAAAATTTACGTGAAAAAAGAGCCTATACCTATGGTTGTTATTCGAAAGCAAATGTTACCGAAGACGGAAGTTATTATTCTATTTCTGGAAACTTTAGAAATGATGTTACCGATAGTGCAGTAGCGCAAATTTTATTTGAATTAGATCGTATTCAAAAATCGGAAGTTACCGATGAAGAATTAAGTGGTATAAAAGCATTATTAGCTGGTAATTTCGCTAGATCCCTAGAGAAACCAATGACAATTGCTCAATTTGCACTGAATATCATCAAATTTAACTTACCGAAAGATTACTATCAAACGTATTTAAAAAGATTAGATGGCATTACAAAAGCGGAGATTTTGGATGCTGCTAAACAATATTTAACAGCATCAGGATGTAATATTATCGTAGTTGGAAATCCAGCGATCTTGGATAAATTGAAAAGATTTGATTCCGATGGAACTATCGAAAAATTGGATGCTTTAGGTCAAGAAATTAAAGAAACTAAAAAGGCAACTATTTCTAAAGAAGTATTGATTGAAAAATATTTAACAAGTGTAACCAATACAACTTCCCTGAAAAAAGCGCATAAAACGATTACAAAAATTAAAACGCTTAAACGTGAAACGGAATTAACAGCTCCACAAATACCAATGCCGATAATAAAATTGGATTATTTATCCCAAAATGATAAAGAAACAATGTTATTGAGCATGGCTGGAAATACTATTCAAAAAAGCGTCTATAATGGCGATAAAGGATACGATGAAGATCAGCGTGGAAAAACACCTATGACTAAAGAATCGTTAGATGCAAAGAAAAAAGTAGCTGGGATTTTTCCGGAGTTATATTTTACTAAACACAACATTAATTACGAATTATTAGGAATTGAAGTTGTTAACGGTAAAGATGCCTATGTTCTTAAATATTCAGATGGGATTAAAGAAACCTATGATTATTTTGATGTTGCTACGTTCTATAAAATTAGATCTATCTCCTCGGAAGAAGGTAATTCACAAACTTTTAATTATGGAGATTTTAAACAAGTGAATGGAATCTTTCAACCATACACAATCTCTATAGAAATGCAAGGATTGACCTTGAACGGAATAGTTAAAAATATAGAAATAAATGGTAAAATAGATTCTTCTATTTTCGAATAAAACATATAAAATGATAACAAGTATTTTAAAAAAGATTTTTGGAGATAAAGCGAATAAAGAACAAAAAGAATATCAACCAATTATTGATAAGGCTAATGCGTTTTTTACACAATTCGAAACTTTAACGGATAACGAATTACGCGGAAAAACACGTAATTTTCAAAAATTAATTCAAGAAGAAACAAAAGAACTTGAAGCGCAAATCGAAGAAATTAGAGTTAGAGCAAATGACCCTGAAACTTCGGTAGACGACAAAGAACCTTTGTTTGAAAAAATGGATGTGCTTTCTAAAGAAGTCAATCAGAAAATTGAAGAGGTTTTATTAGAGATTTTACCAGAAGCATTTGCGGTGGTAAAAGAAACATCTAGACGTTGGGCAGTGAATGGTCAATTAGAAGTTACCGCACAAGATTTTGATCGCTTATTAGCAAATCAAAAAGATGGTATTACGATTGATGGTGATAAAGCAATTTGGCACAACGCTTGGACAGCTGCTGGAGCAGCAGTAAGTTGGTCCATGGTTCACTACGATGTTCAATTAATGGGTGGTGCAGTTCTTCACAAAGGGAATATCGCCGAAATGCAAACAGGGGAAGGTAAAACATTAGTTGCTACATTACCGGTATATCTAAACGCACTTTCCGGAAAAGGAGTTCACTTGGTAACAGTGAATGATTACCTGGCAAAACGTGACTCGGAATGGATGGGGCCTTTATACCAATTCCATGGTTTAAAAGTAGATTGTATTGATAAGCATAGACCAAACTCTCCAGAAAGAAGAAATGCATATTTAGCAGACATAACATTTGGTACAAATAATGAATTTGGCTTCGATTACCTAAGAGATAATATGGCAAGTAATCGCGAAGATTTAGTGCAACGCGCGCATCATTTTGCCATTGTCGACGAGGTCGATTCTGTTTTAATTGATGATGCTAGAACACCATTAATTATCTCCGGTCCAACACCAAAAGGAGATGAACATGAATTTCATGAGTTAAAACCACGTGTAGTAAAATTAGTAGATGCCCAAAGAGCATATGTGAATCAAGTATTGGTAGAAGCGAAAAAATTATTAGCGGTTATTAATGCACCTGGTGACGATAAAAAAGATGTGAAAACAGCCTTAGAAGACGGTGGAATAGCTCTTTTACGCGCATACAGAGGTTTGCCAAAAAACAAACCATTAATTAAATTCTTATCCGAATCTGGTATTAAGGCGCACTTACAAAAAGTGGAAAACACCTACATGGCAGAACAAGGAAAGCACATGAAAAAAATTGATGCGGAATTATTTTTTGTGATTGATGAGAAAAATAATACCATTGAACTTACGGAAAAAGGAATTAATTTAATTTCAGATGGAGAAAATTCGGATTTCTATGTGATTCCAGATATTGGTGGTGAAATTGCGAAACTTCAAAAAGAAAATATTTCTTTGGAAGATACACAATTACGCAAGGACTTATTAATCCGTGATTTTAGTGTAAAATCAGAACGGATCCACTCGGTTAACCAACTTTTGAAAGCCTACACCCTATTTGAAAAAGAAGTAGAGTATGTTATCATGGATGGTAAAGTTAAAATTGTAGATGAGCAAACAGGTCGTATCATGGAAGGTCGTCGTTATTCCGATGGACTTCACCAAGCTATTGAAGCGAAAGAAAATGTTACGATTGAAGCTGCTACACAAACCTATGCTACAATAACCTTACAAAATTACTTCCGTATGTACCATAAGTTAGCTGGTATGACAGGTACAGCAGAAACGGAAGCAAAAGAATTTTGGGATATCTATAAATTAGATGTTGTTGTAATTCCACCGCATCGTTCAATTTCGCGAAAAGATTTAAATGATTTAGTATTTCGCTCTGCACGTGAGAAATTCTCTGCTGTAATTGATGAAACAGAACGATTAGTAAAAGAAGGTCGACCAGTATTGGTAGGAACAACGACGGTGGAGATTTCTGAATTTTTGAGTCGTTCTTTTAAAATGCGCGGGATTCCGCACCAAGTGTTAAATGCAAAACAACACCAAAAAGAGGCTGAAATTGTAGCAGAAGCTGGTAAAGCTGGCGCGGTGACGATTGCAACGAATATGGCTGGTCGTGGAACAGATATTAAATTAGGAGAAGGCGTAAAAGAAGCGGGTGGTTTAGCGATTATTGGTACAGAACGCCATGATTCTCGTCGAGTAGATAGACAGTTAAGAGGTCGTGCTGGTCGTCAAGGTGATCCAGGATCTTCACAATTCTTTGTCTCTCTAGAAGATGATTTGATGCGTAAATTCGGTTCGGAACGAATTGCAAAAATCATGGACCGTATGGGCTTGAAAGAAGGAGAAGTAATTACCCATGGTATGGTATCAAAATCCATCGAACGTGCACAGAAAAAAGTAGAAGAGAATAACTTTGGAATGCGTAAACGTTTACTTGAGTATGATGATGTTATGAGCGCACAACGTAAAGCAATTTACAAAAAACGTCACAATGCATTATTTGGTGATCGATTAAGTTTGGATATTGCAAATATGTTGTACGATGTTGCGGATTCTATTGTTTACAATTTTCCGCATGCTACACAATATGAAGAATTTACATTTGAATTATACCGCGTATTAGGAATAGAATCACCTGTTGATGAAGCGGAGTTTTCTACATTAAACAAAAATGTAATTTCAGATAAGCTATACAATGCAGTAATGGTTCATTACAAACATAAGAACGATCGAATTATTCAAAAAGCGTATGGTCAAGTAAAAAGTGTTTACGAGAACCATAACAACACATTTGAAAATATTCTTTTTCCATTATCTGACGGTGTGAAAGAAATGCAGATGGTTGTTAGTTTGAAAGAAGCATATGAAACTAATGGTCAAGCTTTAATAACTGCTTTTGAACGTAATGTTACTTTAGCACTTATTGATGATGAATGGAAAGAACATTTACGTGAAATGGATGAATTGCGTACATCTGTACAACAAGCTGTATATGAGCAAAAAGACCCCCTAATCGTTTATAAATTAGAGTCTTTCGAATTGTTTAAATCCATGTTAGGTCGACTAAATCTTCAAACGGTGGAATCCCTTGTAAAAATGGATATTGCATACGAACAAGAATCGATTCAGAGTACCAATCGAGCTGCTGCGATACAAAATCACTACGAAAAAGCGCAGTTAGGATCAGGAATTGAAGAGGCAGAAATTTTAGAAGAAGAAATTGTCAAAAAACAACCGATTATTGTGGAACCAAAGATTGGAAGAAATGATACATGTCCATGCGGTAGTGGAAAGAAATACAAACAATGCCACGGAAAATAAATAATGTATATTTTTTCATAAATATAAAAGGCTGTCTCACAAGGACAGCCTTTTATATTTGTATCTATTTTTTTTATAGTTCAATAAGTACATTTTTTTGCTCCATTAGTTTACGTAAATTTTGAATTGCATAACGCATTCTTCCGAGTGCAGTATTAATACTTATTTCTTTTTCTTCTGCAATATCTTTAAATGACATTCCTTGAAAAATACGCATTTCAATTAATTCACGCTGCGCTGCAGGAAGTAATTCGATACCATTTACTAGTTCTGTATAGAGCTCTGTTTGCATAACTTGTTCAATCCATGGTGTAGAATCACATTCCATATGTGTAAATACATTAAACGTATCTGAACTAGAAGACGATTCAGAGATCATTTTACGCGAATTATTTTTACGGAAATAATCGATGATTAAGTTATTCGCAATTCGAAGTGCCCAAGGAAGAAATTTACCTTCCTCATTGTACTTTCCAGTCTTTAATGTATTGATTATTTTAATAAATGTATCCTGAAATAAATCTTCTGCAAGTTCCGTAGATTTTACTTTCGAAATTATAGTTTTAAAAATAATACGTTTGTATTTTTTTAAAAGGATTTCTAATGATTTTTTATCGCCTGAAATGAATTGATTCACCAAAAAGGAATCGTCTATCGTACTAAACATAGCTCTATAATTTATGACCGAAGTCGATTTATACTAAATAGAGTAATGTTGTTCCAATAGGCGTTTATTATTAATTGTTTGTTTTGCTAATATATAAAAGTATTTTCGATTAACAAATAAAAAATTAAAAAAATATTAATTTTTGTAACGAATTAATTAGATTTTCATTTATACTTAAATGTTTTCAGTTTCCATTTTTATCCCTTATTTTTGTCATTAGTACATATTATGGAAGAAAATAAATTTATTGATATTCGAAAAATTATTGGGGATAAAAATCCTCGATTATTAAAGTTACTCCCAAACTTTATCATTCGATATATACAGCGCATTCTTCACGAAAAGGATGTTAATGAGGTAATTCTTCATAATAAAGACAACTATAATCAGGATTTTTGTCAAGCTGTAATAGATCGCTTTAATATTCAGTTAAAAGTACAGGGAATTGAGAATGTTCCTGTTACAGGTGGTGTTACCCTTGCGATGAATCATCCACTTGGAGGTATGGATGCAATGGCATTAGTTACGGCACTAAAAAATCAACGTACTGATTTAAAATTTATCGTAAATGATATCCTTTTACATTTAGAAAGTATGCAAGGAATGTTTGTTGGGGTAAATAAACACGGTAGAAATTCGAATTCGAATTTATTAAAAATCGATGAGATTTTTTCTACCGGAAGTGCGGTATGCATATTTCCTGCAGGACTAGTAAGTCGAAAAATAAATGGAAAAGTGGAAGATTTAGAATGGAAAAAAACCTTTGTTTCTTTATCAATCAAACATAATCAACCTATCGTTCCTGTATATATAGATGGTAAACTTTCTAATTTCTTTTACCGTTTAGCGAAATTTAGAAAAGCAATCGGTATAAAAGCGAACATTGAAATGTTTTTTTTGGTAGACGAATTATTTAAGCAAGAAAACGCTAAAATGAAATTGACTTTTGGTAAACCTATTTACCCAGAAACGCTTTCAAAATCAAAATCAACAAAAGATTGGGCAAACGAAATTCGTCACCAAGTATATTCATATTCAGAAAAATAAATTATGCAACAAGCTATTATTGCACCAATTTCGAAAGAAATTATTAAACAAGAATTAAATCAAGAGCGTTTTATTCGTACTACACGTAAAGGTGGGAATGAAATTTATTCTGTCAACATCCATAATGCACCAAATACAGTAAAGGAAATAGGTAGATTACGAGAAGTAACTTTTCGTCAGTCCGGTGGAGGAACCGGCTTGCCTTTTGATTTGGATGAATTTGATACAGGTAAGGTATGTTACGAGCAGTTAATTGTTTGGTCACCAGAAGATGAGGAAATCGTTGGTGGATACCGATATATTCTTTGTAAAAATGCAATTCAAGCAGATGTTATTCATTTATCGACTAGTCATTATTTTGAATTTTCAGAAGCTTTTGTCAAAAATTATTTACCATTAACAATTGAATTGGGTAGATCTTGGGTTCAGCCTAATTTCCAACCAACCGTAAATCCACGAAAGGGCTTATTTGCGTTAGATAATATTTGGGATGGTTTAGGGGCGATTATCCTTACAAACCCTAAAATGAAATACTTCTTTGGTAAAGTTACCATGTATCCGAGTTATGATCGCGAATCCCGCGATTTCTTATTACATTTCATGCATCACTATTTTCCGGATCAAGAACAATTAATGCAACCATTCCATCCATTAATAAAAACGTATGATCAAGAATTTGTGGAGCAGCAACTTAAAAGTCTATCCTTTAAAGATGGTTTCAAAGTTTTAAATTCGTATGTACGGGCCAGAAATGAAAACGTACCTCCTTTAGTAAATATTTACATGCACCTCTCACCAACAATGAAAACATTTGGTACTGCTGTTAATCACGAGTTCGGAGATGTTGAAGAAACAGGGATTTTAGTCACTATTCCAGATATTTATGAAGAGAAAAAGGAAAGACACATTACTTTTTAATTCATTATAAATCAGAAAACTAAAAAGTCGCTCTAAACAATAGAGCGACTTTTTTTATTTACTCAAATTAAAGCATAAAAAAAAGGTTGTTCAAAAGAACAACCTTTAATATTTTAACTAAATGAATTAACGTTTGTGGCTAGATTCACTAGAAACTGTCAATTTTTTTCTTCCTTTACGACGACGTGCAGCTAAAACTTTACGACCGTTTTTTGTAGCCATACGCTCACGGAAACCGTGTTTGTTTTTTCTTTTTCTTACGGAAGGTTGAAACGTTCTTTTCATGATATATATTCTTTAAATCTTATTTCTACTTGTGTTTTGAGTGTGCAAATTTAATAAAATATTTTGTTTTACAAACTATTTAATGAAAAAAATAAAAAAGAAATCAACTTCGATGAATTCTTAAATGCAATGCACTAAATTTGTGTGTTACAAAAATACAACAATGCTACGACCAAAAAAAGAGAAAACGGAAAAAATCAAACTTACTAAAGAATCTATTGCGAAAGCTAAAAACATCTTTCAATACTTAAAGCCATACCAATCCACTTTTATACTTGGATGGATATTTTTAGTATTCTCCTCTTCTATTGGATTGGTTTTCCCATTTTTAATGGGTCAATTATTAGGAGGGATTAATCAAGCTCCGGAAGTTACAACTACTCCTTCCAAAGTAATAAGCCTAATTGATTTTGGTAATGTGAATGTAGTTGCTTTTGCATTATTTGTAACCTTTGGACTTCAAGCAATATTCTCTTATTTTCGAGTGATTTTATTTACAAACGTAACTGAAAACACATTAAGAGATCTTCGTTATGATGCTTTTTCGCGATTAATTTACATGCCAATGGATTTTTTTAATCAAAACAAGGTGGGTGAACTTACCTCACGCATAGCATCAGATATTACACAAATTCAAGAAACACTTCGTACGACAATCGCGGAATTTTTTAGACAAGCAGTAATTGTAATTGGTAGTATTATTTTCTTAGCTTTTTTATCATGGAAACTTGCTTTGATAATGCTTGCAACAGTACCTGTCATGGCATTAATCGCTGTATTTTTTGGTAGATTTATCCGTAAATTATCTAAAAAAGCGCAAGACGAAGCTGCTGAATCCAATGTCATATTAGAAGAAAATTTAACTGGCATTTCTAACGTGAAATCCTTTACCAATGAAGCACTTGCATTATTAAAATATAAAATTAGTATCGATGAAATACGTAAATTAAATGTAAAAGCGGGTGTTTGGCGAGGATTGTTTATTTCATTTATTATATTTTGTTTATTTGGTGCAATTGTATTTATTATTTGGAGAGGATTATTGATGACCCAAGGACCAAACCCTGATTTATCGAGTAAAAACTTTATTTCTTTTATTTTCTATACCATTATGATGGGGGCTTCCATTGGATCACTTCCAGAGTTATGGGCGAGTCTTCAAAAATCAGTTGGTGCAACTGAGAGCTTAATGAAAATAATCGAAACCAAAAATGAGAAGGAATTATTGACTGGACATCTAAGGCCAATTATTTCTGGCGCAGTTTCGTTTGAAAATGTGAATTTTTCTTACCCACAACGACCTGACGTTACTGTTTTAAAATCAATTACATTAGAAAGTAAAGCAAATCAAACTATTGCATTAGTAGGTTCTTCTGGTGCAGGTAAATCCACGATTGCCTCACTTCTACTTCGTTATTTTGAAATTAATGCAGGTAAATTAGCTTTTGATGGGATTCCATGTAATGAAATTGAAACAGAATATTTACGATCTAAAATTGCACTTGTTCCTCAAGAAGTTATATTATTTGCTGGAACTATCGAAGAAAATATCGCTTTTGGTAAACCTGAAGCAACGAAAGAAGAAATTTTGACTGCTTCGAAACAAGCAAATGCATACGAATTTATAAAAGCTTTCCCAGAAGGAATGAAGACACAGGTAGGAGATCGTGGAATTCAATTATCCGGTGGACAAAAACAACGAATCGCAATTGCAAGAGCTTTACTGAAAAATCCAACTATTTTAATATTAGATGAAGCAACATCTGCGTTAGATTCTGAATCCGAAAAATTAGTACAAGAGGCACTGGATAAATTAATGGAAGGTAGAACATCTTTTGTAATAGCACACCGACTTTCTACTATATGTAAAGCTGATAAAATTTATGTTCTTGAAAACGGTAAAGTAGCGGAGGAAGGAACGCATGAAGAGTTAAATGGTTTATCGGAAGGTATTTATGCGAATCTAGTAAACATTCAAATGCAAGCCTAACATCATGAAAAAATTTGAAATTCCTGCATTTTATCGCTCCCCAATAATCAGTAAAGTCAAGGCTTTACGAAAAATACAAGATCCTAGAAAAAAAGACTTTACGCCTACTATTTTACAATTCGGGAAAATAGAATTTTTAATTGCGCGCCATTTTGGTTTTTGCTATGGTGTAGAAAACGCAATCGAAATCGCTTATAAAGCGGTACATAATAATCCTGGGAAACGAATATTCCTATTAAGCCAAATGATTCATAATCCTGGGGTAAACGAAGATTTACAAAGTTATGGGATTCAATTTATTCAAGATACACAAGGGCAGCAACTCATTGCTTGGGATTTACTTAAATCGGATGATATTGTAATTATTCCTGCATTCGGTACAACGATTGAAATTGAACAGCGTCTCACCGAAATTGGTGTCGATGTAAAGGCATATAATACCACTTGTCCTTTTGTTGAGAAAGTTTGGAATCGCTCTGAAACACTTGGCCAAAACAACCATACGATCATTATTCATGGTAAATATGACCATGAAGAAACACGTGCTACTTTTTCACATAGCAATTTGAATGCGCCTACTCTTGTTATCAAAAATCTAGAAGAAGCGAAAAAAGTGAGCGATTTCATATTAGGATTAATGCTTGAAACTGAATTTTTAGCTTTTTTCAATGGGAAATATTCCAACGGATTTAACCCTACGATCGACTTGCAAAAAATTGGCGTGGTAAATCAAACAACCATGTTAGCTAGTGAAACACAAGAAATATCGGAATTTTTGCGTCAGACAATGATAACAAAGTTCGGCGAATCCACTATGAAAAATCATATTGCCGACACACGAGACACACTTTGTTATGCTACAAATGACAATCAATCTGCTACAATGGGATTACTCGAAGAAGAAGCAGATTTAGCAATTGTTGTAGGTGGATATAATAGTTCAAATACAACACATTTGGTAGAATTATTAGAAGAAAAATTTAAAACGTATTTTATTATTTCAGAAAAAAGTATATCTACCAAAAATCAGATTACGTCATTTAACATTCATTCTAAACAAGAAGAACAATTGTCTGCTTTTTTACCTGAAAAAGAAAAGATTCGTATAATATTAACTTCTGGAGCTTCTTGTCCCGATGCAGTTGTTGATGCAGTAATTGTAAGAATACTTGAACTAAATGGAATTTCTCCCGATTTTGACGCTATTACTCTAAAATAGCGAATTGAACTTTTGCTTCTTTACGTGAAACGCCGTTAAAATGCCACCATTCTGTGGGGATGTTTTTAAAGTTTTGTGAAGTCATTACTTTACGTAAAAGTTTTCTATTTGCTAGTTGTTTATTGGAAAGTAAACCTTTCTTTAAAAAGTAGTCTTCTTTGCTAGGATATGCAATTAAACGAATATCATCATAACCAGCGCCCATATCTAAAACTTTCCCATATTTATCACAGATAGTCAAATCTACTGCAGCTGCATAATTATGTACGCTTCCATTTGCGGGATTAGATACAAATTTCGTACGTTCTTTTACCGGAATTGAATCAAGTGCATCCCACATCGCTTGTTGAATTGAACGTGGACGTGCAGCATCATAAACCAATAAGCGATAATTTGGATGTAATGTTTTTAAGTACGTATTACATTTTATGAATCTTTGGGCGATAACTTTTTGCAAATAAGCCTTATCAATATCGAAATACAAGCGTTTTTTCATAAAGTTATCCGTTGTAGCATATTTAAGATCTACCTGAATTGATGAATCTAAAGTTTGAATATCTACTAGCTTTTCAAATCCTTTCCTTAGCTTTTTTTGATTTTGAGACTGATTATGTTTAAAAGAAGTTAATACCAATAGTATGCAAAACACTAAATAAACGCGCTTGTTTTTAATTATCATATTAGCAAAAAATTAAACTTCTAATTACAAAACTAATGAATGTTTTAATGAAGATTTCATTAAATTTGTAACTTTAAAATACGATTATGCCAAAGATAGCACAGAAAGCCATTGATATGCCTGCTTCACCGATTCGTAAATTGGTACCATATGCAGATGCAGCAAAGAAAAAAGGGAAAGTTGTTTACCATTTAAATATTGGTCAACCTGATATCGAAACTCCTGAAGTTGCATTGAATGCAATTAAGAATTTTGATCAAAAAGTAATTGAATATACGCATTCTGCTGGTTTAGAATCTTACAGAAATGGATTGTCCGCATTTTACCAACGTACAGGCTTACCTGTAACTCCCGAAGATATTATCATCACAACTGGTGGTTCTGAAGCGTTAATTTTCGGCTTCATGACTACTTGTAACCCAGGAGATGAAGTAATCATTCCTGAGCCATTTTACGCGAATTACAATGGTTTTGCAGTTACTGCAGGATTAACAGTTGTTCCTGTAGCTTCTTCGATAGAGTCTGGTTTTGCTTTACCTCCTGTGGAAGAGTTTGAGAAAAAAATCACTTCAAAAACAAGAGCAATTTTGATTTGTAATCCAGGAAATCCAACTGGATATTTATATACAAAAGAAGAATTAGAAAAATTACGAGACATCGTAAAAAAACATGATTTATTCTTGTTTGCAGATGAAGTTTATCGTGAATTTTGTTATGATGGAGCGGTTCCGTTTTCTACGATGAATCTGGAAGGAATTGAGAATAATGTAATTATGATCGATTCAGTTTCTAAGCGTTATTCGATGTGTGGAGCGAGAATCGGTGCTTTAATATCTAAAAATCATGAAGTAATTTCTGCAGCTCTTAAATTTGGTCAAGCACGTTTATCTCCGCCTACGATTGATCAAATTGCAGCGGAAGCAGCATTAAATACACCACAATCGTATTTTGACAATGTAGTGGAGGAATATGTTACACGTAGAAATATCATGGTGGATGGTTTAAATAGCATTCCTGGGGTATTTTGCCCAAAACCGAGTGGCGCATTTTATTGCGTTGCTAAATTCCCTGTGGATGATGCAGAGAAGTTCTGTCAATGGTTATTAGAAGATTTCGAATACGAAGGAGCTACTGTTATGATGGCGCCAGCAAATGGCTTCTATTCTACAAAAGGTTCTGGAACACAAGAAGCGCGTATTGCTTACGTATTGAACCAAGATTCATTACATAAAGCGGTAAAAGTTTTAGAAGAGGCATTAAAAGTTTATCCAGGAAAGATTTAAATTTCACTTCAATATAACAAGAAAGGCAATCTGTTTAGATTGCCTTTCTTGTTATAATACTATTTTAACTTAGGACAACAACTCCTCTCCTAATTTATCATAATCAATTCCATCAAAAGTTCCAGAACTCATCATTAATAATACTTTGTTTTTCCATTGTTTAGCATGGATGAATGAAAGTACATCTTCTGTTTTGTTGAATACATGCACATTTCCACCGAAGGCATCTTTGACTTGTTCAATTGAAATTGGTTCTAATTTTTTATGGTGAACTACTTCTGGACTAAAATACACTAAAGCTTCGTCCGCCTGGTTCATGGTATTATGATAATGTGGTAAAAATTCCTTTTTTAAAGAAGAGAATGTGTGTAATTCCATACATGCAATTACTTCACGATCATTGTATTGTTCTTTCACAGCTTTGGTAGTTGCCATTAATTTCGAAGGAGAATGTGCAAAATCTTTGAACATCACAAAGTCTGGTGACTCTACTACTTTTTGCAAACGTTTTCCAGCACCAGTAAAAGTTGACATAGCTGTTAAGAAATCATGGTTTGAAATCTCCATTTGTTGCGCTAAAAACATTGCACCCATCATATTTTGAAGGTTATGTGCTCCGAAAATTTTCAATGCGTATTCTTTATCTTCAAATGTTACTATAGTTCCAGTATTGGTAACTCTATAATTTGGTGTTTTATATGCAATAGTATTAAGTTTGTTTGTAAAAGCTATTCCTAAATTATTTACTTCAATGTCTTCTTCGTTGTATATCAAAGTCCCACTACCTTCAATACATTCACAAAAAATCGTGAATTGCTCCACGTAATTATCAAAAGTTGGAAAGACATTGATATGATCCCAAGCAATCCCGCTTATAATAGCAACATCTGGTTTGTATAAGTGGAACTTCGGTCTACGATCAATCGGGGAACTTAAATATTCATCTCCTTCCAAAATCATATACGGAGCTGAATCTGTTAACTTCACCATACAATCATAACCTTCTAGTTGAGCTCCTACCATGTAGTCAGCCTCTACTCCTTTTTGTTTTACCACATGTAAAAGCATGGAAGTAATCGTCGTTTTACCATGACTACCACCAATAACAATACGTTTTTTGTTTTTACTTTGTTCGTATAAATATTCAGGATAAGAATAAATTGGCAGGTTTAATTCTTTTGCTTTTAGAAGTTCAGGATTATCTATTCGTGCATGCATTCCAAGAATTACAGCATCTAGTTCGATTATAATATTATTTTGATTCCAACCTATATTTTCTGGATAAATCCCTTCGTTTTTTAAACGACTTGCAGATGGTTCAAAAATTTCATCATCTGACCCTGTTACTTGATATCCTTTTCGGCTTAAAGCAATTGCTAAATTATGCATTGCACTTCCGCCAATTGCGATAAAATGAACTCTCATACTGTACTGGGGTTATTAATTTTTTTTCAATTTGGCATCTTGTGTTTCACGTTGCCATACTGTTTCTGTAGAAGCTGCACCATTTTTAGAATAGGTAATAAAATCTTTGGTTTGCGTACGGGTGTATATTTGTCCATACCCATTTTTCACTACAATTCTTCGAGTCACAACTGCTAATAAACTTCCTTTATCATCGGTTTTATTGAATTGCTCTTGCGTAACACCATCTGGATAAAGCGTCCCTATAGAATTCGCAGCTTTATCATCAAAAACAATCCCTTTTTTCTCTATATTTTCAATGATACCTTTCGTTTCTAACACTTTTACAGTTCTTTTCTCTACATCTAAATCTTTCGAGTTTTCAATCCGACTATTTAAATTTTCAATCGATGATTGTGCATCAGAAGGTTTTGTTACTCCTTGTGAAGCATAACGATTTGTTTCAGTTTCTAAATTTGTTAATTTAGTAGCGGATGAATTTATGTCTTTCGCATCTAAATCGTGACTATCTTCTGCTTGATTTTCCTGTTTCTTAACCAATATAGTCAACTCTTTCGCGGAAGTATTTACCACTTTGCTCACAGAGTCTTCAAAATTCAACTTATTATTCTCCATTTTTACAATTTCATTTTCATGGGCCTGTCTTTTCGAAGTCTGATTACTTTCAATACCATCTATTTGATTTTGAACTACTTTCGCAGATGCCTCAACTTGATTAATTACTTCAACCCTATTAGAATCCTTCACTTCCGAAAAATTATCTTCAAAATGATAGTAACGTTTGTTTAAACTGTCACTCAAATTATTTCTTCTTTTTTCTGGCGAAAGTAATAGTGAGTCTTCTAATGCAAGATTTTTTTTATTCTGTACTTCTAATCGTTCATTGTTAACACCAATAACTTTGTTTTTCTCAATAGTTCGATCTTCGTCTGTCTCGGAAAATTCTAAATGCCTTTCTAAAGTTTCATTGGAGTTTTTCTTATTTTTTTCCGTTAATTTATTTTGACCGTCTTGAATACTTTCATTTGTTTCAACAACTAACTCTACAACTTCTTCCTTCACTACCACATTATCACTTAATCTTTTCTCATCACGAGAAACAGCGTTGGAAATGGACTGTTCAGTATTTGCTTGATTGTCTTTTACTTTATCGGATTCCTTCATTGCACTTTGTTCGTTTTGAACAACACGATTAAAAAAAAGCGTATCATTATCTGATCCTACTTCCTTATTTTTAAGCGTAATACTATCATTAATTTTAGCTTTATTCACGAGAGTACGATCTACAAAACCTAACAAATCACGTTGGTAAGTTTGTTGAAAATTAGTTACAGAGGTCACCGAATTATCTTCGTGTTGTAATTTTATGTTCACCGTATCATTTGCATGTGAATCCTCTTGATTTAAGCTGTCAATTCTTTTTTTAACTTCGGATAAACTTACGCTAGATGCTTCCATTTCTTTCAATCGATTTGTTGCAAGTTCATTTTCATTTTTAGATAACACATCCGTTTGATTGATTACACCTGTATTACGTTGATTTTTACGGTCTATATCTGCAGCCTTTAATGCTTTTTGTGCTTCTTCGATAGACATTTCAGAGGTTTTACCTAAATCTGGTAGAGGTTCTGCTTTACTTATCGTTTTTGGATTCAGTAAATCTTCAATTTGCTTTAGCATTTTGGGTGGATAGGTATCCGAGGTTTTAATTTTTGTAGCACGTGTAAAAAGTTCTTTAGCGCCTTGATAATCGCCTGATTTAAACTTTTCATCCGCCTTACTGACTAATTTATTATATTCTTTGTCCGCTTCGAAACCTGATTTTTTCTGCTCGTTAGCGTCACAAATTTGTATCTGTTTTTTTATACTTTCGTCTGCAGGATTAAGCATTGCTGCAGATTCATAGGCCTTTTTTGCTTCTAGAAATTTTCCTTGTGCAAAAAGCATATCTCCATCCTTTACTTTTTTAGTAACTTCTAGTTTTTTCTGTTCATCTAGTTGAGATAGACTGTAACCAGAAAATAAAAGAATAAAAGCAAAAAAAATAATATTTTTCATAAACTAAAAAAGTTACACTAGACGATATTAAACAAATATCGAAAAAATCGTGCAACATATTAAAATTAACCTAAAATTTATTCGATTTTTGGTTAAATTAGAAGCTTAAATTAGATTTCTAGT
>JBIIKZ010000099.1:0-5422 GCA_044232905.1 Crocinitomicaceae bacterium
ATTGGAACATTTGTACCTAAGAAAAGAAAAAAATGGAGCGGTATTAGTTTTTAAAAATGTGGATGAAAACCAAGTAAAGGAGTTAATGATTAAGCTTCCATTTTATAAGATTAAGAAAAGTATCGAGTATTACCAGTTAATGCAACAGTTTTAAAGAGGTATAAGTTCAAGAAACAAATACAGCTTTTACTTTATTTTTTGAGTATTAGCTGTATTTTTAACGATTAATCCTTCTTTAATTCATCAAATTGAGATTTCATTGTAGGGTTGTTTTTTGTGAGTTTCTTGATGGATAGTTCTTCTGCTTTGTTGTTTGCGAGTCTTAATTGGTTTTCAGATCCTAACAAGGCTTCTTTTGTTTTTTGGAGTTGATTGATTGATTTATCAATGCTTTCGATTGCTTCAGTGAACTTTCTACTAGCGATATCGTAATTTCTTGAAAAAGAAGTTTTGAATTCATTAATACTAGCCTCAAAATTAGTGATATCAATATTTTGTTTTCGTTCTTGAACTAATTGTTGTTTGTAGGTGAGAGATTGAAATGCAGCATTTCGTAACAACGTAATTATAGGTATGAAAAATTGTGGTCGGATAACATACATTTTTTCAAATCGATAAGATACATCTACAATTCCATTATTGTATAATTCGTTTTCGGATTCTAGAGTTGAAACTAATATAGCGTATTCACATTTTTTTTGAGTACGGTCTTTGTCTAATTCTTTGAAGAAATCCTCATTTCTTTTTTTACTTAATGTTTCTTCTGCTTCATTTTTCATTTCAAACATGATAGAAATAATTTCATTTCCATCTTCATCTGATTCACGGTAGATATAATCTCCTTTGCTACCGTTTTTCGCATCATTGTCTTTTTCAAAGTAAACATTTTTGTTAAAAGCAGTAGCTCGAAGTTTATTGAATTCAATCTCACAATGCTGTTCAAGTGTTTCTCCGACCATCTTAGTTGAAAGTCGTTGTTTAAAATCTTTTAAACGGGTAATTTCTTCGTCTTTCAATTTGATTGTTTCATCTTTCGTAATCAAAGTGTTTCTAAATTGCTCTTCCAATGACTTTTTCAATAATTCTTGTTCGGTTTCTTTTAACTTTAAATCATTTAACAGTGAGTCTCGTTCTTTTTCGATTTTTAGTACAGCAGTTGTTACAGAGATTTGTTGTTCAAGGTTTGCTTTATCAATTTTTGATTTTAATTCGGCAATATTTGCTTCTTTTAGTTGTAATTTCTCAGCGAGTTCATGCTCTTTAACCGCTAATTTTTCAAGGAGTAAAGTATTGCTTTCCGATTTTAACAGTGCTATTTGATTTTCTTTGGTGTTTAAATCTGATTGAAACTTATTTTTCAAATTCGCCTCAGCTAATTTTAGTTCATTTTCTTTTTCCTTTTCAGCTAGTTTTAGACGAGATTGAATTTCGTCTTCGAATTGTTGATCTCGAACTTGTTTTAAAATGGATGCAAATCCCGCTTCGTCTACTTTGAAAGCTACTTTACAATTAGGGCATATTACTTCGTTTTTCATTGTAGGTAAATTAAGTTTGAATAATTGAAAACAAATGATTGTAAGCTCAGTATAAAACAGTAAACAAGTGTTGAACTGATTTTTTATAATTTCTTTTCTGTAAAATTAATGATTTTATCCCTTTGTTAATGTAAAATGTAGGCACCATTTTTATTGCAGATTCTTAAATCAAAATTAACTTTTTTGTATCAATAAGATTGTTCGAAGATTAAAAAGTTGCTTGAAGTTTTTTGTAACTTTATAAAATTATAATTTTATGTTCGTTATTAATGTCTTTGGTTTAGGTGTAATCTATTATGTGTTGGAGTTACCAACCGATGTCGCTGCACGTTTTGAAGAAATAGCGAAAATTTCTAAAGTCGATTTTTCTGATGTGTTTTTTGATTTTGAATTAATCGAACAATGCGGATTTTCTAATTTTACTGAATTACCCAGGCAACAAGCTGGAATGGGATGTGTAATAGAGGAGAGTAATACTTTAGAAATTCGAAATAAGCGAAAAAAAATAAATCAATTTTCCTTGTCCGATTTATGGAGTCAGGATTATTTATTCCCGATATATCAAACAATAATTAAAGAATGGAAAGTTTCGAAAAAGGAAGGCTGTGAGTATTTCTTTTTATATCAAGTAGTAAAAGGTCGAGTTGTGAAATATCCAATGAAGGTATTTAATGGAATGGATGATTTGATGTTTGAAATTCAGTCATTTGACTTCCATCTTAAATCTTTCCAATTACTGACCGGAGTGCAACAAAATGGTATTTCATTGGATTCTGAAAACGATGATTCTTTAGTCGTTGAACAACATGTTATTAGGATTTAATTTTAAGCGTTTTTTGAATTGGGATAGGGGGTATTCATCATAAAAAAAGCGAGAACATTTGTTCTCGCTTTCTAGTGACCTCAATCAAAAAAAGTTCAAACCACTTACAATCAGATATTAACAATTTTTTGAACTACTAATTCAACTCTTGAATTGGGGGTTCAATTTTTTATTATTTAAAATTATTACTATGAGGTATAACTCAAAAAACACATTAATTAAGCCTCCATTTTCTCCATATAAAATGGATCGACTTTCGAACAGATTTAGAGTGTGTCCAAACTGTTCTAGAGAATTCATGGCATATGATCGGAGCCTAATTTACTGTAATGAAAAATGTCGCTGGGAATTCCATAACACTAAAAAAACTAGGGTTAGAGAAGAAAAAAAGTTTGAAGAAGAAATTGAAAAAAATAGACACGTAGAAGACAAAACAAGTTTAGATGAAAAGATAGAAGTTTCGAATGAGGAATCGAACATAGAAACTATTCAAAATACTGATGAATCTATTTTAGAAATGAATGTATTAATTTTAGATAGTTTGCAAATTTCCAAGAAAGGTGATTACTATAATATAGATGTTCTCCATAATTATGGATTTCAATTTTCACATTTTTCAGTAAAGGGTCAACTATTTAATATTGATCCAAATTTAAATTGTCACTTTTTACAGGTGAAAAATTATCGCCTATTTAGAGTTGCATTTTCAACTATTTTAATTATTAATTTATTACACTTACCATGTTAAACTATAGCGAAATCGAAAATCTGTTTGGTACTCCATTGAACTATTTATTAATACCAAATAAACCATTCCAATTAAAACCGTGGCATGTTGCCGTTGGATTGGTCGCTGGCATATTAATCTATAAAGGATGCCAAAAAGTTAAAGACGACTTTTTGAATAACAGAAAAAACAAATTTATGAATCCTATAAAATTGAAAGAGGATAAAAAGGATTAGAAACAAAGCCACTAGGATGATTCTTAGTGGCTTTTATTTAAAGTATTTCTTTCGAATTCTGAGTATCAACCTATTTTTATAGTCCAAGAAATTGTGTTCAATCTTTCTTGAATCATTTTTAATGTTTCTAGAACTCCTTCATTGTTAGGTAATGCTCCATATACTAAATTTTTAAAGTCGCCGTCATAAATTGGTTTCAACTCACTCCATACATTATCCAAATCTTTGAATATTAATGCTTCTTTAGGATGATGATTCAGCCAACTATTATTATTTCTAAAACTTACAACATCATCATTGGCTACTTTTAGAAGCATATTATCAAAATCTATTGATTGAAAGAAATGAAGAAACTCATCTTGTTTAAGCAGCTGATGTAAATCGTAGGTATGTCTTATCTTTTTCTTTAAATCATCCATTGGATTTTGACTATAAGAAAAACGTACTAAACTCATTATTTTTTCGCAAATGGTTCTTACAGGTTCTAATACCCGCAAATCGAAAGAAAGTAGTCCATTTTCTTTCGCAATATCAGATTGATTGTTATCTATCATCATTTGACCAACAAATGAAACAATGCTTTTCGTGGTATATGGTTCATAGTATCCTAGCCAAGTTGCTTCTACAACAATTACATCTCTAACCTGTCCGTAACTGCCTTTAAATTCTTTATTAAAGGAATGTGCTGTTTTTCGGTTCATTCCCATTTTCTGAGTAAGTCCCTCTATGTTTACTTCAGGTAAAACTGCATTTACAACATCACTGATTGTCTTTATTTTTGTCGTAAGTCTATTGTTTGATTCACCCTCTCTCCGTACTACTACCAAATCAATATCTTCGGAAAAGCGTTCTATCAAATGATAACATTTGGATAGCGCTGTTCCGCCTTTAAACACCGTGTCTTTGCCAATTTCATTATGGAAGATGGTAAATAAAGCATACGTAACCCAATAGTCTTTTTCTACAAACTCGGTTGGAATATTCATTTGCTGTGCTGTGATTCTTACCGCACCCCGAAATAGTTGTATGTTTTGATGTAACCTCATTTTATATTCCAGTTTTGAATAGTGGACAACTCATTTTCTTTTAAACCTAATTGTATTTTTGTAAGTGGGTTTAGACTTTGTTTTAGCTTTTCTGTATTTGTTTTTAAGTTCAGGTTTTCCAACATTGCACCAACCAATGCTCTTACTCGTGTTGGATAGAGCAAAGCATACTTCACCAAATCCGAAAGTTGCTTTTCGTTAAATCTACTAATTTTACTGCTCAATATTTTTACTGCTTGATTTACCGAGCAATCAGGTATTCGTTTGATATCTTTTACGGCATCTAAAAAACCTAAGATTTCATAATTTGCATCTGTCACCTCAGCATAACTTTTAACGGCATCTGCCTTTAATGCGCCCCTATTTATCGAAATTCGTTTGCTCCGACTGGCTATTTTAATTCGAAAAGCCATTTGTGTTGTTAACCCCATTCGGTTGTATAGTGAATAACCTGTTTCGTATGCAATTCGTGTTCCGTTTTCAAATAAGTATGAGCGAAGTTGTTCATCATAATAAGGTTGTAATTCACCAAAAACAGTTTTTTCTGGTTTGTAAAAAACACCTTTCGATATTTTTTTTATGACACCTTTTGCCTGCAATCGCTCTAAGGCTTTTGCCGCGGTTTGATACTCCTCTTTAGCAATACACAAATCAGTATACCCGAAAGTTTTACCTACAGTAAATTTTTCTATCTGGGTTCGTATTTTCGTTGCCAAGTTCATAGTGTAAAGGTAAATATATTATTTAAATTGTCAAGTTTTTTGAACGTAAAACTTGACAATAATTTATATTCCAATAATTGAATAAATACAATATATAATTACACAAATATTATTATATTCTGTTTTTAAGCAACTAGTGTATGAACCAATCTATAAACTTTAATTATTTTAATAAATAATTAAAGTCCAAGCTTTTTAATTATTGGAATTATCTCGTAAAATATTTATACGAGTATATATGTAAAAACAGATAAAAACGTTTAAAATATAAAAAATTAAAAAACAGTGACTTAATGATGTTTACGCGTGTTTATTCATGTTTATATTCTTTTA
>JBIIKZ010000012.1:0-49147 GCA_044232905.1 Crocinitomicaceae bacterium
TGAGATTCCCCGAAGGTTGTTAATTTAAAGAGTGTTCCGTAACTAGAACCAGCCATTAATTACAAATTGTTTGTTCTGTTAGGCTCAATATTTTTCTTACTTCTTCCAAAGTTGGTGCTTCTGCATAGGTACGTAAAACTGGTTCTGTTCCCGATGCACGAATCATCATCCATTTTTCATTGTCAAAGAAATACTTCCAACCATCGATTGTTTTTATTTCGCGTACTTCGTAATCACCAAAAGTTTTGAAAGCATCGCCTTTACAGTTAGCAATAATTTTTTGTTTCAATTCTTCTGTGATATGTAAATCGTTTCTTTCAAACTTGAATTCACCAACTAAAGCATATACTTCTTCAATTAATGCTTCTAATGATTTACCAGATTTAGCCATGTATTCCCAGATGATTAATCCCATCCAAATCCCATCACGTTCAGGAATATGTCCTTTTACAGCAATTCCTCCGGATTCTTCACCGCCGATTAATACATCCTCCGCAACCATTTTTGAAGCGATTTCTTTGAATCCAACTTTGGTTGTTTCTTGCGGTAAATTATATAAAGCAGCTAATTTTTCAACACGAGGCGTAACACTAAAAGCAGTAACTACTTTACCTGACATTCCTTTGTGTTTCACTAAATAATGAATCAACAATAGAATGATATGGTGCGAATCTACAAACTCACCTTTAGAATCATATAATCCTATTCTATCTGCATCGCCATCTGTAGCTAAACCACAAGCGATACTTTTGTTGTTTTTAATAAACGCTTCTAATTCTTTTAAGTTTTTTGCAATTGGTTCAGGTGCTTGTCCGTAAAAAGAAGGATTTGCTTCGCAATGTAATAATTCCGTATTTGGTAAAATACGACGCATTACATTTTGTCCTGCACCATACATTGCATCATATACAAATTTAAGTCCTGAATTACGAATTGCATCTAAGTCGAAATTAGCCTCAACATGTTTAACATACATTGTTTCTAAATCTACGATTTCAACTTTTCCAGCCACAATTGCATCTTCGATGGAAATATCTTTATAATCGTTCGAAATAGTATCTTGAATCATATCTTCTACTTCTTGAACGTGTTCTGGCGCAAGCGGTCCGCCAAAATCTGCTTTTAACTTGTAACCATTATAAGAAGGAGGGTTGTGACTAGCTGTAATGATAACACCCAATACACAATTTAATTTGTTTGCTCCTAAAGAAATCATAGGGGTAGAAACAAATCCTTTAGACATTTTTACTTTAACACCTTCGTTAAGGAAAACTTTAACACAAGTATCTACGAATAAAGCTCCAGCAAAACGACAGTCATGACCAACGATAATTGTTGGGTTATCACTATTCTTTTTTACCCAAACAGCAGTTGCTTGCGCAACTCTAGCAACATTATCTACTGTAAATTCATCCGCGATAATTGCTCTCCATCCGTCAGTTCCAAATTTTATCTTTGTCATGAATCTTATTTTTTAAATTCTGTAATTGTTTTTTCAATAATTGCAACACACTCCAATAATTCTTCTTTCGTGATTACCAATGGTGGTGCAAAACGAATAATGTTACCATGTGTAGGTTTTGCTAATAAACCATTGTCTTTTAATGCTACACAAAGATTCCAAGCGGTTAAACTATCTTCTGTGTCATTTACAATAATAGCATTTAACAGTCCTTTTCCTCTAACTTTTAATACTAAATCTGTATTTGCAATAATTCGATTCATTTCCGCGCGGAAAAGATCACCAAGCACGCGCGCATTTAATGCTAATTGTTCATCATCAACGACACTTAATGCAGCCATAGCAACTTTTGCAGCAATTGGATTTCCTCCAAATGTAGAACCATGTTGCCCTGGTTTTATAACCATCATAATTTCATCGTTCGCAAGTACTGCAGAAACTGGATAAACACCACCAGATAACGCTTTTCCTAAAATTAAAATATCAGGTTGTGCGTATGTAGCTTGTTTTTCACATTTTTTCTCACAAGTACAATTGCCACATACCGCCAATAAACTTCCCGTTCGTGCAATACCTGTTTGTACTTCATCTGCAATAAGTAGTGCGTTGTATTTCGTGCAAATAGCACGACATTTACTTAAATAATCGTTATCAGGAACATCTACACCAGCTTCCCCTTGAATTGGTTCAACTAAAAAACCAATCACGTTTTCTTGTTTTAATGCTTCTTCCAATGCTTCCGTATCATTGTATGGAATACGAATAAAACCAGGTGTAAAAGGTCCAAAATTCTTTTGAGCATCTGGATCATTAGAAAAAGATACTATTGTAGTTGTACGTCCGTGGAAGTTGTTTTCACAAACTACAATTTTCGCTTGATTTTCCGCTACACCACGTTTTTCATATGCCCATTTACGACAAAGTTTGATAGCAGTTTCAACCGCTTCAGCACCAGTATTCATTGGTAGAACTTTGTCAAAACCAAAGTAATTAGTAACATATTGTTCGTATTCTCCTAATACATCGTTGTAAAATGCACGAGAAGTTAATGTCAATGTCTTTGCTTGTTCAATCATTGCGTTGATAATTGTTGGGTGGCAATGACCTTGATTTACAGCGGAGTATGCAGAAAGAAAATCGTAATATTTTTTACCGTCTACATCCCAAACGTGAACACCTTCACCGCGAGATAGCACAACAGG
Source organism: Crocinitomicaceae bacterium (assembly GCA_044232905.1). Classification (GTDB taxonomy): domain Bacteria; phylum Bacteroidota; class Bacteroidia; order Flavobacteriales_D; family Crocinitomicaceae; genus CANHVK01. The sequence goes on from JBIIKZ010000012.1 coordinate 2,665, forward strand.
TAATGGATGATAATTATGTGCACCATATTTATCTTCTAATTGGATTAATTCCATAGCTGCCTTGCTTTCCATTGTAATCATAGTATAAAAGTTTAAAGTGAATAAGAAAAATTCTTTCTTAACGCTTGCAAAGATAAGTTAATTACTTCGATCTTCAAAAAAAGATTTTTACCTAAATACTTAGTACTTTTACTTTATGATACTTAACTTTTTAAATAAATCGGTTCGTAATTATTTTTATCTACCAGCTTTCCATAAAGAAGATATTTATGAAGAGTCTAAATATATACTAACCTCTAAATTATCTAGCTACATAACATTAGCGTTGTTCTTTATCTGTATTATCAATTTAATTAATTATTCACCACCTAAATTTATTATGACAGGTGTTGCTTCGGTAGTTTGTTTTATTTCCTATTCGTACATAAAAAAAACAGGAGAATATTATTATTCTTCAGTTCTAAGTAATGTAATTTGTTCATTGATGTTGGTTATTTCTTTGTATATAAATCCTAAAAACCCGCATATTGTGGAGGGTTTATGGATGATCAATAGTTCCTTATTTGCTTTTTTGACATTGGGAAAAAAATACGGAATTCTTTTCACCTTATTTCATGCCTTGAATTTGGAAATATATTATGTTCTAAATATTGAAAATCAAATAGATTATATCTATCATCACCCTTTAAAAACGGAAGAAATTATAGAGGTAGTCACCAGTATGATTATCGCATTTTTAACGTTTATACAGATTAATTGGGTAGCATTTTCTACGAATTTATTAGCAGCTCGTAAAATTGAAGTTTCTTCTGATATCTTGAAAGAACAATTTCAAACAATTTCAAAGCAGAATGAAGAGAAAACGGTAATGTTAAAAGAAATTCATCACCGTGTTAAAAATAATTTGCAATTGATTATTAGTCTGTTACGTTTACAATCTAGGGAGTTATCGAATCCAGACACCATTGTGCAATTTGATGATGCTATAAATCGCATTCTTACTATTTCGTTGGTGCATGAAAAAATGTATCAAGCAGAAGATTTATCGCGCTTGAATTTACAAGAGTATTTCAGTAGTTTGGGACGCGATATTATTCATAATCACATTGAAAACGATCAAATTCAATTACATCTAGATTTTAATATTGAAAAAACAAAATTAAAGCCTATTGTTCCTATTGCAATGATATTTAATGAATTACTATCTAATTCCTTGAAGCATGGGAAGCGAACTAACGAGGAATTAGTAATCCATTTTTCCATGAAAAATACAGAGGACGATACATTAGTTTTTGTATATTCCGATAATGGTACATGGGTTGAAACGACGAATGAAAATTCTTTTGGATTGGAATTAATTGAAGCATTAATACAACAAATTGAAGGGACGATGGAAATTATAAGGGAGCCAAGTACATCCTTTGTATTTATAATGAAAAATCCGAGTACAAAAGTCTATGTCGGACAATAGAATGTGCCACAAATTTAGCGCTTTTTCATCAAAATACATTACTTTTGAGTTATAAAAATTAGTCTATGACAACTGCTGAATTAATTCAAGAAAGTGAAACTATTACGAAATCAAACCTTGATTTTGTTAAAAAACAATTAAGTAAACTTTCTGATATTCAGTTGACATGGAAACCTTCCGAATCCATTTGGTCCATCAATGAGATTTTTGCACATTTGAACGAATATGCAGCCTTTTATCATCCTGCATTCTCAAAAAAAATAGCGTCTACACGTTTTCGTGAGTCAAGAATTAATTTTATTTCTTCTCCTTTAGGGAAATCGGCATGGAAATCGATGCAGTTGGGGCAATTGAAAAATGTAAAGCGTAAATTTAATGCTGCTAGAGCGTATAATCCTATTTTTCAAAAAGAGTTAGTAAAAGGAGATGATATTTCAATTTTTGAAGCTTTTCAAAATGAATTATTACAAATTTTAGAAACTGCAAAAAGTGTAAATATTCAACGTGCTAAAGTATCAACCTCTATTTCTAAATTTGTTCGATTACGATTAGGAGATGCTTTTTTATTTGTTATTTATCATAATCAACGCCATATGCAACAAGCAACGAATTTGATGAATCATCGTGCTTTCCCTAAGAATTAATGAACCCGATATTTGCATATTGTCGCGTGTCTATTTCTCCAGTTAGGGGTGAAATGAAAGACAGTGCCGAACAAGTGACTCAATTATTGTTTGGTGAATTAATTTGTGTACATGATAAAAAAAATAACTGGCTTAAAATCAAAACGTTATTGGATGGATATGAAGGTTGGATCGATGAAAAACAAATTTCCTATCTGACTGAATCCGAAAGGCAGATTTGGAGTAAAGACCAGAAAATTTGCACGAAATCCATTAAAATAAATACGCCTGTAGGAAAAGTACTACTACCGGTTGGTGCGTTTATTTCAGCGACGAATCCTTCTAAGTTTAACATAGGTAATGAAGTGTTCGAAACAAATTACAAATTCGTTAATATCAAATTACTTACATTAGCAAAATCATATTTGAACACTCCTTATTTGTGGGGAGGAAAATCTAATTTTGGTATAGATTGTTCTGGATTTACGCAAATTGTTTTTCGTGCACAAGGAATTGAATTACCCAGAGATGCTTCTCAACAAGTTTCTTTTGGAGAAGAAATTAAACATTCAAATTCTAAAGCAGGTGATGTTGCTTTTTTTACAAATGATGCTGGTCGTGTAATTCATGTTGGAATACTGCTTTCAAGTGCTAAAATTATCCATGCAAGTGGACGTGTTAAAATAGATAAATTAGATAATCAAGGAATTTGGAGTGAGGAATTAAATGCTTATTCGCATACACTTTTCAAAATTAAAAGATTTAGATAGCATTTTCCGTGTATTTTTCTGCATTTTCAAAACAGCTAATTTTTAAATTTTCAAATCCAACTATTGTTTTTCAAATTGATACATTTACTTATTGATTAATTGTTACATTAACATTACCTTTGCACTCTAAAATTACCACGCTATGTTTGAAAATTTAACGGATAAGTTTGAGAGAGCCTTTAAAGTATTAAAAGGACAAGGACAAATTACTGAAATTAACGTTGCTGAAACATTAAAAGAAGTTCGTAGAGCCCTATTAGACGCCGATGTTAATTTTAAAACAGCGAAAGATTTTACGGTTAAAGTAAAAGAAAAAGCACTAGGAAGAAACGTATTAACCGCAATTTCTCCAGGGCAATTAATGACAAAAATTTGTCATGAGGAGTTGATTGAGTTAATGGGAGGAAACGAAGAAGAGATTAAGTTTCAAGGGAATCCTGGTGTAATCTTAATGTCTGGTTTACAAGGTTCTGGTAAAACTACCTTTTCTGGAAAATTAGCAAATTACTTAAAAACAAAAAAAGGAAAAAAACCTTTATTAGTTGCTTGTGACGTTTATCGTCCTGCTGCAATTGATCAGTTACATGTATTGGGTGACCAACTTGGAATTGAAGTTTACTCCAATAAAGAAGAAAAAAATCCGGTTACGATTGCTAAAAACGCTATTATTCATGCGCGAAGTAATGGGTTTAATGTCGTAATTGTCGATACTGCCGGACGCTTGGCGGTCGATGAAAAAATGATGGATGAAATCGAGCAAGTAAAATTGGCGATTAATCCAACGGAAACACTTTTTGTAGTGGATTCCATGACTGGTCAAGATGCGGTTAATACAGCAAAAGCCTTCAATGATAAAATCAATTTCGACGGAGTTGTTTTAACAAAATTAGACGGTGATACACGTGGTGGAGCAGCAATTTCAATTAAAGCGGTTGTAAATAAGCCAATTAAATTCGTAGGTACTGGAGAGAAAATGGATGCAATTGATGTATTCTATCCAGCGCGTATGGCAGATCGTATTCTTGGAATGGGGGATGTTATTTCTTTAGTGGAGAAAGCACAGGAAAATTTCAGCGAAGAAGAAGCCCGAAAATTACAACGCAAAATTGAAAAGAACCAATTTGATTTAAATGACTTCCTTGGTCAATTACAACAAATCAAAAAAATGGGGAATGTAAAAGATTTGATGGGAATGGTTCCTGGAATGGGGAAAGCAATGAAGGATGTGGATATTAAAGAGGATGCATTTAAACACATCGAAGCAATTATTCTTTCGATGACACCGCAAGAACGTACAAATCCTGCTATTCTCAATGGTCAACGTAAAAATCGTATCGCGAAAGGTTCAGGTCTTAATGTGGTTGAAGTCAATAAATTATTAAAACAATTTGAAGATACGCGCAAGATGATGAAAATGATGAGTAACCCAAAAAATATGATGGGGATGATGAGTAAATTGAAAGGTATGGGAATGAAAGGTTTACCTGGAATGTAATCCTACATGGAAATTCTTACAAATCCCGACGAAGCTCATCCTTTTGATTATTTTATCCACGATTTTGAAGTCTATCAACTAGATTACGATTTTTTTTATCGTAACTCGTTTGGACTACAAGAATATAAAACTCCTTATAATCTTACGTTTTACCACTTAACCTGCTATCTAAATCATTTAGAGCTAGCGTTTGATTACCAAACAAAGCTATCACCGGTTTTTGTTGATTTAAATACGAATTCAAATACACTCAAACTTACGTGTCGCTGTGCGAAAGTAAAAACAAAGCTGTGCGAACATCAAGCACAAGCACTTTATCTAATTAAAGAATTTAGAAATTTTAGAATCTTTTTTGATTCCTTTTACCGAAAAAAAGAATTTGAAGTAGTTGCAAAAGAGTATGGTCTTGAAAATGAACCTAATCTAGATGATTATTTTGAAGTACCATTTACCATTCGTGAACAATCACTGGAAGTAAAACTAAAAAAGAAAGGATTAATTCCAATTAATCGAAGTGCATTTGATCGCTTTAAAACGATATTTACGCCTAGTTTGAATTTTAAACAATCTTCAGAAAATCAAATAATCACAAGTGAATTCATTGTGTTGACTTATAATTCATACCAAGATTCTTTACAAATTCAAGTGCATACAGCACAACTTTCCAAAGAAGGAAAAGTGAAAAATCCAATAACGCCATTGGATGCAGATGGACGATTATTAGATGCAGAAAGTCTAAAAGAAGTTAAGTTTCATGCAGCGATAAAACTAATGTCATCTTATCGTGTATTGCGAGATGTTCAACAACGGAAAGAACTAAAAGCAATTAAAGAGATTATTCGTAATCCTTTGCAATTAAGTGTGTATCGTCATAATCGGAAGAAGTCGGATAACATAACCTCTTCTTCGATTGAACAAATTTACTTGGAAAATGCACCAATCGATTTTTCATTGAAAGTAGATTTGAAAGATGCATTTTATGAAATCAAACCCCAGGTGTATATTCGAGGTCGACGATTACCTATCGTACAGCTGAATTTAAAAATGGAATATTTTTTAGTGGAAAATGGGTGTTATTATTTAGTGGATTCATTAGCACTCTTAAATTTCCTATATTATTTTAAAAAACAAGGTTCCAAGTTATTAATTCATGCCTCTAAATTTGCAGAATTTCAACATGAAATATTAGATTCGATCGAAAAATCTGTACGAATCGAATATACCTTCGTTAGAAAGGCTCCGCCTGCGATGCAGAAAGAGTTTATCATCGATAATACTTTAGAAAAAATCATCTACATTTCTGAAGAAGAGGCACATATATTACTAACACCTGCATTTAAATATGGGGAACACGAAATTCCTATTCTTTCCAAAAAACAAGTTTACCTAAAAGATAGCCATGGGGATGAATTCCAACTAGCGCGTGAACTAGAGGAGGAGTATCGCATGATTTCTATTTTGCAACGGCAACATTATTCCTTTGCAGAACAAGAAGGACAAGAATTTTTTTACATTTCTAAACGTAAGTTTTTGGAGGAAGGTTGGTTTTTGGAAGTGTTCGAAGATTGGCGTGATTTAGGGTATACGATTCTTGGTTTTAATGAGATAAAAGAAAATAAGTATAACCAACATAAAGCGAAAGTAGGAGTAACTGTTACAAGTGGAATCGATTGGTTTGATACGACGATTGAATTGTCCTATGGAAATCAAGTGGTTTCATTAAAACAATTACAAAAAGCGGTTAAAAATAAAACGAAATTCATCACCTTAAACGATGGAACCATAGGAATTTTACCACAAGAATGGATCGAAAAATTCTCAAAATATCTTCGTGCAGGAGAGGTGGTTAAAGACCAAATTCGAACTTCTAAAATAAATTTCACCTACATCGATGAAGTGTATGACAAAGAAGTTTTATCCCTGGAAGCACAGACGGAAATTCAGAGTTTAAAAGAGAAGGTAACTTCTTTTAAATCAATTAAAGAAGTAAAAGTACCTAAAGAATTAAATGCTGAATTACGTTCCTACCAAAAAGATGGTTTGAACTGGTTAAATTTCTTAGATGAGTTTAATTTTGGAGGTTGTTTGGCAGATGATATGGGCTTAGGTAAAACCATTCAAATAATTGCTTTTATGCTAACCCAAAGGAAACACAAAGACAAGAATACAAATTTGGTTGTTGTTCCTACTTCCTTAATTTTTAATTGGCAACAAGAACTGCGAAAATTTGCCCCTAGTTTAAAAGTACACACTATTTATGGTGTAGATCGGGAGAAAAATATCCATGATTTAGCAAAATATGAAGTGGTAATTACTTCGTATGGAACTCTATTATCGGATGTTTATCATCTAAAAGAATTTATGTTTAACTACATTTTCTTGGATGAATCACAAGCAATAAAAAATCCAGATTCTCAACGCTATAAATCGGTACGTTTATTGAAATCGCGTAACAAAATTGTGATGACTGGAACACCGATTGAAAATAATACGTTTGACTTATATGCACAATTATCCTTTGCTTGTCCAGGTTTACTAGGAACACAAACACATTTTAGAGAAGAGTTTTCCACACCAATTGATAAATATAAAGACATAGAGCGTGCACAAGAATTACAACGTAAAATCAATCCTTTCGTACTTCGAAGAACAAAAGCGCAGGTAGCGACTGAACTTCCAGATAAAACGGAGATGGTCTTGTATTGTGAAATGGGCAAAGAGCAGCGGGATGTGTATGAGAGTTATAAAAAAGAAATGCGCGATTATTTGCAAGCATCAACTGCGAAAAAGAAATTCATGGATTCGATGTATGTCTTAGCTGCTTTAACGAAATTGCGCCAAATTTGTAATTCTCCTGCATTGTTAAATGAGGAAGAATATTATGGGAATGAATCTGCTAAAATTCGTGTTCTCATGGAAGAAATCAAAGAAAAACACCGCTACCATAAGATTTTAGTATTCAGTCAGTTTGTTGGTATGCTAGACTTGATTAAAACGGAGTTAGAACAAGAAGCGATTCCGTTTGCTTACCTGACAGGTCAATCCAAAAAACGGGAAGAAATCGTAGATGACTTTCAAGATAACGATGATATCCGAGTTTTCCTTATTAGTTTGAAAGCGGGAGGAACAGGCTTAAACTTGACGGAAGCAGATTATGTATATCTAGTAGATCCATGGTGGAATCCAGCTGTGGAAAATCAAGCAATTGATCGATGTTACCGAATCGGACAAGATAAACATGTAGTTGCAGTTCGACTAATCACGCCAGGAACCATTGAAGAAAAGATTGTCAACCTACAAGCGACCAAAAAAGAAATTGCATCAGATATTATTCAAACGGAAGCATCGATACTGAAATCTTTAAGCCAAGAGGATTTATTGGAATTGTTTTAAGTTTTTAAACAGTCAAAAAACTCTGCTAACCCAAAAACGAAAGTATTTCAAACTTACCTTTGAGTCTTTGTAATAAAATACCTTTGTTTTATTTTTTAGAGTTTCTTTTTTATCTCCAACAACTATCAAATACTTGATTCCTATTTATTGGTAAAGCAATTGATCCAATTTAATTCTTTTGCCTCTTTTAAAACCTCTTCCGGCATCATGTGAATGTATTTGCTTGAAATAATCGTTAATCATCTAAGATAAGGCTTGTTCAATATCTTCCCAAATATCATCTATATGTTCCAAACCGATAGAAAGTCTAACCAATCCATCTGTAATTCCAACTGCCAAACGTTCTTCTGGTTTTAGTTTAGAATGGGTAGTGGATGCAGGGTGAGTAGCAATACTTTTAGCATCTCCTAAGTTAGGAGTCAATGAAAATAATTGTAGTTTGTTTAAGAAATTTCGTCCTGCTTCTAAACCTCCTTTAATTTCAAAAGTAACAATAGCACCTCCGCCAAACATTTGTTTTTTGGCAGTTACATAATTTGGATGACTTTTTAAAAAAGGATATTTTACAAAAGTAATTACTGCATGATTTTCTAATTTTTTAGCGATTTCATGTGCTGTGTTACTCATGTGGTTCACGCGTAAGTATAGCGTTTCAATCGATTTAGAAATTATCCATGCATTAAAAGGACTCAAAGCAGGTCCAGTATGTCTAGCAAAGGCTTCAATTTTTGCGATGATTTCTTTACTTCCTAAGATCAACCCTCCTAGTGTGCGACCTTGACCATCCATGAATTTTGTTGTAGAATGAATGCAGATATGTGCTCCTAAGTCAATAGGTCTTTGTAAAACAGGTGTTGCAAAACAATTATCTACTGCAAAAAGTATATTGGCATTTTTACAAATTTCACCAACAACTTCCAAATCAATAATTTCTAATGCAGGATTGGAAGGTGTTTCTAAATATAAAATCTTTGTATTTTCTTGAATTGCATTTTTATATCCATCGTAATCTAACGCATCGACATAGGTAGTTGTAATTCCCCATTTTGGAAAAATCTCGGTAAATAGTCGATGGGTAGAACCAAAGACAGAGCGACTTGAAACAATGTGGTCGCCTGATTGAAGTAATGCAGCAAAAGTAGTGAAAACTGCAGCCATACCAGAAGAAGTAGCCCATCCACTTTCTGCATTTTCTAAAATAGCAACCTTGTCAATTAATTCCTGAACATTTGGATTTGAATAGCGTGAGTATATATTACCTTCTTGCTCATCTGCAAAAACTGCGGCCATTTCTTCAGCGGAATCAAAAGTGAAACTACTTGTTAAATAAAGCGGATTGGAATGTTCTTTTTGATACGTGCGGTCAATATGTTTACGAATTGCAATAGTTTCTTTTTGAGACGTTTTCAAGTAATCTTTTTTCATCTGATGAATTTTTTAAACTTCTTCCCTGGAGGTAGGGTAAAGGAGGGTGATTCTTTTTTTTATTAGTCTTGAACAACTTTATGTGTAATCTGAATTGTAGGATCTAAACTCGCAGAAACAGAACAATATTTTTCTACACCTAATGCAACTGCTTTGGATACTTGTTCGATTGGATCTTCGGGTGCAATGTGAAAAATTAAGTGGATTTCTGTGAATGGAGACGGTACCTCATCTTTTTTGACTGTGTTAATTTCTACCTCGTATTTTTTTAGTTCAATGCGTTTTTTCTTTAAAATCAAAACAATGTCAATACTAGCACACGCGGCAACACAAGAAGCTAAACCATCCATTGGTCTAATTCCTAACCCTTCGCCACCAATTGCAGGGTTACAATCAAATTGAATTTTAACACCATCGTCGCTCGTCGCTTCGAAAGCCATTTTATCGTTTAGTCGTGTAAGTTTTAAAGCCATATTAATGTGGTATTTTGTCTTTTATTATTCCGTATAAATAAGTTCCTGCTAAAGCTCCTATTAGTAATAGAATACCAATCTTCCAATTTATACCTAAAGATATAAATAATGGTGCAGAACAAGCACCTGTTAATCCCCATCCTAAACCAAAAATTATCCCTCCGCCTAAATTTGCTTTCCATTGAAAAGGTTTTTCTTTGACTTCTATTGGGTTGTGATTTACACTTTTAATTTTAAATTTTTTAATAATCCAAAGACTTAATGCACCGGTTGCAATTGCTGAACCAAGTAATCCATACATGTGAAAGGATTTAAAATAAAACATTTCTTGTATTCGGTACCAAGAAATTGCTTGCGCTTCGGTTAATACCGTAGCAAAGTAGATTCCTAAAAGAATAAATGATAGTATGTTAAGTAGTTTTTTCATTTTAGAATACATAAGGAATAATAAAGTAAGTTGCGATTAAACCACCAATAAAAAATCCAATAGTCGCAATAAAGGATGTTAACGAAAATTGGGACATCCCCATAATACAGTGTCCTGCCGTACATCCATTGGAATAACGAGATCCAAATCCAATCAATACACCACCAAATAGGAAGATAGCCCAATTGGATAAATTATAAAAACCATTAGTAGACACGTAATGTATTACTTCTAAACCATTAAAACCTCCAGCGGTGGTTTTCAATGCATTCAAATCATACCCATTCCAATTATAAAACAATCCAGTTAACACCAAACCTATCGCAAAATAAAATTGCCATGCATCTTGTTCACGATTGTAATTAAAATAGTTTTGTTTTTTTGTGATTCCAGAAAGAATAAAACGGTAAGAGGAAGATACTCCAAATTGTTTTTCTTTTAAAAGCAATAATAATGGTACGATTAGTCCAATTAATGGACCTGCAATGTACCATGCTAAAGGTTCGTTTTTCATAATTTTATTTTATAAATTCATTTATTCTGGTAATACCGCAAAAAATACATCATGCTTTTTATTGAAGTCAATTTCAATAATATTTTTCAAGTTCATTTTACCAGTAATGTAAGCATAATCTTTTCCTTGAAAGGTTTCTTCTTTTTCTAACCAATTAAAAATATCTAAATTTTCAATAGAAGAGGAACCAGCATATATTTTTAATTCAAGATCATTACTGAATTCAAGTGAATCAACTGTATGCGATTTTTTATATTCGTAGGAATAATCAAATTGAAGTGCTGATATATCTGATAAAACAGCACTTGCTGTTGGATAAGCACCTGCACCTTTCCCTTGGAAAAGTTGTTTGTCTGAAAATAATGCTTCTACAGTTACAGAGTTAAATTCATTGTTTACATTATAGGCAACATTATCTTCTGTTATAAAATGAGGAGACACAAACCCATAAATTTTATTGTCAATTTTTTCTCCGCGGGAGAATAACTTTAAACGATATCCTTTTTCAGAAGCATATTTAACATCCTGAGGTTTAATATTTCGAATACCGTAATTAAAAATTTGAGTTGGTTCCAAAGTTAAACCAAAAGCGTGTTTGATTAAGAGCAACAACTTAAATTTAGAATCGTACGCATCCACATCCAAAGTTGGGTCTGATTCCGCAAATCCTAATTCGGTTGCTTCTGCCAATGCAGTTTCATAATCTTTGCCGTAATTGGTTTGAGTTAGTATATAATTGGTTGTCCCATTTACAATTCCTAAGACACCAGAAAGAGAATCGTTGTTGTAATATTCTTCTAAATTTCGAATAATTGGAATAGAACCTCCAACAGATGCTTCGTACAACAAGGACACTTTATTTTCTTTCGCTAATGCTAATAATGTGTCCAAGTTTTCGGCTAACATTTTTTTATTTGCTGTTACTACATGTTTTTTAAGGGATAATGCCTCGGATACTATTTCAAATGCAGCCTTAGAATCGTCGATTAATTCTACTACAACATTAATAGTTTCGTCCGTCAAAATATCGTTTTTATCATACGAAAAATGATCGTCACTGATACTACGTTTTTTACCTGCACTTTTAACTACTATCTTTGCAATATTAGCATCTAATAAGTTGGATTTATTTAAAACGTCGTACAATCCGTTTCCTACACATCCAAATCCAAAAAGACCAATGTTTAATTTATTTCTCATTTTCGTTATTTAAAAAGTTTATTAATAAGTTTTCTAATGTTTTTGTTTCTACTAAAAATCCATCATGACCAAATATGGAATCAATAATTTCCAATTGGGCATTTGGGATATGTTTTGCTAAAAATACTTGTTCGCTAACTGGGAAAAGTAAATCACTTGAAATTCCAATGACCAACGTTTTGGCTGAAATGGTGCGAAGTGCTTCTTCGATGGAAGAACGATTTCGTCCGATGTTGTGACTATCCATCGCCTTACTCAAATACCAATAGGAATAAGCATTAAAACGATTCACTAATTTTTGTCCTTGATATGCTTGGTAAGAACTTGCTTTGAAGTTGTCGGTGTGTTCGTTGGAAGTTTCTGCTTGTGTTTTTAAATAGCCTTCATAGGAACGATAACTTAACATGGCAATACTTCTAGCGGCTTTTAATCCTTTTAATCCTCCTTCCGGAATTTCCTGTTCAAAGGATTCATCTGCTAATAATGTTAAACGTTGCGATTCGTTAAATGCTATTCCAAAAGGAGAGTGTCTTGCGTTGGTAGCAATCAAAACTAATTTTTTAAGTTTTTCTTTCAGGATATAGGAAAATTCCTGCGCTTGATGTCCTCCTAATGAAGAACCAATTAACAAATAGATTTGATCAATTCCGAGTTCTTGTTTTAAAAGTTGATGCGCATGTGCCATGTCTCTTGGCGTAATTGCAGGAAATTTTAAATATGCATGTGAACTAGGAAGGTGTTCGGATAATGGACCTGTACTTCCGTAACAAGAGCCAATTATATTTGCACAAATAATAAAATATTCTGGTTTATCAAACAAATCACCCGCACCAAATAATCCATTCCACCAATCGGAAACATCGGAATTAGCTGTTAGAGCATGACATACCCATAAAACTTTTGAAGTAGGAGTGAGGGTGCCAAATGTATGATAACTAATGGAAAGACTAGGTAATGTTTTACCTGATTCTAAAGGAAATTCACTTTGAAAGTGAAAAGTGTTGTAGTGTTTCATTTTCTTTACATTTATATTCTTCCAATACACTATGTATTGAAATCTGGATTTGGCACCGATTTTCCAATCTATCAAGATAGACTTACAGTTGGTTGCCAGAGGATCACTGAGCCAGTCTCTCACCTCTTCTTTATAAATCAAGAATCACTGTGTGACATTTGATGGTGCAAATATATTTAAATAAATCAATATACAATCAATCTATTTTAGGAATTTAATTTCCTCTAATTCTACCTTAATGCTAGTTCTTTTTTATATTTGTAAGAAAAAACAATGCTATCTAAAAAATCCAAATATGCTATCAAAGCATTGATTGCTTTAGCTAAAAATTATGGGAACTCCACACCATTAAGAATTTCTACAATTTCAGAAGAAGAAAAAATTCCAAGAAAATTTTTAGAAGCAATTTTAGTTGAATTAAGAAATAATGGATTAGTTCATAGTAAAATGGGAGCAAGTGGAGGATATTACTTGGCAAAACATCCACAAGAAATAGTATTGAGTCAGATTATCCGTATTTCCGGTGGACCAATCGCAATGTTACCTTGTGTAAGTTTGAATTTTTATGAAACATGTGAAGAATGTGTAAATGAGGCTATATGTGGATTACACGATGTGATGCTAGAGGTACGCGAAGCTACAATTCGAATTCTTTCTAAAACAAGTCTTTCGGATATGATGGAACGTGAAGAAAATTTAAGAAATAAATTCGGGGTTAAATAGTTAGCTTTTTTCTTTCATTTTCTTACGCCATAAATAGAGTGATATAACAACTGTTATTCCGAAAATAATTCCAATTATTCCAGCATAAGTTTTGACGTCTTGCCAAAATATTGCACCTAATAATAAATAAACAGATCCAATAGCAAGTTTTAAAGGAATCAACTCCAAATTTGTCCAAGTAGTTTTTCGTGTAAAGAAATTCATAATCTTTTTTTATTCAAAATTGTAGAATACTTTGCGTTTGAAAACTGATTTTTATTAGCATTTATACTATTTTCTATAATTTTTATGTAAATTCAAATTACTATGAAATTCATTCTAATTGCGTTTATTTTTATGATACTACCAAATGTAACTGCACAATCCGTGTTGACTTGGGAACTATTTCATCCAATAAAAAAAGTATGGATCAATGCAGGAAGTCATAAGTCTATACAGGAAATATTGATAAATCAAGGAGAACTTCCAGATCCGTTTGTGGGAGAAAATGAAAATAAATTTTCTTGGATTGAAAATCAAACCTGGGAATTCAAAGCAAACTATTATTGCTCGAAAGAAGAAATGCAAAAAACATTCATTGAATTATTTTTACCATATATAGATACTTATGCAATCATTTATTTAAATGATAGTTTAATCGCCAATACAGATAATGCTTTTAGGCCATATCATTTGCAAATCAAACCGTATTTGAAGGTTGGTGAAAATCGTTTTAAAGTAGTTTTTACTCCTCCCGTTTTGTACCACAAGGAGAAATATGCACAACGTGAAGTTTCTTATCCTGCACCGAATGATTTAGGGGAAATCCCAATTGCTCCTCTAACAAGAAAACCGCAATACCAGTTTGGTTGGGATTGGGCCTTACGAATGAATACAATCGGTTTTATGAAACCTGTGGAAATTCGATCGTACACAGTGAACAAGCTTGAAAATGCGAAAATTGAAACGAAAGAGATTGATGAAAACGCAGCAAAATTAAGGGTTTCTCTTGCGTTTGTTATTCCAAATACAACCTCTATTCGATTAGAAAGTGAAATCTTCGGTTCGTTTCCCGCTTTATTGGTGACAAATGGGAAAACACAGGTAGATGTAACGTTGAAACAACCTAAATTATGGTGGCCGAGAGGACAAGGTGAAGCTTATTTGTACCACGATTTTTGGAAGATTTACAATTTAGATAATGTTTTAATTGATTCTTTATCAGTTATTTTTGGTGTACGGACTTCACGATTAATACAAGAAAAAGATTCTATCGGTACTTCTTATTCTTTTCAAATCAATGGAAGACCTGTTTTTTGTAAAGGAGCGAATTATATCCCACAAGATGTATTTCCTGCTCGAGTTACGGATGAGTCAATTCGTACGATGGTTCAACAAATGAAAGAATCTAATTTCAATATTGTGCGTGTTTGGGGAGGTGGTTATTATCCAGATGAGGTATTTTATCAAGAGTGCGATCGACAAGGAATAATGGTATGGCAAGATGTTATGTTTGCTTGTGCAATGTATCCGGGGGATTCCAGTTTTTTATCGAATGTTAAAAAGGAATTAGATTTTCAAATCCCTAGAATCGCCTCGCACCCTTCGGTAATTCAATTTAATGGAAATAATGAAGTAGAAGTCGCCTGGAAATATTGGGGATTTAAACCAAAATATCTGATAACAAATAAGCAGGCAGCAATTATTGAAGAAGGATATGATGCATTGTTTAAAAAGTTAA
This sequence comes from Crocinitomicaceae bacterium, assembly GCA_044232905.1. Classification (GTDB taxonomy): domain Bacteria; phylum Bacteroidota; class Bacteroidia; order Flavobacteriales_D; family Crocinitomicaceae; genus CANHVK01. Next base: position 17,914 of record JBIIKZ010000012.1, read on the forward strand.
TTCCTGAAATTATAGATGAAAATACGTTTATTCCATATATACACACTTCTCCTTTAGGTCATTGGACAGAAAAAGAAGATTTCCCACATGGAACGCAACATTATTGGGGGGTATGGCATGGAAAAGACCCAATAGAAGATTTCGGTAAAAAATCAGGTCGCTTTAATGCGGAATATGGATTTCAATCATTTCCTGAGTATAGTACCTTATTAAGTTTTAGTAACAAATCGGATTGGGATTTGAATTCCTCCGTAATGAAAAATCACCAAAAAAGTTACGTAGGAAATGGAATGATAAAAAAACACTCGGATATATTATTTGGTAAGACAGATGATTTTCAAGAGTTTGTTTATTTTTCCCAATTAACACAAGTTAAAGCAGTTTCTATTGCTATTTCAGCACACCGATTAAGTGCGCCAACATGTATGGGAACTATTTTTTGGCAACTAAATGATTGTTGGCCTGCTCCAACTTGGTCGAGTATTGATTATTTTGGGAATTGGAAAGCATTACAGTACCGTGTGAAACAAGATTTTGATGATATTACAGTACTTGAAAAGACAGAGAAGTTAGGGGAGGAGGAGTATTATTTTACTTCGGATGCACCTTATAAGTTTGATACTGAATTAAACTATGAGATTTATACAGTAGCAGGAAATTTACTAAATAAAAAATCAAGGAAAGTTTCGGTTTCTAATGGATTAAAGTTAAAATTAAATCTAGGACAGAATTATGACGAATCTTTACCTTCTAATTATGTAGTGAAATTTACATGGAACAATGCAGTTAATGTTTCTCAAGAACGATTGTTTGTACATGGTAAAAATGATGCAGGTTATCAAAAGGCTAAATCAAGCGATTTTCAATGGGAGATAAAAGTTGTAGATACTATCCAAAAAACAGCAGTAATTAAAATAAATACTTCTAAATTACTTCAAGACCTTTGGTTTTCTTCTTTGAAATTAGGGGTGAAATATGATCGAAATTTTATTTCAATCTTGCCAGGTGAACATCTAATTCAAATTAGTTACAAAGGGGATGTTCCTGTTAAAGAAGATTTTATATTGAATTGGAGATAAGAACTGCAAAATTGAAAAAAGTTTTGGTTAACCAAAAATTATATCTATATTTGCAACCGTCTAAAGTAGACATACATAATAATCATTAAATAATATTGGAATGTATTTAGCACCAGAAAAGAAAACAGAAATCTTCGCAAAATACGCGGGTTCTGAAACAAACACAGGATCTGCAGAAGGTCAAATCGCTTTATTTTCTTACAGAATCTCTCACTTGACAGAGCACTTAAAGAAAAATAGAAAAGATTATGGAACACAACGTTCTTTGCAATTATTAGTTGGTAAAAGAAGAAGTCTTTTGGATTACTTGAAAAAGAAAGAAATTTCTCGTTACCGTGCTATCGTAAAAGAATTAGGATTACGTCGTTAATAACAAAGTTATCTTTATAAAGAAAAGGCATTTGAACTCTCAAATGCCTTTTTTTATGGAAAAAATGTCGTAATTTCGTTTCGCAAATTAAATTGTAAATTAAACAAGTATGAATATAGTTAAAAAGTCCATCACTATTGGAGGGAAAAGTATCTCCATCGAGACAGGAAAATTGGCGAAACAAGCTGATGGCTCCGTAGTGTTACAAATGGGCGAAACTGTAATGTTAGCAACGGTTGTTGCAGCACCTACAGCAAAGGATGGAGTAGATTTTTTACCGCTAACGGTAGACTACAAAGAAAAATTCGCTGCGGCTGGAAAAATCCCTGGTGGTTTCTTCCGAAGAGAAGCAAGACCTTCGGATGGTGAAGTGTTAATCATGCGTTTGGTGGATCGTGCATTACGTCCATTATTCCCAGATGACTACCATGCGGAAGTTCAGTTAATGATCCAATTGTTATCGTATGATGGAGAACACCAACCAGATGCTTTATGTGGTTTGGCTGCTTCTGCTGCTATTGCTGTTTCTGACATTCCTTTTAACGGACCAATGTCTGAAGTTAGAGTAGGTAGAGTGAACGGTGAATATGTTATCAATCCTACTGTTTCAGAAATGAAAAATTCGGATATTGATATTATGATTGCAGGTACGGTGAAAGATATCGTAATGTTAGAAGGTGAAATGAAAGAAATTTCCGAATTGGAAATGGTAGACATCATCAAATTAGCACACCAAGCAATTATTGAACAATGTAACTTCCAATTAGAATTAGCAAAATTAATTCCAGTTGCTGCAGTAAAAAGAGAATACAATCACGAGACACACAACGAAGAAGTTAAGAAAAACGTATTCGATTTCTGTTTTGAAAAATGTAAAGATGTTGCTCGTCAAGGTTTGGCTTCTAAAGTGAAAAGAACGGAATTGTTTGAAGCTGTTAAAGCGGAATTCAAAGCGCAATATACGGAAGAGCAGTTGGCTGAGATCAGTGGATTCATCTCTGTTTACTTCTCTGAAGTGAAGAAAAAAGCAGTGCGTACTGTAATGGTAGAAGAAGGAAAACGTTTGGATGGACGTAAATTCGACGAAATTCGTCCAATCTGGGCGGAAGTGGATTACTTGCCTATCGTTCACGGTTCTGCAGTATTTACGCGTGGAGAAACGCAATCATTGACTACATTAACTTTAGGTGGTAAAATGGATGAACAATTGTTAGACGGAGTTACTTTCCGTGGAACAGAAAAATTCATGTTACACTACAATTTCCCTCCATTCTCTACAGGTGAAGCAAAACCATTACGTGGTACTTCTAGAAGAGAGGTTGGACATGGTAATTTAGCGTTAAGAGCATTGAAAAATGTACTTCCAGACGATAATCCATATACAATTCGTTTAGTTTCTGAAATTTTAGAATCTAATGGATCTTCTTCGATGGCTACCGTTTGTGCTGGTACTTTAGCATTAATGGATGGTGGTGTGCAAATCAAAGCGCCAGTATCTGGTATTGCGATGGGACTAGTTGCAGAAGGTGGTAAATTTGTTGTGTTATCGGATATTTTAGGAGATGAAGATCACCTAGGAGATATGGACTTCAAAGTTACTGGTACAGCTGCTGGTATTACTGCTTGTCAAATGGATATTAAAGTAGATGGTTTACCATACGAAGTTTTGATCCAAGCATTGGAACAAGCGCGCGCAGGTCGTTTACATATTTTAGATAAAATTTTGGAAACAATTGCAGTTCCAAATCCTGAATTGAAACCACAAACTCCGCGTATTGAAGCGTTCAACGTACCTAACGAAGTGATTGGTGCAATCATCGGGCCTGGAGGAAAAATTATCCAAGCATTACAAAAAGAAACAAATACGGTTATCACAATCGAAGAAATTGAAGGTGGTGAAGGTCGAGTTCAAGTAATGTCCAACAACGGAGATGATATGAAGGCTGCTGTGACTAAAATACGTCAAATTGCATTCCCTCCAATCGTAGAAGAAGGTGCTGAATATGAAGGAAAAATCAAATCATTACAAGCATACGGATGTTTCGTAGAGATTTTACCAGGTACAGATGGGTTAATCCATATTTCTGAATTTAACTGGGAGAAAATCGCTAAAATGGAAGATGTTTGTAAAGAAGGTGATTTAGTTCGTTTCAAAGTAATGGGTAAAGATCTGAAAACGAAGAAATGGAAACTTTCTCGTAAGGTGTTACTTCCAAAACCAGAAAGAAAAGAAGAAGAAGTTTCTACTGAAACAAAAGAAGCATAATTCTTCAAAAAAAATAATGAAAGTCCAGGCAGTTTGTCTGGACTTTTTATTTATACCATATTCGTATCTGGTCACTCTAAACTCTTCACTTATTTTCCGTATATTTGTAACTCGTATTCCTATGGTTTAATTCAGAACAAATTAGGAAAATCGATGCACATTTTCCTATGAAATTTGAAGATTTAAAATTAATTGAGCCTATTCTTAAGGCTTTAAACGAAGAAGGTTACACCAATCCAACACCAATCCAAGAACAATCCATACCAATTCTTTTAGAAGGAACAGACTTATTAGGGTGCGCACAAACCGGAACTGGTAAAACAGCTGCTTTTGCAATACCGATTATTCAGTTATTGTATAACCGTAAGGAAGCTGGAGAAAGAAATAACAAAATCCATGCGTTAATAGTTACCCCAACAAGAGAGCTCGCAATTCAAATTGGTGAAAGTTTTGCTAGTTATGGTCGTTATACTAAATTAAGACATACCGTAATTTTTGGAGGGGTTACACAAAGTTCCCAAGTAAATGCAATCAAAGCGGGTGTAGATATTTTAGTTGCTACTCCAGGACGTTTACTAGATTTAATTGGTCAAGGAGTAATTCGCTTGAATGATATCCAGTTATTTGTTCTCGATGAGGCAGATCGTATGTTAGACATGGGTTTTGTGAATGATGTAAAGAAAATTTTAAAAGTTATACCAGAAAAACGTCAATCCTTGTTTTTCTCTGCTACTATGCCAGATACAATTAAAGTATTAGCGGGTAATATCTTAACAAATCCTGAAAAAGTAGAGGTAACGCCAGTTTCATCTACAGCAGAGACAATTCAGCAAGAAGTTTACTATGTAGACAAAGGAAATAAAAATGCACTATTAGTTCATTTATTGGAAGATACCTCCATAAAATCTGCTTTAGTTTTCACGCGTACGAAACATGGTGCTGACAAGGTTGTGAAAATTTTAGATAAAGCAAAAATAAAAGCGGAAGCGATTCATGGTAATAAATCCCAAAATGCAAGACAACGTGCATTAAGTAATTTTAAAGATTATACAACACGTGTTTTAGTTGCGACAGATATTGCTGCACGTGGTATTGATATTGATGCTTTGGCTTTCGTGGTTAATTTTGAATTGCCAAATATTCCAGAGACCTATGTGCACCGTATCGGTCGTACAGGTAGGGCAGGGGCATCTGGAAAAGCGGTTTCATTTTGTGATTACGAAGAACGAGCTTATCTTAAAGATATTCAAAAATTGATTTCGATTCAGATTCCTATCGTTGATGAACACCCTTTTCCTGCGAAAATATTTGTGATTGAGAAAGAAGAAAAACGCACATTTAATAATACACGTAATGCTTCTTCTTCTTCAAAACGTCCACAAGGAAATGGGACTAAACCAAAAAGTGCAGGAGGAAGTAAACCACAAGAAAAAAGAAGATTTGCACCTAAAAAACGAGATTGAAAATAAATTAAAATTCTAGTTGACTGAATGTCAAACTAACCAATTTTTTGGATTACTTTTTATTAATTCTATTACATTAAAATCAAAATCCTGTTTAGAATAAATAGAAAATATCCTTATTTTTGGGTTAAAATAAACGAATATGAGTACTACAGAAATAGAAAAAGTTACCTGTTTAATTATTGGTTCAGGTCCTGCTGGTTACACGGCTGCTATATACGCTGCAAGAGCAGATATGCATCCTGTTATGTACCAAGGAATGCAACCAGGAGGACAATTAACAACAACGAATGAAGTTGAAAATTTCCCTGGATATCCAGATGGAATAACTGGACCAGCAATGATGATGGAACTAGAAGCGCAAGCAAAACGTTTTGATACAGACGTTCGATTTGGATTTATTACGAAAGTGGATTTTTCTGGAGGAATACATAAATGTTGGACAGAAACAGGTCACGAAATTCACGCGGAAACCGTTATTATTTCTACTGGTGCATCTGCGAAATATTTAGGTTTGCCATCTGAACAAAAATACCTTGAGTTAGGTGGAGGAGTTTCCGCATGTGCAGTTTGTGATGGATTTTTTTACAGAGGACATGAAACAGTGATTGTTGGAGCTGGAGATTCAGCATGTGAAGAGGCTCATTACTTATCTAAATTATGTACAAAAGTAACTATGTTGGTACGTAAAGAAGATTTTAGAGCTTCCAAAATTATGGCAGATAGAGTTAAGAAAACACCAAACATTACCATTTTGTATAATACGGAAACGGTAGAAGTTTTAGGTGAAGGAGATTTAGTTACAGGTGCTAAAATTAAAAATACAGTAACAGGCGCGGAGCAAATTATCCCTTGTACTGGATTCTTTGTTGCCATCGGTCACAAACCTAATACAGATATTTTCGCTGATTATATTGATTTAGATGAAACAGGGTATATCAAATATGCACAACCTGGAACTTCTAAAACAAATGTTGCTGGAGTGTTTGTTGCTGGTGATGCTGCTGATAAAAATTACCGTCAAGCAATTACCGCTGCTGGTACAGGTTGTATGGCTGCATTAGATGCTGAACGTTATTTAGCTGCAAAAGAACATTAATATTTTCTAAATTGAATGAAGGAATGCCTAGATTTATCTAGGCGTTTTTTTTGTCCAAAAAAAGAGGCTACTATTGCTAGTAACCTCTTTGTATGATTTATAATTACAGATTATAATCCAAATCCAATATAATCTTTTTTACCACTTTTGGTCATTACTTCTAGTAGTATCCCACGGTTACCAGAACTTAACTTAGTTGTTAATTGTTCTACAGATTCTACAGGGTCATTATTGATTTTAGTGATTATCATTCCTTCTTCAACACCAAGACCTTTTAATTTTCCTGCATTTAAGGTTTTGATTTTTACACCGTAAGCAATATTTAATTCTTTCTTCTCTTTGTCTGTAAGGTTGATGAAAATTGCTCCTAAAGCACTAGTTTTTGATACTTCATTCTTGTTCATTAACGAAGTGTTTCCCTCACTGTTTCTTAAAATAACATCAATTGTTTCTGTGATTCCTTTCTTATTACGAATTGCTAGAGTTACATTATCACCAGGTCGACGTTTGCCGATTTCTTCTTGTAATTCAGCAGAGGAATTTACTTCTTTCATTCCAACTTTAAGTATTACAGAACCTTCTTTGATTCCTGCTTTATCAGCACTCCCGTCTTCTGTAACTTTCGAAATATAAACACCTTTTAAGGATGGTAAATCGTTTTTTTCTTTGATTTCTTGATTTACATCGGAAATTTGAACACCTAAAAATCCGCGTTGTACAACACCAAAATCAATTAGGTCGCGCATCACTTTTTGTACTAAATTAATTGGGATTGCAAATGAATAACCAGAATAACTTCCTGTAGGGGAAGATATAGCTGAGTTGATACCAATTAATTCTCCCTTTGTATTTACCAATGCTCCTCCACTATTACCAGGATTTACCGCTGCATCAGTTTGTATGAATGATTCAATAGGTACTGTATTATTATTAGTTCTGTCGGATAAAATATTAATATTACGCGCTTTAGCACTTACGATTCCTGCAGTTACTGTAGAAGTAAGATTGAAAGGATTTCCAACTGCTAATACCCATTCGCCAACTCTTAAATCGTCGCTGTTTCCTAGTGCGATTGGTTTTAAATTTGGTGCATTTATTTTTAAAATAGCTACATCCGTAGAAGGATCTGCTCCAACTACAGTTGCACTATATTTTGAGTTATCATTTAAAATAACTTCGATCTCACTTGCATTATCAATTACGTGATTGTTGGTTACTATATATCCTTCTGATGAAACAATAACACCAGAACCTGAGCCCGATCCGTATTGCTTAAATTCACGATTTCCAGATCCAGGACCATAGAAAAATTCAAAAAACGGATCTTGTTGAACGGATGTTTTAACCACTTTGGTAGTAACATGAACGACTGAATTTATCGTGTTTTCAGCAGCATCCACAAAGTTTTCTGTCATCATTGGATTTACACCTAAGGAAGCGAATCGTGCTTGTTGATAACGATTTCCATCTAATACTTCATCACTCAATGATTTTGAGGGATTATTAAAACACAAAAACAAACCCAATGGTAACATACCACCGAGTAAACCTAATCCTAAAAATTTAAAATTTGTCTTCATTATATTATTCTTTTAGATTTCAAAACAAAAATAACGAAGTTTCGTGAAAATTGTTTTTTAGATCTTGTTAAGGAATGTTAAGTCCTATCTCATACCTATTTAACATCTTGTTTATTTACCTTCATTTTTTTGTGTATCGAACAAAAAAAATATGTATATTTGCCATGGGTAAGTCTTTTACGACTAGCTCCTTCTGACTCCTCCAGGACGGGAACGTAGCAAAGGTAAGAGGTTGAGCGGTGCGATAAAAGTAGCTTACCCTTTTTTTGTGCCTTCTATTTTAATCTATGAAATTTTTTATCGACACGGCAAATCTAAAAGAGATTCAAGATGCAAATGAACTTGGAATTTTAGATGGAGTAACAACAAATCCTACTTTAATGGCTAAAGAAGGAATCACTGGGAAAAACAATATACTAAAGCATTACGTAGATATTTGCAACCTTGTAGAAGGAGATGTAAGTGCTGAAGTGATGGGGCTAGAATTTAAGTCTATGCTTGCAGAAGCCGAAATTCTTGCGGAATTACATCCAAATATTGTTGTTAAAATCCCGATGATTCCCGAAGGAATTAAAGCGATTAAACACCTTTCAGAAAAAGGGATCAAAACAAATTGCACCTTAATTTTTTCCGCAGGTCAAGCGCTACTTGCAGCTAAAGCTGGTGCAACGTATGTTTCGCCTTTTGTTGGACGTTTAGATGATATCTCTTCCGATGGTATTGCATTAGTAGCTCAAATACGAATGATTTTTGATAATTACGGTTTTGAAACACAAATTTTAGCAGCTTCGATTCGAAATCCAATGCATATTATTTCGTGCGCTGAAATCGGAGCAGATGTAGTAACTGTTCCTTTATCTGCATTGAAAGCATTAACAAAACATCCATTGACAGACAGTGGTTTAGCTCAATTTATTTCTGATTTTGAAAAAGGAAATAAATAAATTTATACAATAGAATTATCACAAATGCTTGTAAACACAATTTTCTCAAAGACAGGGTTAGATAATCCTACTAATATGCAAACTTCTTATTGGGAAAATGACGCTCCTTTTTCGATATTATTGGCAAATACAGGTAGTGGTAAAACATTAGCCTTTTGTGTGCAATTAGAAGTTCAATTGCAAAAAGATGTGTTTAATGGACAGGTTTTAATTCTTTGTCCAACCCGAGAATTAGCTGGACAGGTTGCGAAAAATTATGCTTCTTTAAAGACTGGTAGAAAAACCGTCTTATGTTATGGGGGGCATTCTGTTAAAAACGAAAGTCTACAATTACAAGAATTTCCGCAAGTGGTGATTGCAACACCGGGTAGAATATTAGATCATTTAAAAAGAGGAACAATTGGTTTAGCTGGATTTTCGCATTTAGTGATAGATGAATATGACAAAACCTTGGAAATGGGTTTTTTAAATGAGATTAGTCAGATTTATGCCTATACAAATACGCTAAAATCGATTCAATTAATTAGTGCGACAGAGATTGAAAGTCTCCCTGATTTTTTGAATGAATTTAAGTTCTCAATAAATAATTTCATTCAGGAAGAACGACCAAATTTAAGTTACTACTGTGTTGAAGCCGTTGGACACGATAAATTATTTGCTTTGGTTTCTTTTTTAGCATCTAAAAATTTTGGTCCCGTATTAATTTTTTGTTCTTTCCGAGAGGCTGCGGAACGAATTTCACAACATTTAAACGAGTATGGTAAATCCAATGTTCTTTTTCATGGAGGAATGGAACAAATTGATCGCGAAAGGGCTTTGGTTAAATTCAGAAATGGTTCAGCGAATTGTTTGGTTTGTACAGATTTAGCAGCAAGAGGAATTGATATCCCAGAAATTGAGGCAGTTTTTCATTATCAGTATCCACATACCATTCAAGATTTTACTCATCGAAACGGAAGAACTGCACGTATGAAAAAAGATGGAAGTGTTTACTTAATTCAATCGGAGGAAGAGCCATTACCACCGTATGTAAATACTTTTTCCATTGAATTAATTAAGTCGCCAGAAGCTATTGGTGAATTTAATGAGGCACAATGGATTACCTATTATTTGTCTGCAGGTAGAAAACATAAAATCCGTAAATTGGATGTTGTTGGTTTCTTTTTACAAGAAACAGAAATTCAAAAAGAGGAATTAGGGATGATAGATATTTATGATACTTATAGTTATGTTAGTATCGCTAAAAAACAAAAAAAATATGTGGAATCATTATTTCCGCGTATACGGATTAAAAAACAACCTGTTTTAATTTCAAAGTGCAGGTAATTATTCAGATTTCATTGTTTAAATGTAATTGAATTTGGAAGTTTTGACCGTGCAATAATCTCTATTTTTGTTTGTTATTCCTTTTAAAACAAAAATATGAACAGAATTGTATTCCTTGTCTTCTCCTTATTTCTATATATCCTTTCTTTTTCGCAAGAAAACAGTAAGTTATCATCCGAAGAAAAAGCTTATTTTTTCCATATTGTACGTAAAAGTCCAATTTTAGAAAAAAATATTGGTCGTTATATAGAATATAACGGTCCTCAAATAAGTTTTGCGAGTGGTGATTTAAATTATGACTCCATAGAATCCATTATCATTAATAATCCAAGTTTATTATTTATTCGTTCTTCCGAAATTGCAAAATCGCCAAAAGGACTAATTGCAGAGGCTGCGAATAAAATGGCTTTAATGGAATTAAATAAAATATTGTTAGCTAAACGTTTTGAAAATGAAGAGGATATTGCTTTGTATCAAAGTAAACTTCAAAATTTTGATGATTTACTAGTTAAAAAACTTCCGCGCTCTGCAATCAAAGAAGATGCAAAAGGAAATGAATTTCCGCATAAAAAAATCTATACGGTTTTGGATCCGGTATTAAGTTTAGAGGAAAAAAGAGAGATGATGAGTTCGTTTTATTTTCTGACTAAAAGTGATCAATTGAATGCGTTAGATGCTATTAATTTTGCAGTCAATAAATATGTTGAAAACCGTGCGTATTATATTTATAAGGCTCTTGGCGGAGAAGCAGAGTTTTTTACAAATATTTTGGTAGCGGCTGGTGATGGAAGTAATACTACAGGTTTACTTGACGAAAGAGAACGGGATGAGCAAGGTCGTTGGAATAAAGGAATGCCCAAGGCTGTCGGATTATTTCCCTACCAGTTAGAGTTAAAATCAGGAGAAAAAGGCGATAATATTATTGACCCTAAACGTTTTACAGTAAATTACCTTCATACGGTTGGGAATCATAAAATGACAAATTTACATTTTGATGTATGGGGATACAACTCTAAAAAACAAACAACTGTGGTAATTGAAAAAAAAGGACTGTCATACCATTTATTTGGCTCAGGTAGTACACGCTTTTTATCTCCAGATTCTTCTTTTTCCGATGGAGCTACTTTTCAAAGTGTAATTCATGAATTGGAATTCATAAAGATTAAGAAATTAAATGAAATGATTTCTGGTAAAAGAGGTTTTGATTACTGGATTGGAAATTATGAAAAGAAAAAAACACAAAGCGCTAAAGACATTCGTAAACTAGAATTAGAATACAACGATTTTGGGAATACATCTATTATTACAAAAAATAAAATGTCGCGAAAAGGAATGAAGGAACTTAAGAAATCCCGAATAGAAAGACCAAATGAACAAATAGATCCAAAAAAGTCTGCAAATATTAAACCGAAAACCGATTCACAAAGAGATAAAAGATCTATTATTCAGGAAGAATTAATTAGTGAAAATGAAAAGTATAAATCGTACGTAGCGAATATTAAAAATTTAAAATACGAAAAAGCAAATGCGCAGAAAATACTTGCTGAATACCAATTGAAATTGAATTATTACAATAGTTTGATGGGAACAAATTGGGCGAAATTTACGTATAAAAACGGTGTTTATACATTTAGTGATTCTACCACATTTGATATGTTAACCCAAGAATTTCAATTTCCAGAAAGTGAAGTTTCGGATACGTTTGAAGTTCGTCTATTATCAATACCTTATTCTTGTTTATCTAACCAAGCAGATGAAGTTATGTTGCATATACATTTGACAGACGCTGAACCTTCCTACGATGCGCGATTACAGATTAGATTAGAAGATGCTTTTGAATCAGATAAGTATACACTTGATAAACAATTGATTTCTAGAGAGGATAGTGTTGCTGTCAAACAGTTTTTTGAATCGATGTTGAACAAAAAACTACCTATTTATATTCAAGCAAAAGGAAATGGTGTTGGTATGTGGAATGGTTTGAAAACGGTAAAATCTCCAAAAGTAGGGGAGTTGAATTCCTATCCAGGTAGTACGCCGGAAGCACGACGTGATTCACGTATGGATACTTCGTTTGTTCGTTTACGTAAAACCGAATTAATTATTAAAACGAAGAATAATATTACGTTTGAAGTTAATTCATATACGGATCCAGTAGCGAGTAATTTAGAGATAAAAAATTCAACTATTCTTGCCGCGATGGATAAACAGGATTTCACGAAGAACGATATACTAAGTGCTTATCGTACAGCGTTTATCTTAAAGAAAATGCGCCAAGAATTAAATATTCTTGCTGGAGAATATTTAGACCAACAAACTGCTAAAATTGTATTAGATCGTTTGAATTCAGAAGTGGATAAGGCAAAGATTTATGTTGGAAAAACAAGTTTTAAATTAAAGGATTTATTGCCGTAAATAAATTAAGACTCCCCATAAAATTCTTTATGAAAATTCACTAAAAACAACTTTTCACTTGCTCTTGTAAATCCGGTGTATAGCCATCGGAAAAATGGTTGATCTAACATCTCCTCGGTCAGATAATCATGATCTAGAAAAACTACCTGCCATTGTCCACCTTGCGATTTGTGACAGGTTACAGCATATGCATACTTTATTTGTAACGCGTTAAAATATGGGTTTTTAGTGATTAACTCATAACGTTTTTTTTGATTACGTTCGTATGCATATTCTTGGTCTAATGCAAAGAATAGTTTTTTCATTTCTGAACGCGGTAAATTTGGTGTTTCGATATTCAATGTTTCTAGTAGTAAAATAACTTCAAAATCACCAACGTTTGGATAATCAATCAATTCTACGCGCGCAGTAATAAACGTAAAACCATATAATGTTTCTTGACGTAATATTCGATTTAACTTTAACATTTCGCCATTCGCAATGAATCCAGCTTCTGAACTTTCCTCTAGCCAAAAATAATTGTTACGAACAACCATTAATCTGTCGCCACCACACAATACTTCTTCGCGATACAAAATGCGATTTCGCACGTTTTGGTTATACAAATTAGCACGTTTGTTCGACTTAGTAATTATCATTACATCATCAAAACTATACTCTGAGTATGCACGTTCTAATTCATCTTGTAATTCTTCTCCTTGTAAACGAACGACATCTTTTTGTCCCGTAATTTCGATTACAGGAAATTTCTCTCCCTGATAATTCCTTAGTTTACTTGCATTTAATAGGATGTCTGATTCAAGTGATTGACGTACAACTTCTGTTAACCGAGATTCAGTAAGTTGTATGGAAATGAAATTGGCTTTTAAATAACGTTTGTCTAAAGCAGGGGAATAGTCACTACCAACAGGGGGCAACTGACCTTCATCCCCAACAAAAATAAGTTTACATCCTTCCCCAGAAAACACAAATTCTATCAAGTCTGAAAGTAAATTTCGTGTAACACCACCTCCATCATTACTTAAGCTATGTTCACCAATCATCGATGCTTCATCTACGATAAATACGGTATGTTTATGTAGGTTTGGACTCACAACTAATTGAATAATTCCTCCTGCTTGCGTTTGTTTTCGGTAGATCTTTTTGTGAATGGTAAGCACTTGTTTTTTAGCACGTGCCGATAATACCTTTGCAGCACGACCCGTTGGAGCCATTAAAAAGGTTTTCAACTTCAATTCGGTCATTGCTTGTATATATGCACCCACCAAGGTAGTTTTTCCTGTACCAGCATAACCACTCAAAATAAAAGTCGGAAATCGTGCCTCATCTAAAGTGAAATTCACCAAATTGACAATTGTTTTTACTTGTTGCTCAGTAGGAGTCAACGAAAAATGATCGTAAATGGTGGATTTGAGTGTTTGCCTCATATTTCAGTACATAACCATTTAAAATAATCCACACTTTCACTTAAGCGAGAACCATACCAAGAGAACATTTCACCATCTACTAATTTTATTTTTGCATTTGGAAAAATTTCATGTAATTCCTGAATATGTTTTTCTTTAAATGGGTACGGTTCAGAACTTAAAAATAGTACATCTGGATGGAGTTCGCTTAAATTCCCTAAAATTGGATAACGTGTTTGATCTGCAAGTATGTTCTTAAATCCACATCGTTTTAGCATATCATCAATGAAAGTATCCTTAGCAACTCCAATATATGGTTTACGCCAAATCAAATATAGTACTGAAAGTTTGAAGTTATCAGGTTTAAATGAATCAAATTGTCCTTTAATATTGTCAACTATTTCTTTTGTTTCTTCATGTTTTCCAACAATTTCACCAATCGAACCCATCATTTTGAGCGCATCTTCTAAATTGAAAATATCACTCATCCATACTGGAGACATTTCTCGTAAAGCTTCGATATCTTCTTTGGTGTTTTCCTCTTTATTCCCAATGATTAAATCTGGTTTTAAACTTCGGACTTTTTCAATATCCACATTTTTTGTACCTCCTACAATCGTTTTTGTTTTTAACCAATGAGAAGGATGGATACAAAATTTAGTAATTCCAACTACTTGATCCTCTAAACCGATGTCAAATAGAAATTCAGTTTGGGAGGGTACTAACGAAACAATCCTCTTAGGTTTTGAATCTAAGAGGATTGTTGAATTTAATTGGTCTAGATAATGCATTTAAGCAAATGAATTAATCACATCTTGGCGTGTAACAATATGATGACCGCCATTCGCTAACTCAACTAAAACAGCTGGTGTATCTTTATTAATCAATTTAGAAACTTCTTCTATAGTGGTTTTTTCATTTACAATCGGAAATGGTTTTTGCATGATGGAAGAAATAGGGGCGTTAATCATATCCGGATTTTCAATTAAGAATTGGTACGTATGGGAATCATTTAATGAACCAACAAACATATCATCTTTCATAACTGGGATTTGAGAAATAGAGAATTTACGCATTTTAGCAACCGCATGCGAAACTAATTCCTCCGCATAAACTGCAACTAATGATTTATCTGCATGTTCTTGAATTAAATCACCTGCAGTCGTATGTTTTTCATCTAAGAATCCGCGTTCACGCATCCAATCATCGTTAAAGATTTTTCCTACGTAACGTGATCCATGATCATGGAATAATACAACCACAACATCATCTTCCGTTAATTCATCTGACATCTGAAGTACTCCTTTGATAGCAGAACCAGCTGAGTTACCTACAAAAATTCCTTCTTCACGTGCTAAGCGACGTGTATAAACCGCTGCATCTTTATCCGTTACTTTCTCAAAATGATCAATTATCGAGAAATCTACGTTTGCAGGTAATATATCTTCTCCAATTCCTTCCGTGATGTATGGATAAATCTCATTTTTATCAAAAATTCCTGTTTCATGGTATTTTTTAAATACAGAACCATAAGTATCTATTCCCCAAATTTTAATATTTGGATTTTTTTCTTTTAAATATTTACCAATACCAGAAATGGTTCCCCCTGTACCAACACCAACTACAAAATGGGTAATTTTACCGGCTGTTTGTTCCCAAATTTCTGGTCCCGTTTGTTCGTAATGTGCAGTTCTATTAGATAAATTATCGTATTGATTGACATACCAGGAGTTTGGTATTTCTTTTGCTAATCTTCTTGAAACTTGATAGTAAGAACGTGGGTCTTCTGGTTCCACTGCAGTTGGACAAACTACAACTTCCGCACCGACAGCACGAAGAATATCCATTTTCTCTTTGGATTGTTTGTCATTTAATACACAAATCAATTTATAGCCTTTAATGATAGCTCCCAAAGCCAATCCCATTCCGGTGTTTCCCGAAGTACCTTCGATAATAGTTCCTCCTGGTTTAAGAAGTCCTGATTTTTCGGCATCTTCTATCATTTTAACCGCCATACGGTCTTTAACCGAGTTTCCAGGATTGGTAGTTTCTACTTTAGCTAAAACTAATGCTTTTACATCTTTTGTTAGCACGTTTAGTTTAACAAGTGGTGTGTTTCCGATTGTCTCTAAAATGTTGTTGAAATATTTCATACTATTAATTATTACGTTTAATCTATCAGTTTAAACAGATTGATTCTAAATCCTATTTTTAGTTGCTACATATAAAACTTCTTCCGGAATTAATCGATATCGCGCAATAGTTTCATTCGAAAAATATTGTTTTGGATCATACTCGGTAACTTCAAATCCAACACTTCGTAACCAATCTGGATAATCTAGTCCAAATAATCGAACATGGTCATATTGCCAAAAATGTTTTTCACGCTCTTCAGGACTAGTAATTGTTGGATCTTCATATGTTACAGTTCGAGTTCTGTCTTGAGGTACTTGCATAATTCCAAAACCTCCAGGTTTTAAAACACGGTATAATTCAGACATACACTGTTTAGCATCCTCTACATGTTCAAGTACATGGTTACAAATAACCACATCAAATCGATTTTCTTCCAGTGGAATATGATGTAAATCAAAATGGATATCCGCAATTGGAGAAAGTAAATCACCCGTTAAATAATTTAAATTGGATTGTTTTTTGAAGATGGTATGAAAACATTGTTCGGGAGCAACGTGCAATACTTTTAATTTTTGTGTTGTAAAGAAGTTTGTTTCATTTTTTAAATACAACCACATTAAACGATGACGCTCGAGTGTCAAATCGTATGGACATAAAACATTGTCTCGATGTGCAATATCAGATCCATAAGACAAAAATTTACTGAATTCTTTTTGACAAACCGGACACTCCACTTTATTACCTTTATATAATAATGGTGCAAATAAACGAAACACATAACTCAACCTTATCAAAATTGGTCTAGGCAATGAATTCAATAAAAATTTATAAAACTTCTTCATACTTATTTTAAAATCGTACGTAACCAATAACTACCTAGTTGCGAATTTGTACTAGTACTATTGATCGACATTTTGAAGGTTGGAATTTCGATTTCTCCCATTTTACAGGATATTTCCATAATAATTTGATCCCTAGAAACGAGTAAATTGAACAAATCACCTGTTTTTAATGCGGCTAAACTTGCTTCTAAAGAAGGTCCATCAATTCTAAATCCATTAAATCCAAGTATTTCGTCATTTACACTCAAACCAGCATTTTCTGCCTCTGAATTTGTTCGAATTGTTTTTACAAATGGAATTCCTTCTTTGGAAAAACTCATTCCAAAATATGCTTTTTTAGCACCTATATAATCAACATTTATGCCTATTCCATTGAATATTTCTTTGTAATTAGGAACCTTAGTATCGTAAATATAATTCATTAAAAAAGCATGCATATCTTCTCCCATAAAGTCGGTAAGGGTTTCTTCAAATTCTTCTTCTGTAAAACCGCGACCTTTACTTTTGTAAAATTTAAAATATAATGTTCGCATGAAATCATCTAAACATTTTGAACCATCAAATTTCGCGATAATTTTCGCATCTAAAACAGAACCAATTAATTGTCCTCTAGAATAGTACGTCATCGTTGTATTGCTAGAGTTTTCATTTGGTCGATATCCTTTTATCCAAGCATCAAAGCTTGCGTGTGCAACAGGTTGAACGCGCGCACCTTCAGAACCCTCTACATAATTTAGGATGGAATTTATTTTTTGAATATATTCTTGCTCAGTCAAATAACCAGCTCTACGCATTAATAATTCATCATAGTAACTCGTAAATCCTTCCATCACCCATAATAAAGTCGTGTAATTTTCTTGATCGTAGTTAAAAGGCCCTAGTTCGATCGGTCGAAGTCTTTTAACGTTCCAAAGATGAAAATATTCATGGGCAACTAGGGATAAAAAATCAAAATATTGTTTGCCTTGATAACTCCATCGATCAACACTTAATGTTGCAGAATTCATATGCTCCAAACCTCCTTGACCATCCGTTACATTATGAATGATAAACGTATAATTTTTATTAGGATTTTCACCAATAACAGCAGAAGTTGTTTCGATGACTTGTTTCATATCTTTTTTTAGTTTCTCAACTTCATAATTTCCAACACCATAAATTGCCACACTATGTTTTACTCCAGCAGCCATAAATTCAAACACATCTTGATTCCCTATTTCTATAGGACAATCTACCAGATGATCAAAATTTGAAAAAGCATATGTTTTTGCATTTTCAAAACGAATTGAATCTTTTGCTTTTGGCAATGCTGTTGAAATAACATTAAAATCTTCATGTGGGTAAATATCTAATTTTCCACCAGTTTCTTTTTCTCCTTCGACATACATAAAAATGGAGGAGCCACTAACAAAGCCATGACTTTGGTCTAAAAAACTGGATCTTGCAGATAATTCAAAAGCGTACACTTCATAGTTAATTTTGACCTCATTTACACCTTTAACATAAATTTTCCATGTGTTTTTAGAAACTTTGGTAATATTTAAATTTTTACCTTGTTCATCTTTCGCAACAACTAGGTTTATGTTTTTAGAAAATTCACGAATCATGTAGGAACCTGGAGCCCAAACAGGCATTTTAACTTCTATAAATTTCCCTGAAACTTTATTGATTTTCATTTCAACTTCAAAATAATGATTTTGAGGTTTAGGCATTTTTAGCGAATAATCGATAGTGATAGCTTTTGACGAAAAAGAAAAAAGAACACAAACGATAATTAGGATATTTTTAAACATAATGATATGACTAACAGTATTATTCAACAAAACTAGCTAATTTATCTTCTAAAATAGTAATCTTATGCAAAGCATCAGCTTCTTTCTTTTTTTCATTCGCTACAACTGCATCTGGTGCACCTGAAACAAATTTTTCATTCGTAAGTTTATTTTGAACGATTTGTAAAAAACCTTTTGTGTATTGTAATTCTTCTTCAATTTTTTTTCGTTCACTTTCAACATCTACTGAGTCACCAAATGGAATGAAAAATTCGTTTGAACTCACTAAAAATGAGTATGCATTTGTGATTTTTTCTTTGCTGTACTCGAGTTGACTTAAATTACCCATTTTTACAATAACGGAATCAAAATCAGAGGAAATTTCTTGGTTTTGCTTCATATACAAATCCATTTTAACCTTAGTAGCAATATTATTTTCTTTGCGAGTGTTACGAATATTTGTAATCACTTCTTCTGCAATTTTAAATTGCGCTAATACTTCAGGATTATATTCTGTTACTTCTGGCCAATTAGCAATTACTATATCATCACCATCTTTTCGTTCACGAATTATATGCCAAATTTCTTCCGCAATAAAAGGCGTAAACGGTTGAATAATTTTTAATATTTTTTCAAAGAAACCAAGTGTAGCTTCTAAAGTAATACGATCAATTGGTTGTTGATAGCCTGGTTTAATGATTTCTAAATACCAAGAACAGAAATCATCCCATACTAATTTATAAGTAGCCATTAATGCCTCGGAGATTTTAAACTTCTTAAATAAGGTATCAATTTCAGCTAATTCTTGATTTAATTTCGCGTCAAACCATTCGATTCCTTTAATAGATGCCTTTGGTTGCTCTAAATCCATCACTTCCCAAGATGTAATCAATCGGAAAGCATTCCAGATTTTATTCGCAAAATTTCTACCTTGTTCGCATTGACTCGTGTCAAAAGGCAAATCATTTCCTGCTGGAGAGGATATTAAAATACCTACACGAACTCCATCTGCACCAAATTTTTCGATTAAGTCTAAAGGGTCCGGAGAATTACCTAAAGATTTTGACATTTTACGACCTAATTTATCGCGTACAATACCAGTGTAATAAACATTTTTAAATGGCAAATCACCCATATATTCGTATCCAGCAATAATCATACGTGCAACCCAGAAAAACATAATTTCTGGAGCAGTAACTAAATCATTGGTAGGGTAGTAGTACTTGATTTCTTCATTGTTTGGTTGGGTAATTCCATTAAATACAGAAATTGGCCATAGCCAGCTAGAAAACCAAGTGTCTAATACATCTTCGTCTTGTTTTAAATCGGAAGCTGAAATTGCTCTTCCAGTTTTTTTAGTTGCTAAAGTTATTGCCTCCGCTTCTGTTTTTGCAACCACATAATCTTCTGGATTAGATCCGAAATACCATGCAGGAATACGGTGTCCCCACCATAATTGTCGAGAAATACACCAATCTTTTACATTTTCTAACCAATGACGGTAGGTGTTTTTAAATTTTTCAGGATGAAACGCAATGTTTCCATTCATTACATTGTCTAAAGCAGGTTGCGACAATTCTTTCATGGATACAAACCACTGTAAAGACAATTTTGGTTCTATAACTGCATCCGTTCGTTCTGAATATCCGATTTTATTAATATGGTCTTCAACTTTGACCATATATCCCTTCTCGTCTAATTCTTTTGCTATTTCTTTACGAACTTCAAAACGATCTTTTCCTGCATAATGCAAACCATTTTCATTCAGTTTCCCATGATCCGTAAAAATATCTATCGTTTCTAAGTTGTATTTTTTACCTAATTCGTAGTCATTAATATCATGTGCAGGTGTTACTTTTAAACATCCTGTTCCAAAATCCATCTCAACATATTCGTCTGCAATTATCGGAATTCGTCTATTTGTTAGTGGTACGATTACTTCTTTGCCGTGTAACAAATAATATCGAGCATCATTCGGATTCACACAAATTGCGGTATCTCCTAAAATAGTTTCTGGTCTTGTAGTTGCAATCGTAACCCATTTATCTTCTGAGTCAGCAACCTTATAACGAATATGAAATAATTTAGAATTTACTTCTTTGTATATAACTTCTTCATCTGATAGTGCTGTAGTTGCTTCTGGATCCCAGTTAACCATTCTAACACCTCTATATATCTTCCCTTTTTTATATAAATCAATAAACGTATCAAAAACCGATTCCGAATATTCTTTATCCATCGTAAAAGATGTACGTTCCCAATCACAGGATGCGCCTAATTTTTTTAATTGCTCCAGAATAATCCCTCCATGCTTATCTTTCCATTCATACGCGTGAACCATAAATTCATCCCGTGTTAAGTCTGATTTTTTAATTCCTTCTTTACGTAATTTTTGAACCACTTTCGCCTCTGTAGCAATTGATGCATGGTCCGTTCCAGGAACCCAACAAACGTTTTTACCTTCCATACGAGCTTTACGTACCAATACATCTTGTATGGTATTGTTTAACATATGTCCCATGTGCAAAACACCAGTAACATTTGGCGGTGGAATTACAACTGTATATGCTTCTCTTTCATCAGGAGTGGAATGAAAATATCCTTTATTTAACCAATGTGGATACCATTTATTTTCAGCTTTTGTAGGTTCGTATGTTTTTGGGATTTCAATCATTTTTGTTCGATTTTACACAAAGATAAAACAATTAATTAATTTCAAAATTTCAAAATTTGAAGAAATAAAAAATACGATGTTTTTCAAGAGAATATGAAATTTTAAATGGGTTTAATCTATTTAATTAAACAACTTTTATACTTTTGCATTTTCATAAAAATAATTTAAAATGGCTGATATTCACACTTATAATTTCGACGGAAAACGTGCTTTAATCCGAGTTGATTTTAATGTTCCTTTAGATAAAGAAACACTAGAAATTACAGATGACACACGAATTCGTGCTGCTTTACCTACGATTCAACACATTCTCAAAACAGGAGGTAGTGTCGTTTTAATGTCGCATTTGGGAAGACCGAAAGAAGGGTTTGAAGATAAATACTCTTTAAAACATATTGTAGCACACACGAGTAAGTTATTAGGTGTTGACGTGAAGTTCGCATCAGATTGTATTGGTGAAAATGCCTTGGCCTTAAGTTCAAGCCTTAAAGCAGGGGAGGTGTTATTGTTGGAAAATTTACGTTTTTACAAACAAGAAACTACAGGTACAGAAAGTTTTGCGCAAGAATTAGCGAAACATGGGGATGTGTATGTAAATGATGCATTCGGAACCGCACATAGAGCACATGCGAGTACGGCTATTATCGCAAAGTTCTTTCCAAACGCTAAAATGTTTGGGTATTTGTTAGAGGCTGAAATTAAAAGTGTTGATCGCGTATTAAACAGTAATGATAAACCATTAACTGCGATTGTTGGTGGTGCAAAAGTTTCTTCGAAAATTACTATCATCGAACGTTTATTAGATAAAGTTGATAACCTTATCGTTGGTGGGGGAATGGCGTTCACCTTTGTGAAAGCTAAAGGAGGTAATGTTGGTGGTTCGTTAGTAGAAGACGACTATTTAGATGTTGCGCGTAAAATTATTATTGAAGCAAAGGAAAAAGGTGTAAACATTTATGTGCCAGTGGACGCTATTGTTGCAGATACTTTTTCAAATGATTCAAATAGAAAAACAGTTCTTTCCGGAGAAATAGAAACAGGATGGATGGGATTAGATTCCGGACCACAAACTTCGTTGGATTGTGCAGAGATAATTAAAAATTCTAAATTGATTTTATGGAATGGTCCTATGGGTGTTTTTGAAATGGAAAACTTTCAACAAGGAACAAAAGATGTTGCGAATGCAATTGTGGAAGCTACGGCAAAAGGTGCATTTTCATTAATTGGTGGTGGTGATTCAGTTGCTGCAATTAATAAGTTTAACTTGGCAGATAGAGTAAGTTATGTTTCTACAGGTGGAGGTGCAATGTTGGAATACTTAGAAGGGATCGAATTACCAGGAATCAAAGCAATTAATTCGTAATAAATTTGTTTTTTCTTTGTTCGACTGCAAAAATTAAAATTAGCTACGCTGATACTTCGTGTTCTCATTAAAGTACACTGCTTTTTTTTTCTTGTCTTGCTCGAAAATTTTCAATTTTTCACGAATTAGAAATTGATATAATAGTATTAAAGCCATAAGCGATTGTGGCTTTTTTTGATTCTAATAAACGGATTGAATTATATATCATTTATTGTATGGTCATTAAAAAAGCCCCACTGAATAATCAGCAGGGCTTCCATATTATTGTTAGGTAATATTATTTACCTTCCATTTTGTCTTTCAATGCAGATAATGCATCTAAATCACCTAACGTAGATTTCTCAGAGTTTTGGTTAATCGCTTTTACCGCTTGAGCAGTTGAATTTACAGCTGGTTTTTTACCACCTTTTGCTTCCGTTGCTTTTGTTGTAGTTGGACGATCTTCTCCTTCTTCGAATAAACGTGTGTGAGATACAACGATTTTTTTAGATTCTTTGTTGAATTCAATCACTTTGAAATCTAAAGTTTCGTCAATTTTAGCATTTGATCCGTCTTCTTTTTTCAAGTGTTTTGCAGGACAAATTCCTTCAACACCATAAGGAAGAGCAACGATACCAGATTTGTCTTTCGTTTCAACGATAGTACCTTGGTGAATTGTTCCTTCTCCGAAGATTGTTTCAAATACATCCCATGGATTCTCTTCCAATTGTTTGTGACCTAAAGAAATACGACGGTTTTCACGATCGATTTCTAACACAACAACTTTCATTTCATCACCTACTTTGCAGAATTCAGATGGATGTTTGATTTTTTTCTGCCAAGAAAGGTCAGAAATATGAATCAACCCGTCAACACCTTCTTCTAATTCAACGAATACTCCAAAGTTTGTAAAATTACGAACTTTAGCATCGTGCTTAGTTGCAACTGCATATTTAGCTTCGATTGCTGTCCATGGATCTGGCATCAATTGTTTGATACCTAAAGACATTTTTCTTTCTTCTCTGTCTAAAGTTAATACAACTGCTTCAACTGTATCTCCAACAGACATAAAGTCTTGTGCAGAACGTAAATGTTGTGACCAACTCATTTCAGAAACGTGAATTAAACCTTCAACACCAGTAGTAATTTCAACGAAAGCACCGTAATCAGCCATAACAACTACTTTACCAGACACCTTATCTCCAACTTGAATATTAGCATCTAAAGCATCCCATGGGTGAGCACTCAATTGTTTCAATCCTAAAGCAATACGTTTTTTGTCATCATCAAAATCAAGAATTACTACATTCAATTTTTGATCTAACTCAACGATTTCTTCTGGGTGATTTACACGACCCCAAGAAAGGTCAGTAATGTGAATTAATCCATCAACACCTCCTAAGTCAATGAATACACCATAAGAAGTAATATTCTTAACAGTACCTTCAAGAACTTGACCTTTTTCAAGACCAGAGATGATTTGTTTTTTCTGTTCTTCTAATTCAGCCTCAATAAGCGCTTTATGAGAAACAACAACGTTACGGAATTCTTGGTTAATTTTAACCACTTTGAATTCCATGTTTTTACCAACATAGATATCGTAATCACGGATTGGTTTAACATCGATTTGAGAACCTGGTAAGAATGCTTCGATACCAAATACATCAACGATAAGACCACCTTTTGTACGACATTTAACAAAACCAGTAATGATTTCACCTGTACGTAATACATCATTCACACGAATCCATGCTTTGTGCATACGAGCTGTACGGTGAGAGATCACTAGTTGACCTGATTTGTCTTCTTGACATTCCACATAAACATCTACTTTGTCACCTACTTTTAAATCTGGATTGTAACGGAATTCACTTACTGGAATAACCCCTTCAGATTTGTACCCAACATTGATAACTGCTTCACGTTTTGTTAAAACAACAACAGTTCCTTCAATTACTTCTTTTTCATTGATTGAACTTAATGTTTTTTCGTACGTGTCAGCTAATTCTGAACGTTGAATTTGTGTGTAACCGTCTAATGCTAATGCATCCCAGTCAAAATCAGCAGTTCCCTGCCCTGAAATTTTTGTTTCTGCCATATGGCTTAAAATTGTATTTCGCATGAACCCTAATACAAACGAAAGTGTGAATAGTAGCTGTCTGATATTAAGGTTAACAGCACTTTGTTAGCGCGAATATACGTCTTATATCTGAAAACAAGAAGAAAAACCAAGGGAAAATCAATAAAATTGGTAAATTTGTAAACTTAGAATTAAGTTATTATAACAGGTGAAGACAAGTGCAAAAACACAAGTTCAATTTTTAGTCCATCAAGCAATTGCTTTAGGTTTGAAATATGTTGTTTGTTCACCAGGTTCTCGTAACGCTCCATTAAGTATTGCCTTTAATCAACATCCTGATATTGAATGTGTTGTTATTCCAGACGAGCGTTCAGCTGCTTTTTATGCCTTGGGAATGGCACAACAAACAAATAAGTTAGTTGGAGTTTGTTGTACTTCTGGTTCAGCTGCATTAAACTATTACCCGGCCATTGCGGAAGCGTATTATCAACTAATACCATTAATTGTTTTTACTGCTGATCGTCCGAAAGCATGGGTAGATCAAGGAGATGGGCAAACAATTGTTCAACATGAAGTGTTTAAAAATCACATACGTTTTTCTACGACCATTTCAGAAAATAATTGGGATAAAGAGCATGTTTGGTTTGTGAAACGTCAAATTTCAGAAGCTTTTTATCATGCAAATGGAATTGTTAAAGGACCGATACATATAAATTTACCATTTTCTGAACCATTATATCAACAGGTAGAAATAGAAGAAACAAATGAAAATTTACCGATTACAGTTTTAGAGTCTAATGAGCAATTATCTGATAATCAATTTTCAATTCTAAAGAAATCATGGAGTAAGTATTCAAAAAAAATGATTCTTTGTGGTCAAATGTTACCAAATGAAGGATTGGAGAATGTCTTGAAATTTTTATCCGATGACCCATCCGTTCTTATTTTGGTTGAAAACACATCGAACCTAATACATCCTAATTTTGTCCATTGTATCGATCGAACATTGCAAGGAATAAAAGAAGATGAACTGGATGATTTTTCACCAGATTTATTAATTATTCTAGGTGGAGCAGTTGTATCTAAAAAAATAAAAGCTTACTTACGAAAATACTCTCCTAAAGAAATTTGGAAAATTGGCGCTGATTTCCCGTTTATGGATACGTATCAAAATTTGACATATTCATTAAATGTTGATGCTACTTTTTTTGTGAAAGAATTGATTAAAGTGGATTATAGTAGCAATGCAAACTATCGTAATAAATGGAAACAGATAGATTACATAAATAAAGATAAAGCTCTTGATTTCATTGAAAAGCAAGATGCATTTACAGATTTGATAGCTAATCATATTATTTTAGATTATTTACCTGAAAATTCTATTTTACACCTAGGTAATAGTTCCGTTGTTCGCTATGCCCAATTATTTGATCCTGTTCGAACAATTACCACATATTGTAATAGAGGCACGAGTGGAATTGACGGAAGTACAAGTACTGCAGGTGGAGCTGCTTATATTCAAAAAGACAAATGTAATACTTTGATTACTGGTGATATTTCATTTTTCTATGATAGCAATGCTTTGTTTAATCGCCTTGATTTAGCCAATCTCCGTATTTTTTTAATTAATAATGATGGTGGAGGAATTTTTAAAATTATACCTGGACCAGATACTACAGATGAATTAAATGATTTCTTTGTGTATAATCATGGCTATTCTGCAGAATTTATTTGTAAAGCTTTCGGAGTTAATTACTTTCAAGCAAATAATATAAGCGATATTGAAAATCAGATAGAAGAATTTTTCGCTTTTTCTTCGAATTCAAAACCAAAATTAATGGAGATTTTTACAGATTCTTCTTTAAATGATCGCGTTTTAAAACACTATTTTACAGCATTATCTTAATTTTGACCTTAACATTTAATTTATGAGTGATTATTTTTCTATACTTTTTACTGGAACAGGAGTTTTTTATTTGGTTGTACTTTCGTTATTGGAGATAGTACTTGGTATTGATAATATCATATTTATCTCGATTGTAACTGATAAATTACCAGCACAAAAAAAACGTAAAGCTCGAAATATTGGATTATTTTTAGCCTTAATTGTCAGGCTATTTTTATTGTCGATAGTTAGTTGGATTATGGGAATGACTGAACCATTATTTACAGTTTTTGGTACAAATTTCACAGGTCAAAGTTTGGTTTTATTGATAGGTGGATTGTTTCTAATCTACAAAAGTACTAGCGAAATGCATAGTAGTATCAAAGGCAACCATGATGGAGAGCTTAAGGTTAAAACCTCATTATCTGCTGTTATTTTTCAAATCGTGATGATTGATATTGTTTTTAGTTTTGATTCTGTTATTACAGCTATTGGAATGACGAATGAAATAAGTAGGGAAGGATCTGGTAATCCAATGGTTATAATCTTTGGGGCGGTTATTATTTCGATGTTAATTATGTTGGTGTTTGCAAAGTCAATCTCTGATTTTATTAATAAACGTCCAACAGTAAAAATGATTGCTTTGGCGTTTCTAGTTACAATTGGTATGGTACTTATCGCTGAAGCATTTGGACAACATGTACCAAAAGGATATATCTATTTTGCAATGGTTTATGCATTAGTTGTAGAGTTTATCAATATTAAAATGCGAAAAAACAAAGGGATTAAAGAGTGATTAGTAGTTTGATTTAGAGTTGTATACTGATTAAAACTGTTGTTTAATGTAATGGATTCAAGAATAGTTTTAAGATTAATAGTTAAATTAATTCAGAGATTGCTTTTTTTGTACCGATTGTTTTTGTGATAAAATCTTTTGCTAATTTAGGACTTCGTGCTGGAGAATATTCTCTTCCATAAAAAATGATTTGTAAATGTAATTTATTCCAACTTTGTTTTGGGAATATTTTTTTTGCATCTTTTTCTGTTTCAATCACGTTTTTACCACTAGTTATTCCCCAGCGCGTTAATAATCGATGTATGTGGGTGTCTACAGGGAACATTGGATGTCCGAAACCTTGAGACATTACTACAGAAGCAGTTTTGTGTCCTACACCAGGAAGTTCTTCTAATAAGTCTATGTTTTCAGGGACTTCACCATTGTATTTATCAATGAGTATTTGGGATAAGGTAAAGATTGCATACGCTTTTTTAGGAGAGAGTCCGCACGGTCTTATTATTTGTTGAATATCTTCTATTTTCATTTTGACCATCTCAAACGGATTATCTGCTTTTGAAAACAATATGGGTGTAATCTTATTTACACGTTCATCTGTACATTGTGCAGATAATAAAACTGCAATAAGTAAGGTGTATTTACTTGTATGGTCTAGTGGAACTGGAGTCGTTGGATATAATTTTTCTAACTCTTCAAGTATATAATATGCTTTATGTTTTTTAGTCATAAATAATGATTTAATTTTGTGGCATGGAAATTAAAAACGACTATCCGATTTATCGAAAATTAAGTAACAATCGAAGTTTTTATAAAGTTGTTGACTCAAAAAACTTTGAAGAAATTCAAATTATCGGTACAAAAAGAAGATATCAATTGATTGAAGCGAAACAATATCCTGAATTGTTATTTATTCAAGATTTAATCGCATTTAATCATTTAGGGATATTAGAAAGTTCTGAAAAAGAATGGTTATTATATATTTAGTAATAATTTATTTTTTCAACAATTTTTGGAACCATGTTTTTTCTCTTTTTGCTACATAGCTAGAATCGTCGCCATATCCATAACTATATCCGTATCCATAATTTCGTTTATAATCAGAACAGTTTAAAAGTATGGACATATTTTTAAGTTTATTTTCTTCGTATAAACTTTCCGCAATATTTAATAATCTTTTGTCTAAGAAGTTAGCACGTGCTACATAAATAAACATATCTGCGTATTTATTTAATAATAATGAGTCTGCTACCAAGCCAACCGGAGCGGTATCTACTACTATAAAGTCAAATTGTTGTTTTACTTCATCAAATAGATCACTTAATCGATCAGACATTAATAATTCTGCTGGATTAGGTGGAATAGGTCCAGATGGGATTATTGTTAAATTTTCAATTTCAGGTATTTTTATGGAAATGTCCTTCACAGAAATACTTGAGTCTACAATAAAACTTGTAATACCGATCGTTTTTTCCTCGTTTATATATTGTAGAATTTTCGGTGCTCTCAAATCGAGTCCTAATAATGCTACTTTTTTACCAGATAGTCCAATTGTCGCAGCAAGATTTAGAGCAATAAAAGATTTTCCTTCATTACTGATCGTGGAGGTTATAAAGATTGATTTAGCACTATTTTTAGCCGATGGAATTAAAAAGTTTACATTGGTTCTTAATAAACGGAAGGCCTCTGCGACACTTGATCTCTCTGCTAATCCAACAACTAATTTGTTTTTACTATCGGTAATTGGAATGTCGCCAATATAGGGAATACCAAGATTCGAAATTTCTGAATTATTGTGAATTTTGGTATCAAACAAATTAATGATATAAATTATACCTATTGGTATAAGTAAACCTAAAAATAGTGCAATTATATATACGATTGATTTTTTTGGTGAAGTTGCTTTTTCATCAGAATATGGCGGGTCTATTATTTTGATATTAGAAATAGTTACTGCTTCAGATATTGCTGTTTCTTCTCTTTTTTGTAATAAAAATAAATAGAGAGTTTCTTTAATTTGTTGTTGACGCGCAAATTCTCTAAAATCTTTTTCTTGACTTGGTGCAGATGTTAATTTTCTTTGTAAAATATTTTGTTCTCGAGTAAGTTCTTTATTTTTTATTTTTAGTGAATTCTTTTGACTAGTAAGACTTTCTTTTAAATTAGACTTCAAGTTTAAAATTTGTTCTTCAAGATTAGATACGATAGGGTTATTACTACTTGAGCGAATTAAAAGTTTATTTCTCTCTAATATAATATTGTTAATGTTACTTATAAGATTGTCAATAGCTGTATTTGATATACCGATATTATACGGTAATAATTCATTTGACTTGGCATCTTTTAAATGCTCAGATATAAATTCAGTTAATTTTAATTGAATGTTATTTTCAGAAAGTAACTTTTGATTTTGTTTTTCACTTTCTAAAAACGAGGAAGTGTTTAATGCTAAATCAAAAATTTTATTCGAAGATTTGAAAGAAGATACATCTTGTTCTACATCTGTAAGTTCTCTAGTAATATATGTTATACGTTCATTAATAAAATCTAAGGTGTTTTTTGCTATTTCATTTTTGTCGATTATGGCATCTTTTGTATGTTGATTAATTAATTCTTGCAAGAATGCTTTACCTTCACTTATGTTACTTGTGACAATTGATAATAAAATAATACTATTCTCTTTATTTTGTTTTTCAACGGCTAATTTTTGACTCAATAGATCTACCGTTTGATTGAATTTAGTTAATGTAATTTTTAAATAAAAAGGTTTTAAGAAGTTTTCATTTGGTGTTATAATTATATCTCCAAAGGTTGAATTTATTGTTGAACCAAATCTACAAGTACGTTTTCTGTTATCATCTAATATTTCAAAAGATGATTTGTCAATACTTTTAATTTCAATTAACCCTGTCTTTTGATAGGCGGTAGAGTCTCCATTTAAAAAAGTGATGTTTATCGGTTTTTCAGAAAATAATTCTTTGTTATTTACGGTGTTTAAATCGTGATAATTTACATTTAATTTTAGTACTTGTACTACTTTTGAAATTAATGATCTCGATTTAAGTAATTGTATTTCATTTTCAACGGAACTAGATGCGTTTCCTAAATTAAGACCCAACCCTTCAAAAGCAGAAAGCTGATCTGAGATTTCATTTTTGGACCCGTCTTTTACAATTAAACTAGAAGTTGTTTTGAAAGATTGTTGTGTGAATTTTAAATAAATTACTGCAAATGATAAAGATAAAACGAGAGAAACAAGAATGTATTTCCAATGAGATAAATATTTAAAGAAAATTATTTTAAAATTCTCATTTTCTTTAGATGAATTTTCAGACATATAAATTATTTAGTTAAAATATTGACAGTTGTAATTACTAAAGAAGCTATTGCAACTAAAATAGAAGATGATCCAGTAACATTGGAGGAATTAATTTTTGCTTGATTTGCTTCTATATAAATTACATCGTTTTGTGCTAAATAATATATAGGAGAATTGATGAAATTATTATTGGTTAAATCTATGCGATACTGTTTTTTAATACCGTTTTCATCTCTCAATAAAAGTATGTTCTTTCTTTTTGCAGTAATATTCAAATCACCTGCAATCCCTATTGCTTCAATTAATGTAATTTTTTCATTGGGTACTTCAATTGTACCAGGATTTTTCACATCACCGAGAATTGTTATTTTAAAGTTTTGAATTTGTATGCTTACTTTAGGATCTTTTAAGTAAGTATTAAGTTTTAATTTTATTAAATCGGT
>JBIIKZ010000047.1:0-18126 GCA_044232905.1 Crocinitomicaceae bacterium
ATTTTACCAGCAATATCAACGCTTGCTACAGAAGTGTTGGAAGATTTCCAAGGTGAAGTGCTATCAGGAGTTCCGGTTGCAGTGAGTTGTTCTATTTCCCCTGTGCAAATTTCTAAATCTCCAGAAATTGTGGAGATGATTGGTTTCGCTTCCGGTGTTATTAGTTTTTCGAGCAATGTTTTACAACCTGCTACCGAAACAATTTCACATTGGTAGGTAGTAGGAGTGTTTGGATTCACATATAAGGAGTCCAAATTCCCTAATATAGTTGTATTTCCTTTTACGGTCCATTTATAGGTTGCTCCGCCAGGGGGTGCATGTAGACTTATTTTGCCTCCATTACATACAGAAGAATTTCCGGTTATTTCAAGTGGTTGACAAACAGCATCTACATAAGCATACCCAAAATGTGCACCTTCGGAACAGTCCATTACCGTAAATCGAATAGTGATACTTGAGTCGATGTATTGCGATAAATCGATAAATACAGGTGTCCAAGTTTTGTAGTATACATCCGGATCTGTTGGATCAAGGGGGTATGCGTCATTTGGATCATCATATGGACCAGCATTCACGAATCCTGGAATTGCACCACTTGCAACGACAAGATATTCGCCACATAAAATCCGACCACCATTTTTATCGAATGCATCTACACGGAACGTAGGTTGTTGACTTGGCGCATGACCACTTGCCTCTAAAACAACGGCATAATAGTAGGTAAAGAGTGAATTTGTTTTAGTTACTAAAAATTGTTGTTCAATAGACGCACCATTAGTAACTATACCAGTATTTGCATTGTACCTACGCATGGTTTTAGTACTATCTCCCAAGCGAAGAGATTTCCCTTCTAATCCTGGACATACTTTTTTGAATCCACCAATAGCATCCGTTCCAGATTTCGTAATTCTATGCTGAGGTGCACTGCTAAGTGTAGAATTTGATAAACTTGAATTAGGGAAGTAAACTGGGTGTTGCGCAGTTGCGCATCCCTCTGTAGTACTTCCATCTGTTTCTATCCAGTTTGAAAAATCCCCTGTTTCAAAACCAATATTAGAACAAGCGCCCTGAACAGGAGAATTGTAAATAAATAAACTATAGTCATATCCGTCGGCTGAACCGCAATCAATCATGATGTAATACAATTTGTTGATAACTGATTTGAAAGATAAGCGTAAGATATTATCCACGGTTTCATCCCCAATGGAGGTCAGGGATTGTATTAATATACCTCCAGCACCTGGTCTTCCTTCCCAAACAGAGATACTTGGCATTAATTGAGTTCCTGGGACAGTAGTAAACGAAAGGTCGACAAAAATATTTCCAGAGGAAAGTGCTTTGTGGTAAAAAAAATAATCTGGACCGATGGTATAGGGAGAAACAAATCCTGCAGGATTACTAACATCGTTTATTTTTCCTGTTAATGTTTGACCAGCGAAATAAAGAGGTAGGGTAATAGAGGCACCTGTAGTACTTGGTTTAGTTCCACCTTGAGAGAAACTCCAATTTAAAGCTAAAATCGTAATAAAAGAAAGTAATATCTTTAATTTCATACCTTTTTTCTCCAAGTGGAAAATTATAGAATTTTTTTTTAAAATCAAGATACGAATAATCTTTCTATCCTAATATCCTCTTTAGTATAACTAGTTATTTTTTGAAAGGTTGCCTGTGGAGTTTCGAGTTTCGAGTGAAGAGAGACGATTAGAAAGGATTAATATTCACTATTGATTAGATAAAATCAAATTTCTTCGCTTTGAAAGGGAAGAGGTCGTATAATTCACCAGAGTAATAAAATTCGTAAGCTACAGCTCCGAATGAGTGTGGTTTTTCATGAATTTTAATCGTAGAACCACCCACTTTTGGATTCTTTTTTGGTTGCGATTGTGGGTAACCAACATTAAATAAAGTAGCAAGAATCTCAGGACGATTATCGATAGGGTAGCCTGCTTTTTCCCATTGAACTTTCACTTGTTTTACGAAGATAGCCGCATAGATATACGAATAGAAATGGTTTTTGTAATCTACCAAACGGTTTACGCGCTCTGCTTTTGGATTGTCCGTTTTAAAATCCAGTAAGTGCACATATTTATCTCCTAAATAATAGACAGATTTCGGATCGTGTAAGTTTTTCTCGATGTCGATTGCTGTTTGTTCTTTAATACCAGTTACACCTAGTGAAAATTGCGATTCTACGGTTAAAATTTTAAGTGGCCCAATCCATTTTTTGTACGCTTCTCGTTTGGAGTTGAATAAACGAATTTGTTCACCAACCAAACACGCAACAATTAAGCGCGATTCTACACCTGTTAAATTTTGAACAGAATCAATCAATTTTTTGTCTTTGGCAACAGCGATTTTAAAGTCTTGCCATTCTGATATATTCATCCAGTCAAAGATACTACCTTGAATGCGTTTTGCTTTGTTTTTTGATTTTTTAAGTTGTTGTATTTCATTTTGATACGCTTTGTTTTTTTGTAAGAATAATTCTACTGCATCAATCATTTTACTCGTTTCCACCTCGTTTTTATCCTGCATGTAGGCGTCCATGATAAAATTTGCATTTTTTGGACAATACTTGTTTAGAATCAATAAACGCTCTAAGTTTTTGTAGCTACGGATTTCTCCATTTGTCGTATCTATTTTAAATGATTGGTTGTATTTATCTTTTATCTCGTTAAAATATCGGTCGTTCATGTCAATGGAACCTGCATCGTTTGTTAGTTTGAATTGCACTGCAAAATAGGTCGCTGATAAAAAGAAACCTACAATAGCAAAGGCAAAAATAAGTGTGAAGAAAGGGTATTTTACCCAACGTTTAGCGAAGAATTTTTTCATGGAGCGAAATTACAAATTACAAATTAGAAAATTACAAATTAACAAATTCGAGATTGTAGATAGATTGATTAGGATTGTGGGAAATTAACTATTAAGAAATTAAGGATGAGGAGGCGAGTGATGTGCGGGAGATTTATTAAGGTGTTTAAGTTGATTCTTTTTGAAATTCTTTAAAGTACTAAAGTGCAAATTTATGCGATCCATCACAATTTGGCATACGTTTGGATAAACCACAGGTACAGTCTGTCATTCCTTTGCCATCGAGAATTTTTTTAGTGTATTTTTCAATTCGTGCGATGCGTGTTTTTGGATTATTGGAACCTGAAAAATGCAGTAAGTATCCTTTTTGTCGGCCAGGTGTAAGCGCTTCGAATGCGTTTTTAAATGTTGGGTCTAGGTTAAATTTTTCAATTAATTCTTCAGGGACATTGTATGCTTCTTTTTTCTTATGTTCCACTTTTAATCCAACTTTTTCGACCTCAATTGCTTCAAATATGTATGCTTTGATAGTAGCTTCCATTGCAACGAGTTGTTCGATCGTAGTAAAGCGTATTTGTCGACCAGATTGTACGTTTTCAGTTTGTTGAATTAAGATGTTTTCGTTGTCTTGTAACAAAGCACCTTTCATGAATAGTAGTGCATAATAGTCTTTAAATCCATGAATTAATACGATATTTTTTCCGTTATGGGTATAACAGGGAACTTTCCATTTTTCTTCCTCGATTAACAAGCAATCCAGAACATAGGTTCTTAATACCTGTAATTCATCTTTCCATTTGGTTAAACCTTCAAAGAATTCATTGATTTTCGGATTCATAGTGTTGTTAGTTTTTAATACAATCTGCTTGTACGTCTTTATTTCGCCATTGTATCCAAAATTCTTGGAGGCCTTCAGAAGTTGTTTTTAGTTCGCTTATATTTAAAGAATCTCCAGGAAGTAACACTTTGTTTAAGCGTTCTTTTCGTTTTTTAATAGCAGGGTAGTGGTTCCATCCACCGGAATGATCAAAAGAAGTAAAAGCAGCACATTTATTAGGTACCCGAACAAAGGGAATTGTAAGTTCGTAGATTACCTTGCCGGTCCCCATGCCTTTGGTAGACATTTGGATGTTTTCAAAATCGACTTTATTGAATTTTTTAGTGTGATAAAGTGTTTTGAGTTTATCCCCAACTGCTTCAGCCATTTTGTTAGAGAATTGGTGTGCGATATCGGAACCGTTTACAAATTCACGACCGATGTATTTGCCGAAGCAACTAGAGTCTGTACAGATGATTTCGTTCGATTCAAAAGTTTGGAAAGCATTTTTTTTAGAATTCGAAATGCAAGTGGAACTAGCAAGAACTAAGTAAAGTGCAATGACATAAAAAAATTTCATAGAGCAAAATTACGAGAATTCGTTTTGTGAAGATTAATTTTTAACATAAAGTCGCAAAGGAGGCCTAAAGTTCACAGTGTTTTTTTCGCGGAGCAAAGGGATTGTTTGTAATTCTTAATTATTTTTCAAATTAATTAAACCTAAAAAAGAAAAAAGTAACTGCAGCCCATTCTCTGTTTACGTTTTTTGCATAACCAATTGTATTGTGATTCGCATTTTGAACAGTTCCATCGTCTTTGATAAATCCGATGGTATTATGGTTGGAATTTTGAACGGTTCCATCACTTTTTACAAATCCAACGGTGTTATGATTACTATTTTGAATTGTTCCATCACTTTTAATAAAACCAATGGTATTATGGTTTTTATTTTGAATCGTTCCATCATTTTTAATAAAACCAACGGTGTTGTGATTACTATTTTGAATAGTACCGTCTGACTTTATAAAGCCAGTAGTATTATGATTGTCCGATTGTATTGTTTGGCTATTTACAAAACCAAAAGTTAAAAGCATTGCAGTTAAAATAAGTGATTTTTTCATTTTTTTCATTTTTAAATTAGTGTTCATTAATTAGGAAACATTTTACTTGTCGTGTAGTGAAATTACAAATTAGAATTTATTATTCTTGTTTTCTTACGTGAAATGTTAATCCGATTTGTGCCATTCCTATTCCTGTCCAGTTATTACTTGTTAATCCTTTCGTTTGATTAATAATTCTTTCATTGTTTGGAGCATATAAATATGGTGTGTAAGCAAATGCGATAAATGGCGAAAAACAACGATTATTTTTCCATGCACTACAATAACCAAGTTTTAAACGCACGGTACCACCAATGCCAAATGCTTTTGCAATTATATTATCATACACATACGGTTCACCATTTATATTTCTCAACAAGATACTCGAAGTTCCAGAAAAAATTAAGTCCGAATAGAAACCTTTCCATTTTTCAGTATTTTCATAATGGATAAAGTAGCCAAGATTTATAAAATGTAGGTTTAGATTATTATTGAAGTTTTCATTTTCTGCTGCACTTTGGAAAAAGCTGTAAGCGAAGTTTAGACCATGCTTAATTTGTTTTTCATTTTTTAAAATATAAGAAACGGAAGTGTTTATACCATTGGATAGAAGCGCTTGTTTTTCTTTTTCAAATGGACGACTAAAATTATAGGTTTGTATGGCTTTATCCCATTGATTTGCATACAAATATTCGTAGGATACATCGATTTTTAATGCTTGTCCAGATGCTGAAATACAGTTTAGTAGCAAAAAGTATAAGATCCGTATTTTATTCATTTTTGGATGTCGTTTAATAGATTTATGACTTCGCGATATCCAGTTTCTACAGCACCGGGAACAGTTTGATGATGACCATTTGTATTCATTGCTTCTCCCGCAAAATACACTTTTTGATTTATGGACTGGCATGCAATTTTTCTAGCATCACCAATACCAATTTTACTGTAAGAATAGGCTCCTTTGATAAAAGGGTTTGTTGTCCAGTTTTGAACATGAGACGAAATAAAGGATTGGGTTGCTTGTCCATTATACATCATGTCTAATTCTTGAAGTAATGCTTTGGTAATTGCATCATTATTTGCCAATGCAGTTAGATACTCTGCTTGTTCACCCATTACAAAAGCAAGTAAAACATTATCGTTTTGAACTTTACCAATACTTTCATCTGCATAAGCAGCACAAATAGTACCTCCAACTATATTTTGGTCATAAAATTTCGTGCTGAATTTTAGGAACACTTTCATACCAGCATCCATCCCAATTTTAGAAAATGCAGTTGTTTTTTCTTTCGGTAAAGGCGGTGTAAATTCAATATCACCTGATTTTAGAATCGGAATCGGAACCGTAATAATAACTTTATCCGCTTTGAAATAATTATTCGTACTGTCTGTTAGAATGATTTCTGCTTGTGAATAATCAATTTTAGAAACAATCGTATTAAGCAGTATTTTGTCTTTTACTTCACGTGCAATTTCCTCGTCAATTAAATCAAAAAAGGTTTCTTGAAATTTAAAATCATCGTCTCCCGAACTCCAATTTTCTTCTTCTTGATTATTTCCAAACACAGAAAGTCGGGAGGCAGAAGCACCTTGGTCCCCTGCGATATTTTCAATAATATACTTATATTCCTTTCCTAATCCTTTTTGAAGTGCATAATCGCTGTAGGAGATATCAGGTAAGTCTTCGCCATTAAAAATGTCTATGTTTTGGGGTAGGGTAGTTACTAATTGATTGTTAAACCAATATTTCGTTACACTTTCATCAACAGTTGTTTTAGTGTTTGATTTTGTGATTAGGTCTCCTAAAATACTGTTTTTTCCATGTAACCATTGCGCACCAAGGTCAATTGGGAAATTAGCAAATGTGTCTAGTTTACCGAGTCGTCCGCCATAATTTGCGGAAGCTTCTAAAATTTGAAAATTAATGCCTTTAGATTTTAAAATATAAGCGGCATACAAACCAGCTGCACCTGCACCAATAATTAGCACTTTACCTTCATATTTCACATCTTCTAATAAGGTTTCTTTTCTACAGGAAGTTAAAAAAGTAGAAGGAATTAGTATACCGCCTATTGAAAGTAATGTTGCTTGTTTTAGAAAATCCTTTCTTTCCATTATTTCAGGTTAATTGTTTGATTTACAGCCTAATTTTTGTTTATGTAGATCAGTTAACCTGAAGCTTAATACTCAAAACCGGTAGCCTTATTTATTTTCAAAAGTAGTAATTATACCGCTTTTTTAAATTTCTTTTCATGCTTGTAAAAGAAATTGAATCCTTATCTAATTTGACTTAATGCGAAATTGAATTATTTATGCCTAAACCAACAATCTTCGCGATCGTTTTCGTAGCCTTTAAATAGCGTGTTGACAGGTGCACCATGAATCAATTGATTGTTAAATTGTGTTCGTGCTACATAATTAAAAGCGCCCATGTCTCCCGTATACGCTGTTTTATTATCGCTGTTCGCATAGTGATGTATTGCACACAGTTTTTCTATAAATTGAAATAATAATGGAGCATTACCACCGATAATTCCACAGTTTAAAAGTGTTTCATGCGCAAATTTGGTTTCGTAAGCAGCAAAATCGGATATATTTTTGCGTAGATGGGTAGAGTGCGCTAGCATCCAAGAATCGTTCAGTAATTTTGGTTCGTCCCCACAAAAAATAGAACTAGGATTTTCAAAAAAATAAGGATCTACAAATGGATTTTTAACAACGGTTACATCCGATACATCGGTGATGAAAATATGTTGGAATAGATGCAGGTATTGTTGAAGAAACGCTTTGTAAACGAAATAGCGATAGACGTTAGGATTAAATCTTGGATTGTACTCTATTTTTATGAACGTAATTGAATCATTGGAATATTTTTCACATGTTTCAGTACTAAAGTTATTGTGAAAAAGGATGCCTTGTAGATTTTTGTGTGTGATAGATGCTGCCCAATCTTGAACCAATGCATAGTTGTCATCTTCAAGTGTTGTATTTCGGTTCACATCAAATATGCTTGTGATATGACAAGCCATCAGGATATTGCTATTTTCAGAAAAACGTTTAGTATCAATAACCATCGTTTATGCTTGAATCAAATTTGCTTTTTTAATGGTAGCACAAATACTATTTGGAATGTTTCGGTGATACACATAGGTTCTTAAATCTACTTTGTTCACTTTAAATTGTTTGGATGCTTTTTCGTAAAAATCAGCATCTGCTGCAAAGCCATGTCTGAAGTTAATTTGTGTAAAAACTTTTTTACGACCAAATAAGGTGCCAAACAGAATTGTTTCATCGAGGTGAATAAGTTTCGTTAAATCATTTTTATCTGGTACAAAATAATCTTCAATACTGTCTGTAATTGTTTCGGTGGTAGAACAAATTAAATCTACATTTTTGACTGCTTTCAGGCAGGCACTTAAATGATTCGTCTTGTATTCGTCATCTCCATCTAGAATCGTGATAAATTCACCAATACTATTTAAAACTCCGCGATTGATAGATTCTGATTGTCCACGATTGCTATGGCGTATATATACTATTTTTTCTTCATGTTTTTCAACATACTGCAGTAGGTCTTCGCGTTCGAAATCCTTACTACCATCATCAATAATAATTAATTCAAAGTTTTGAAAATCCTGCTGTAATACAGAGTCGATTGCTCTTTTGATTAAAAAGAAATTGGTATTGTAAACAGCCATTAATACTGTTATTTTCACTTGTTTTAACATTTTTATTTGATACTGTGGCGTTTACTTCAACTAGATTATAAGTAAAACGGTTTGCTGTTTTTTATTCTTTCTAGTCTCACTTATTTTTAGGAAAAATACGAATTTTTAGGAAGTCTTACGTTAAAGGAGTATTAAATATTCTAATTTGGATAAGAATGACTTTTTCGGAGTCACTCTTTACGCTTTGATTCAGATTAAAATAAAATAAATGGGAGGTTCATTAGTTAATATCCAAAACCGCACATGTTCCCCATTCTTTGTGAGAATTAACACTTACACCAATTTTTGAGTAACCAGCGTCTAAGCAAATTTCTCGATGTCCCAAACTTGTCACGCGATCATCTATAAGTAGTTGTAGTACGATATCTTTCGCTGCTGTCATTCCATATGAACAGCATTCTGCTGTATATCCAGCCTTCGGACATTTGATTCGAGTGTGGCCTCTGGTACCAGCAATTCCTTGTTCTTTGGAAAAACATGCGGCATTTTTATATAGATCTACGTCAAAAGTTAGCGCGTTAATTGGTTGCATAGATGCCAATGTCGATATTAGGGATTTGCGATATTCAGAATTTTTTAAATAATCTCCATATTGTTCATTTCCAAAATAATTCGTTAGTTCAAATTTTAAAAAATCTTGCGGATATAGACGACACAAATTTAGGTACATAATGCATTCTTTTTCGACTGTACTTAAATAGGCAATGTCTTTTGCTGTATTTGCTTTTGCGATTTGTGCTTTTGACCAGGTTTGCGCATGAAGGGAGGTGAACCCTAACCATAAAAGAATTAGTGAAAAAACTGTTTTCATTTTCTATGATTTATAAGGTATAACGTTTTAGTTTATTATTTATTTTAAATGGCTAGGGTAAATCCGAACACCAAAAATAGAAGCACGGTTTATTTCAAAAGTAATAAATAGTTGTTCGAAGTAAGGCATAAAAGCCTATCGCAAATGTGCTGTTATGTATTGCCCTTCTGTTTGATTGTTTTATGTTTATTTGGTTTTGTCGAGGTTAGATGTGTTTTGCATTAAAAACTTGTGGCTATCATAAGTCCGTATTGAAAACCCGGTCCACTTTTTTCTATCCCTACAATTTTACCGTCATAGTTGTAAACCCCAACTTCTGGTAATATTGAAATATTAGGTCTAATGTCTTTTTTTAGTCCCAATGAAACGCCAGAAATGTTTACATAGTTTGCTCCAGCTCCTTGAGGTGCTGTCGGAATAGCAAGGTTTACATGACGCGCCATAACTGTAAAACGTGTCGTTTCGTTGATGTTATAAGTCCCCAGCAAAGCTACATTTGGACTGTAAGCATAACGAGTTTTTTCTTCAATTAGAACATGTGATCCACCTAAACCTAAAACAATCCCAAAGTCAAATTTAGTTTCAGGTTTTGTAAAACAGTATTTCACATCTAAATTAACTCCAAATCCAGGACCGACTGTCGCGAAAGGAAGTGGGATTGGCGCAAGTCTAAGTCCTGCGTCTATTCGTTGACCTAAACCATACCTGAAACCTGCGTGTGGAATTGTGAAAAAACCACTTGTTAACTTTGGTTGTCCAAGGAAAACCATTTGTCCGCCCATACCTGCTGCAAAGCCAAATCGTTTTGGAGCTAAGGTTCTTGCTGTCCCAAAGTTAACCACCCAAAACGGAAATGTCTGTGTCGGTATTATCGTCAAAAGAATAAAAGCTATTAATATTTGTGACTTTTTAAATGTCATTTGTCAAATTGCTTTTTGATTAATAATTAGTATTCTGTCGTTTATTGGTAGCAGGGTTTCCCATAACGTTTGGCAGATTTGCGATGGGCGGTACTGAAGCAGAACACCCAAAACCCGAAGCGAGATTTATTTCAAAAGTAGTAAATATTTTAATCGAAGTGAGGCATAAGAGCCTATTGCTAAGGCGCTGTTATCTTATGCTATTATTTAGAGATTTTTTTTGGTAAACCAACACGAGATAAAATTTCATTAGCTTTTGCTAATTTTTCTGGAAATAAAACTTTGTCTCTAAATTGTTCCAATTTTTTATCGAAAACAATTACAGGTACTTTAGAATTATTTAATTGATCTATCTTTTTCATATGCTTAAAAATTTTCCTTTTTGGTTATTAAAAATGCTTCATAATCTTCTCCAATAACAAATTCCTCCCAAATATTTTCATTTATTGTCAATCCATATACTTTGAAATCTTCATTTATCTCTGCAAGATTGTTTGTAATCCCCATTCTGTATAATCTAGTTCTAACTGAAGTACTACCCGTAGCAAAAATCCAAGCTTGAGGGTATTTTTCAGTAAACGCATAAACAGTAGAAGCAACCGTTGCTAAAACCTTTAAACTATCTCCATTGTTAGTAATCGATAAATCATCTATTTTTTTTGTTTCAAAATTATAGTCGCCAAAAGCAAGGTTGTAAATGTTCTCTGTTCCAGTTTCTGAATACTCGACCATTTTCTGAATACTACCGTTAGGTCCTTCACTTGTAAATTCGTAAATTTTTAATAAACCTTCTGATTTGTAAATATACTTCTGATTATTCATTATTTATTTTTGTATGCTTTATCAAATTTAGTGTTATTTCTATATTTTTCAAAATCTAATTTCAAGATAGTTTTTAGGTCAATTCGTATAGTGTCAGATAACGGTTTCGGGCTTGGCGAAGGTGGCGATTTTCACCACAAGTGTTGATGCGGAGAACCAAACTTTGATTAACCACAAATGTGTCTGCGGAGCACCAAACCGCCACTTTTGCCAAACCCGTGTTAGCGGTTCGTTGTTTTGTTAGCTTGTAATTTGTTTCAACCATTCTGCAATCACTTTTGGTTTTATGTCGTCTGCTTTTTTTATTTTTATATGTTTCAAAGTATTTCCATCTCCTTCTAATAAGTTGTCAGGGTCTTTGATTTTGTCTATGTTGTAAAAGCCGAGTGTTGTATGCTTTTTCGCAAATCTCAAATATGCAAAATCCTTCCCATTATTGAATACTGGCATATTCCATTTAATTTCTTCGAAAACATTGTCTATTGTTTCGTGGACAAGTTTTCGCAATGTTTCAAGTATTACGATTTGTTCTTCCGTTGCATTGTCAATGTATTCGGTAACTTCTTTGTTGTAGTTCATATTGTTTTATTTTTTATAATAAATTTTGCAGAAATAAAAGCAACAATTGTCCATCCAATTAGTAAGTTAATGCTAACACCTATTCCATAACTTTCAGGAAGTCCCCACCAATTCATCAGTTGTCCATAAGTTGAAATTGTTGCACAAATTCCCGCTATAGAAATAATTATTACTCGTGATCTGTTGTCAAGTCTAATTGTCAATACAAGCAAAAGAGCAATAAAAAATGCAACAAATAATTGTGTAAGGACTTCTGTAATAAAATAACTTGAATAGTCAGATCTTATTGGTTGTGTTACTATCCACGAAAATGTTTTGTCTGTTGAAAGTGTGCTTACTTTATTGTTGAATTGTGTTTCAAATTTTTCGGTAACTAATAAAGTTTTGTCAAGTCTTTGTACATTGGGTGCTTCGGCTTGCTTTTGATTGTCGATTGTCTGCACATTGATGTTTTGGGTGCTTGATATTCCCCAAGGCAACATTTGTGTCATTCCACTCCATAAAAATAATATGAGAGTAGAAACTAAGGTTGAGATTATAATTTTCTTTGTCATTTTACTGTCTGTTTGTGTTTGTGTCGTGTCACTTTACAATGACCGCTAACTTATTTATAACCCTCATAAATTGTATCTTACCCAACAATTGTTTGTTGGATAACCGCTATAGATGAGGAATACTAATATACAACTATTTACTATAAATCATCAAATGGTGAGCGAATTTGTTGTATGTTTTTTGTACTTACATGGGTATATATTTCGG
The DNA here is from genome assembly GCA_044232905.1 of Crocinitomicaceae bacterium. GTDB lineage: Bacteria > Bacteroidota > Bacteroidia > Flavobacteriales_D > Crocinitomicaceae > CANHVK01. The sequence goes on from JBIIKZ010000047.1 coordinate 12,354, forward strand.
ATGTCCTGGAGCTTGAATGTCCGAGTAGTTCTTGAATATAACGCAAATCTGTACCACTCTCTAGGAGGTGAGTAGCATACGAATGGCGTAAACAATGCAAACTTACTTTTTTTGTTATGTTGGTTTTTACTAAACTTTGTTTTAATACATTTTCTAAACTTTTTTCAGAATATTTAGTGTTTGGAATTTGACCTTCAAACAACCAAGTAATCGACTTCCATGCTTTGTAATAATCTCTTAATAAGGCAATCAATTTAGCACTGAGAGGAACTACGCGGTCTTTTTTTCCTTTGGCTTGCTTTATAAGGAGTAAATTTCTTTCAGAGTGTATATCTTTTAATGTTAGATTGAGTAGTTCACTTCTTCGTAGTCCACAGGCATAAATTAAAGATAACATTGCCTTGTGTTTAATGTTTTTAGGCGTTTCCAAAATGGCTTTTACTTCATCTTTGCTTAGTACGTTGGGTAATTTTTTCTCTCTTCGTGGTCGATGAATTAACTCTATGACTACTTTTTTGTTTTCAATGATTTGAAAAAACAATTTTAAAGCATTTACTACTTGATTTTGATAACTATTCGAAAGATTTTTCTTCAAAATATAGTTGTTGTTAAACTCAATAAAATCAAGGTGGTTGATTTCTTGCATTGTTTTTTCTCTAAAATAACGTAGAAAAACTCCTGTTGTTTCTGTATATGTTTTTATAGTAGATGGACTATATCGTTTTGAAAGTAAGTAGTTTTTGAATTTTTCAAGGAGTAAATTTTGAACTTCAGTTAAGGGTGATAATACTGGGGTTTGGGTTTGGTTTTGTACCGTATTATTTGCTGTTTTGAATTCCATTCCGGAATAATCCAACCAGTATTTTCCTCTCAATAGCTGAAAAAGTTCTTTTTTAAGAGAAGGGTAGTAGGGGCTTATCCAAGATTTTAACTCACCATCCCAATGAAAACCTGGAATTTGATTTTTTAAAGTGCACTGAAGCGTTTCATTTTCTTTAAACTTGAATTGAATTACATTTGTTTGATTGTGAGTGGTTTGGGTGATGATTACTTTCTCCATTTTCAAATTAGCACATCATCAAATTAATAATTATCTTAGCACTTATATTTTAATATCAAATAATGACTCCAACTTTAGTCGCTACTGTACTGATTTCCTACTTTTTAGTATTAATTTTAATTGCCTATCTAACTTCTAGAAATACAGACTCCGATACTTTTTTTACTGGAAACAAACAAAGTCCATGGTATTTAGTGGCTTTTGGAATGATAGGTGCATCGCTTTCTGGGGTGACTTTCATCTCAGTTCCAGGAAAAGTCTTACACGAAAGTATGGCGTATTTTCAGATTGTATTAGGTTACGTTCTTGGCTATTTAGTTATCGCTAAAATACTGATGCCTATATATTACCGCATGAATGTGGTGTCGATTTACCAATATTTACAAGAGCGTTTTGGCTTCATGACGTATAAAACCGGAGCAGGATTTTTTATACTTTCAAGAACCTTGGGTTCCGCAATCCGTTTATATTTAGCAACTTTTGTACTCCAATTGTTTTTGTTTCAGGATTTAGGGGTTCCGTATTGGGTGACAGCCTTCGTAACGGTTGCTTTGATTTGGGTGTATACCTTTAAAGGCGGGATTAAAACCATTGTATACACCGATACCTTTCAAACGTTTTTCTTAATAAGTGCGGTGATTTTATGTACCGCTGTAATTGCAAATGTATTGGATGTCAATCTTTTTGGATTATTCGATTTGATAACCAAAACCAAAACGGAGGCAGGAAATTCGATGACCAAAATATTCTTTTTCGACGATGTGAATTCTACCTTGTATTTCCCGAAACAATTTTTTGGTGGAATGTTTTTAGCGATTGCCATGACCGGCTTGGACCAAGATTTAATGCAGAAAAATTTGACGTGCAAATCCTTGAAAGACGCACAAAAAAATATGTATTCGTTTACAACAATTTTAGTATTTGTAAACTTTTTGTTCCTAATTTTAGGTGGTGCTTTGTATGTATTTGCTAACCAAAAAGGACTCGCATTACCAATGAAAGAAGGAAAGGTAGTAACAGACCATGTTTTCCCAACTTTGGCGCTTGGAAGTTTCGGAACCATTGCAGGGGTGTTTTTCTTGCTTGGAATCACAGCATCTTCGTACGCCTCTGCCGATAGTGCGTTAGCTGCCTTGACGACTGGTTTTTGTGTCGATTTCTTGAATTTCTATAAACGAGATGAAAAACAAAAAAAACGTCTACAGTTGTACGTACACATTGCGTTTTCTCTTGTGTTTTTGTTTATTATTTTAGGAACAGAAGTATATATATCTAAAAATCCTGGGAGTGATTTAATTGGAACCATCCTGAAAATAGCATCCTACACATATGGTCCATTATTAGGTTTGTTTACCTTTGGAATTTTTACCAAGCGTTCTATACGTGACCGTTATTCCTTGATCATCTGTATTTTAGCACCTATCGTTTGTTATTACCTTGCTGCAAACTCCGAAAAAATGTTAAACGGCTACAAATTTGGCTATGAATTACTGATTGTAAATGGAATCCTAACGTACTTTGGACTTTGGCTAATCTCTTTGGGATTACCTAAAAAAGAGATGATGTAAGAATGTTGCATTGCAACATCCCCATTTTATAAAATAAAATGCAAGAAAAAAATGAAATTACTACTCGCCGATAACGGCTTACACTTACGCTTCGCACCGCTGACGTTGACTCGTCCATTGGGAAATCTACGCATCGGAATTCTAACAAACGATGAGCGTTGGGAAGAATTGTGTCCGGAAGCTGAAATCTTTTTTGAAACGGAAGCATACTTACAAACAAAATTTCCAGGAACAAACACGTACACCTGGAGAATCAATGCGGCAGTAATTCCAACTGAAGAATTAGTAGCAATCGCATACCAATTATCGGAAGGAGATGTGTTAATGTTTGGAGAAATATGGATTTTGGAAGTTGGACAAAATCCTACGAACAAGATTAACTATGTTGGTCAACCCTTGGTGATTCTCGAAAATAGATGGGATATCTTTCAACGCAATGGCGAAGTGTTACCAGCTGATTTTAATTTCCTTACAGAAGATAGAACATCGTGTGAAATCTCAAAAACGAACACAATTATCGGGGATATTAACCAGTTATTTGTGGAGGAAGGTGTGAAAATCGAAGGGTGTATTTTGAATACGAGCACTGGTCCAATTTACCTAGGAGAAAATTCAGAAGTGATGGAAGGATCGATTATTAGAGGGCCTTTTGCACTTGGGGAAGAAGCCTGTGTGAAGTTAGCAACCAAAATTTATGGACCAACAACCATTGGACCACATTGTCGCGTAGGTGGTGAGGTGAATAATGTTGTTTTTCAAGCATATTCGAACAAAGGGCACGACGGATTTCTTGGAAATGCGGTTCTTGGAGAATGGTGTAATTTAGGAGCAGATACAAATTCTTCTAACTTAAAAAATAATTATTCCACCGTAAAAGCATATTCCTACGAAACCGATAAACTAGAAAATACCGACATTACGTTCATGGGATTAATCATGGGGGATCACAGTAAAAGCGGTATTAATACAATGTTTAATACGGCAACCGTTGTAGGAGTTTCAGCTAATATTTATGGTGCTGGATTTCCGGATAAATTGGTGAAGTCATTTACTTGGGGAGGAGCAGAAGGAGTAGTACCTTTTGATTTGGAGAAAGCTATTCAAGTGGCAGAAGCAATGATGGAACGAAGACATGTAGCATTTACCGAAGGTGATCGTAAAATATTTGAATATTTAAAAACAAGGAATTTTTAGTGAAAGCATTAATCGAAATTTATAGACGCACATTTTTGTACCGAGGAACAGCCATTTTGGTGATTGTTTCCAATTTACTTTTTGTCATTTTTAACCTAATTTCATTAGTATTATTTATCCCCTTTTTACAATTATTATTTAGAGATCCGAAAGAGAAAGTAGAATTGGTTACACAACCTAGCTATTCAGGAGGATTTTTGGATTTTTTCAAATATTGCTCCAATTTTTTTCAATATGAAATGCAACAAATGGTCATGCACGATCCTAAAGACGCATTGTTATTTATTTGTATTACAATGCTTTTCGCTTTCTTTTTTAAGAATTTATTTCGTTACATGGCCGTATATCATCAATCCCAATTGCGGATGGCGGTAGTGCGTGATTTGCGCGATAAATTGTTTCAAAAAGCAATGAAATTGCCACTTTCATTTTATACGAACGAGAAAAAAGGGGATATCATGTCGCGCATGAATTCCGACGCCAATGAGATTGAAGTTGCGGTAATTGCCATGTTGGAATTAATTTTCAGAGAACCAATTTCGTTGATAACCTATTTAGGGGTGTTAATTTATTGGAGTCCTTCATTGACCTTATTCTCCTTGATATTGTTGCCGATTTCAGCCTTAATTATTGCCTTGATTCGTAAAAGTTTAAAACGTACCGCAAAAAATCAGCAAGAACAAATGGGTGTTTTATTTTCTGTATTGGAAGAAAATTTATCGGGAATACGTATTATCAAAGCGTTTAATGCTGTTCCGTATGTGAATTCAATTTTTGCAAAAATCAATTTAAATCACCAAAAATTAACCACACTAACTTTTCGTAAGAAAGATGTTTCTTCTCCCTTAAATGAATTTTTAGGATCCATTGTATTAATGGGAATTGTGTGGTATGGCGGAAATATGATATTAGATACGCATAGCGCTTCTAAATTAACGGGGGAAGAATTCTTAACCTTTATTATTGTTTTTTCGCAATTACTTCGACCAATTTCGAGTATTGCCTTCAATATCGGAGCTCTCAATAAAGCAGAAGTATCCCTTGACCGCATTAATGAAATTTTGAATGCGGATGAGAAGATTTATGAAGCAGAAAAGCCAATTGCGCTTCCAGTATTGAAAAATGGGATTACGTATAAAAATATTCGTTTTAAATACAAAGACGAGTGGATATTGAAAGATATTGATTTGTTCATTCCACAAGGTAAAACGGTTGCATTAGTAGGGGAGTCTGGAAGTGGGAAATCTACCATTTCCGATTTATTGCCACGATTTTATGACATCCAAGAAGGCGAAATTTTATTTGACGATGTTAATATAAAAGACGCATCCATTACCGATTTACGGAGTCATATAGGTATGGTGACACAAGAATCCATATTGTTCAATGATACAGTGCGAAATAATATTGCTTTTGGGTTAACTACGGCAAAAGAGGAAGAAATTATCGAAGCAGCAAAAATTGCGAATGCGCATGATTTTATTATGGCTTTGGAGAATGGATACGATACAAATATTGGCGAACGTGGTAATAAATTATCTGGTGGACAAAAACAACGCGTGAGTATTGCACGTGCTGTATTAAGAAATCCATCGATTTTGATACTAGATGAGGCAACTTCTGCGTTAGATACTGAAAGTGAAAAATTAGTGCAAGATGCTTTAGAGAAATTAATGCAAAATAGAACTTCTTTGGTCATTGCACATCGCTTGAGTACGATAAAAAATGCGGATCTGATTGTAGTGTTACAAAAAGGAAAAATTGTAGAACAAGGAACACATAATGAATTAATCGAGAAAAAAGGGTTTTATTTCTCGTTGTGTAATATGCAAGGAATGTAAATGCAAAAAAAAGGTAATTATAGCAAATTCTATTCTGTAAAATACGTTTTACTGTGGATGCTATTGCTTTCATTTTCTGCAACATCTCAATTGGTTACTAATGTAGACAA
>JBIIKZ010000010.1:0-49752 GCA_044232905.1 Crocinitomicaceae bacterium
GCATATAAATGAAACGAATTATTTGGGGATTGTAAGGTTTGCATTTTTATGGTATCGCTGTAATAATAGCTATTCTTACTTTGATTAAAAACCACACATGCACCAGTTACACCAAATTTTTTATAAATGGAATCTAGTTTTAAGTGTTGTTCGTGATAGGATTTTTGAGCGACGGAGTGATGAGTGACGAGCGAAGTGAGAAGGATAAAGAGGAAAGTTAAAGGCTTCACATTCCAATCTTGAAAGCTTTCAGTGCACTCCTTGTAATTATGCATTAATCTTTTAATCATTTCACATTTTTCTTAATCAAAGATAAAACAAACTAACGCACAAAAAAAGCGACTCTCACGAATCGCCTTTTCTAGTTATGAATTATGGTTTATAAATTAGGAATGAATAGATTAAAATTTATAATTCAGCATCCATCATTTATAATCCCTAAAGAGTTCCTCTTTTTGCTTGTTCTCTTTCGATAGACTCAAACAACGCTTTAAAGTTACCTGCTCCGAATCCTTTAGCGCCCATACGTTGGATAATTTCAAAGAATAAGGTTGGTCTATCTTCTACTGGTTTTGTAAAGATTTGTAACAAATAACCTTCTTCGTCTGCATCTACAAGGATGGATAATTTTTGAAGTTCTTTAATATCTTCTTTCATTATATCCATGTGTACGCCTAAACGTCCTGGAATCTCATCGTAATATGCTTGCGGTGGTGGTGGTAAAAATTCAATTCCACGTGCTCTTAATTCGCGTACAGTGGCAATAACATCATCTGTAGCTACAGCGATGTGTTGAACTCCTGGACCTTCATAGAAATCTAAATATTCTTCAATTTGAGAACGTTTGTTTCCTTTTGCTGGTTCGTTAATAGGGAATTTAATACGACCGTTACCGTTCGACATTACTTTACTCATCAAAGCAGAATATTCTGTATGAATTTGTTTGTCATCAAACGAAAGGAAGTTTACGAATCCCATTACATCTTCGTACCATTTTACCCAGGTATTCATTTCACCCCATCCAACGTTTCCAACCATGTGGTCGATGAATTTTAAACCAACAGGTGCTGGATTATAATCCGATTTCCATTCTACGAAACCAGGTAAGAAAGAACCAGTATAGTTTTTGCGTTCTACGAACATGTGTACTGTTTCTCCATATGTATAAATACCTGCACGAACTGTTTCTCCGTTTTCGTCTTTTTCAACTGTTGGTTCTTGGTACGATCTAGCACCACGTTTGATTGTTTCTTCGTATGCTTTACGAGCATCTTCCACCCACAAAGCAACAACTTTCACACCGTCACCATGTTTTTTCACGTGCTCACCAATTGGAGAATCACTTGTTAATGCAGTAGTTAAAACTAAACGAATTTTATCTTGCTTCAATACATAAGAAACACGGTCCGTAAGGCCAGTTTCTAAACCAGCATATGCATAGGATTGAAAACCAAAAGCAGTTTTATAGAAGTGTGCTGCTTGTTTTGCATTCCCGACATAAAACTCCACATAATCCGTTCCTAATAAAGGAAGGAAATCTTGTGCCCCTTCGAAGATTTTTTCTAAACCGTATTCTACGTTTTTGATTTCTTTACTCATTGTTTTTTTTATTAAATTGTTAATATAAATGACTTTAAAAATTAGATTTTTCGAGGCAAACAAAAATTAAATCCGGAGTTTACATTCGTAAATGAGGAGTTTAATTTTGCAGTTGAACGAAGAAAAAGCAATTTATTTAAGCCATTTAGTCTTCTAACCAACTAGTTAGGTAATCTTTATCTGCAATATCTACTGCAGCTTGTGTTATTTTTAATGGTTTAAACGTATCTACCATCACTGCTAATTCTGCAGTTTCTTTTTGACCAATACTACGTTCCATCGCGCCTGGGTGAGGTCCATGAGGAATTCCACCTGGGTGAAGCGAGATATATCCTTTTTCTACATGATTTCTAGACATAAAGTCTCCATCTACGTAGTACAATACTTCATCTGAATCGATATTACTGTGGTTATAAGGCGCAGGAATGGATTTTGGGTGATAATCATACAAACGTGGAACAAACGAACAAATCACATAGTTATGCGCTTCAAACGTTTGGTGTACTGGGGGTGGTTGGTGCACACGACCAGTTATAGGTTCAAAATTATGAATCGAGAAAGCATACGGGAAATTGAAGCCATCCCAACCAACAACATCAAAAGGATGTGTTGCATACACTAATTCGTGAAGTACATTTTCTTTTTTGATTTTAATTAAGAAGTTCCCTTTTTCATCAAATGTTTCTAGTTCAGTCGGCATTTTTAAATCACGCTCACAAAAAGGAGAATGTTCTAATAATTGACCGAAATCGTTTCTATATCTTTTAGGAGTCACTACAGGACTAAAAGATTCTACAATAAACAAACGGTTGTCTTCGGTATCAAAATCAATTTGATAGATAATTCCACGTGGAATTACCAGATAATCGCCATATACAAAATCGATATTTCCTAAAAAAGTGCGCAGTTTACCAGAACCTTTGTGAATAAAGATTACTTCATCCGCATCCGCATTTTTATAGAAGTACGTTCGAAGCGATTTTTTTGGAGCTGCTAAAGCAATGTTTAAGTCATTATTAAACAATACAATCGTACGACTGTCTAGAAAATCTTCTTTTGGAGCAACTTCAAAACCTCGCAACATTTGGGAGGAGATGTTTTTATCAATTGCTGCAATAGGCGTTAAGTCAACCGGTTTAGAAACCGATCTTACTTGTGTTGGTCTGTGCACATGGTATAACAAGGATGAAAATCCATGAAAACCTTCCGTACCAAACAACTGTTCATAGTAATATCCACCTTCTGGCTTTTCAAACGTAGTGTGACGTTTAGCAGGGAACTTACCAAGTTTCGCGTAAAAAGGCATAAAACTTTTGTCTTTTTAAATAATTAATAAACAACTTCTCTCTATGAATTTAATAAATAAACAAAGAAGTAGAACAAATTTAGGATTTGATTTGCAATTCTGCAACAAAATGAAAGCAACGAGTTTAAACAAATAAGATATAAACGATTGAAAGTGTTAAAATTTTAAAAATTACAAATCAAATAGAATATAAAAGTACTTAAATTCGTTTCCACATTTAAAATCTAAAAAAATGGAAGTTGTTGGAAAAAAAAATATTGGTAAGAAAATAGCAAAATGGACTGGTATTTCTTTAGGAATACTATTATTATTAGCGATTATCGTTCCTTTTATCTTTAAAGATGAAATTAAAGGAATGGTTCAAAAAGAAATGAAAAAACAATTACTTGCCGATATCGAACTTAAAGACTTTGACGTAACTTTTTTAAGTTCATTTCCACATATTTCTGCACGATTAGAAGGACTAAAAGTTACTGGAACGGATAAAAACTTTAAAGGTGTAGTTCTAGCTGAAATGGAAAGTTTTGAGGCTAACCTAAATTTTTGGAGTGTTATAGGTAGCGACAAAATGGAAATTGAAGGAATCGTTCTAAACAAACCAAAATTTGATGTGCGTGTTTTGAAAGATGGAACTGCAAATTATAACATCGTTAAACCAGATTCTATTAAGACACCGGAAGAGAAATCAGAACCATCGAGCTTTAAATTGAGCATGCAAAAATATGAGATAAACGAAGCAACTATTCGTTACGATGATCAAAGTATGGATTTGTTTGCAGACATACAAAATTTAACCCATGTTGGTAAAGGAGATTTAACTACCGATGTAATTGACTTTGAAACTACCACCACCATGGATGCTTTCACCTATGAAATGGATGGGATATCTTATTTACAAAAAGTTAAAACAAATTTCGTTGTTAATTTATTGATGGAATTTACTGAAAAGGCATCAAAATTTACCTTAAAAGAAAACACATTTGAATTAAATGCGCTCAAATTTTCTTTGAATGGATTTTACGAAATGTTAGAACATAAAGATAATATGGATCTTACATTAGCAGCAAAAGAAGCAACATTCAAAGATTTCCTATCCTTAATTCCATCCTTCTATCAATCCGGTTACGAAGGCATGTTAACGAATGGTACTTTAGCGATACATGCAAAGGTAAAGGGAGTAATGGATGAAAAAAACATGCCAGGTTGGGACGCGGGTATTCAAGTAAAAAATGCTTCGATACAATATGCAGGTTTACCACAATCGATTAAAAACATAGCAATTGATGCTAATTCAAGTTTTGCAGGAGGTTCCAATTTGGACCAAATGAAATTAGATGTTTCAAAATTTCATGCAGACTTTGCTGGAAATGTATTAGACATGACTATGCGCCTTCGCAATCCAATGACAGATCCAGCAATTGCAGCTATAATCAAGGCTAAAATTAACTTAGCAACATTGGGAAAAGTTATGCCAATGGCTGAGGGTGAATCCTACCAAGGAAAACTACTTGCAGATATTGCATTGAATGGTAAGATGAGCACGATAGAACAAGAACGCTATGAAGATTTTGATGCGAAAGGTATGGTAGAACTGAAAGACATTCTTTACACATCCAAAGATTTGCCAGCAGCTGTTAAAGTAGCAGGAATGAAATTACTATTTACACCACAAAATTTACGTTTGGAAAATTTACAAGCGAAAATGGGGACTAGTGATTTTTCAATGAATGGTACAATAGATAATTATTTAGCCTATGTATTTAGAAATGAATTGTTAAAAGGAAATTTCAATTTTTCGAGTACTTCTTTAGATGTAGATGCATTGATGGGAACAAGCGCTACACCAGCAACTACTGAAACAGAAACAACGGACAAAGCTCCAGAAACAGCCTCCACCGAACCATTCTTAATTCCAGACAATTTAGACGTACTACTTACGATGGATGTAAAAAAAATGGTATATAATGGTATTACTATTCAAAATACCAAAGGTTCAGTTGGGATGAAAGAAGAAATTGCTTCGTTGAATCAGTTAACGATGAATGTATTAGGCGGTAAAGTCGGTTTAGACGGTATTTATAATACACAAAATCATAGTAAACCAAACATAAATTTCAGTTATGACATTCAACAAATCGCAATCTCCGATTTAGCAAAAAACTTTGTTACCATTGAAAAATTAGCACCAATCGCAAAATATGTAAAAGGTAAAATATCCACTTCATTTACGATGAAAACGATTCTTCAAGCATCGATGGAACCTGTTTACAGCACATTAACTGGTAAAGGGGATATCTCATCAAATGAAATTAATATTTCTGGATATGAACCATTGACGAAACTGGCGGGTGAACTGAACATGCCCAAATTAGCCTCACAAACAATGCGTGACTTTAAAGCAAAATTCAAATTTGAAAATGGTAAAATTACACTAACTCCATTTACAATTAAATTAGGAAAAATTAATACGGATGTTTCTGGATCTACTTCTTTCGAACAAGATTTAGATTACAAATTAGTCTTAAAAATTCCACGTGAAGAAATACCTGCTGATGCACTTAAAACAGTTGAAAATGGACTCGCAAAATTAAATGGTTTACCTATTAAATTAAAAATTCAAGAGCTACCATCTAATATACATGTAAATGCAACAATTACAGGAAAAATAACTAAACCTATAGTTTCCGTTGATTTAAAAGAAACTATCGGGAATTTAACTGGAAACCTAAAAAATTCGTTGAAAGATGCTGTCAAACAAACAAAAGATTCAGTAACAACGGTTGTCAAACAAAAAGTAACCGAAAAAGTAAATGAGGTTAAAGAAGACTTAAACAAAAAGAAACAACAATTAATTGCAGATGCACAAAAACAAGCAGACAATGTAAAAGCAGAAGCAAAACGTGCTGCTGATGTAGTTCGTGCAGAAGGGAATAAACAAGCAGATGCATTGATTGCAGAAGCGGGAGGAAATCCAATTAAAAAGAAAGTAGCCGAAGTTGCAGCGACAAAACTTCGTAAAACAGCCATTGAGAAAGCACAACGTATTGAGCAGGAAGCGAATCAGAAAGCAGATGATATAATGAATAAAGTAAAGTAGAGACGAAAACGACGAGTGACAAAGTAATGAAAGTGAAGATATGATAAAAGCGATACTTTTAGTTGGATTCGGGGGAGCTGTTGGGAGTGTAATGCGTTATCTTTTGAGTGTTTTAGGTGCAAACTATTTTAAAGGAACATTTCCAATAGCGACATTTATAACTAATTTTTTAGGATGTTTAATTATTGGATTATTAATTGGTTATTTTGGGAAAAACACAGAACTAAATCCACAATTAAAGTTATTATTAATCACTGGATTTTGCGGAGGTTTTACAACATTTTCGACATTTGCTGCAGAGAATGTGCAGTTGTTGGAAAATGGTAATTATGGATTGTTGTTAGTGAATATTTTAGGAAGCGTGTTGATAGGAGTGGGAGGAGTCATTGTAGGGATGAAAATTTTATAAAATTTTTACAAAATCGCATGTTTTTCTGTAAATGTGATTCCGTAATTTTCTAATTCCGATAAAATAGGATCATACACCTCTTTCATCACTGGTATTTGCACCCCTTTTAAGGTTAATTTTCCATTTAGAATCATTTTTCCACAAATTGCAACTGGTAATCCTACGGTATTGCTCATTGCTGTAAACACTTGATTTTCACCAATATTAACCATCGAAGAAATGATTTTATGTCGTGTGCCGCTGATCGAGTATTCGAAATCATGGTACATCACTAACATATCTTTATCGTTTTCCTCCAACACCCATTTTTCGACCAAAATTTTCTCTAATAATTGTGCTGGCGAAGCATTTTTCAATCCTATAGGTGCATCATTCTCAAAAATTCCTAACCATTTAAACTTGTGGAACAATTCATCATCCCCCTTGGTAAACAAGCGTTTAAACTTATCTTCTACAGACTCTCCTACTTGAAACGGTAAAAACGCATTAATAAAATTACGTGGGGTTAAATGTTCAGAGTTCTCTAATTTATAGCTGTCCTCCGTCATTCCTAGTTCGACAAAAATATTCCATGCATAGGAAAATCCTGGTCTACGCAATGTACCGCGATAAATAGTTGGAATATTGTCTAATTGATAAATTGGTCTATACGAAAGTGAATTACGATTTGCATACCCTTCAAATTTTCCATACCCTTCTATTTCAATAGTTTCTAATCGCTGAAATAAACGATTGTATGGAATGTATTTATATTCTTTCTCTTCGATAAATGCGGCAGCTGGTCCTTGTCCAGCAATTACTACATTACGCGGATTCCATGTAAATTTATAGTTCCAAGGATTGGTATCGTTACTTGGCGCTATCAAACCACCACAAAACGATTTAAAACTATGTATTTCGGCATTTTGTGTTTGTATTTCATCCAAAATTTTGGAAGCAGACATGTGGTCTATTCCTGGATCTACACCAATTTCATTCATGATAATAATTCCAGCAGCTTTTGCTTCCGCGTCCAATGCTTTCATTTCTTCTGAAACATACGACGGAGTTATCAAATTGGTTTTAAGCGCAATACAATCTTTAGCTACTTCCAAGTGAAAACGTGCTGGTAGCATACTAATTACTAAATCAGCCATTTCAATTTCAGGTTTTCTTTCATCTGGATCAAGTGCATTAAAGGATAAAGCAATTCCTCGACGATGTCCATTTAACTTATGTTGAACCAGTGCTAAATCTTGATCACATACACGCAATTGCCAATCAAATTTTTCAGAATGTTCTAAAAAATAGCGTATTAAAGAAGAACTGGAAAGTCCAGCACCCAAAAGAAGTATTGTTTTCATCAGTTAATAGATTAACGATGCTAATTTAGAAATAAAAAGAGAGTATAGAATGATGAATGATGATTTATGAATTATTTTACAAACATCTCCACTGCTATCGCAACTTGGTCTTTCGTGTTTCCAATGCTTACGTTTTCTCCATGAATACAAAATGGGCGTTTTAGGAAGGTATATTCTTCCAACAATAAGGAACGAAAATCAGCTTCTGATAGTTGTTTTTCGTGCAAACCCTGAAGGCGATATTTTTGCGCTTTTTTAGAAAATAAAGCTTCATACGAACCTACTTTAGATTTTATCCAATCTAGTGTGGAAGCATCGATATTATTAACTTTTATATCCACTAATTCTACCGTTGGATCTGGATTAATTTCTTTTAAAATGCGTTTACATGTAGAACATGAAGATAAGTGATAAATTCGTTTCATTTAAGCGTACATTAACATTCCAATACTAAAATAGATAAATAGTCCAAGTACATCATTTAATGTAGTGATAAAAGGTCCGGTGGCTAACGCTGGATCAATATCGTATTTATCTAAAATCAATGGTATTAAAGTCCCCATAACCGCAGCAAAAACAATCACTACGAATAACGAAACACTCACAACTATACCTAAATCTATCGTTCCAAAAATACTTGCAATTCCAAAAATTAGTGAGGAACAAATAAGACCATTAAAAAGTCCTACCAATACCTCTTTTCCTAATTTAGCGAAAATACTTTTAAACTGATTTCCCTTCGCAAGAGATTGCACAACGATTGCGGATGATTGCACCCCAACATTTCCTCCCATAGCAGTAATCATTGGTATAAAAAATGCCAATGCAGGAACATGACTAATACTACCCTCAAACGAAGAAATAACTTTCGCTCCGAGAGTCCCTCCTAACATACCGATTATTAACCAAGGCAAACGTGCTTTAGTTATACGAAAAATACTTGCATTATCCTCTACCTTTTCAGAAATACCGGTTGCTAACTGGAAATCACGATCTGCTTCTTCCCGAATAATATCTACAACATCATCAATTGTAATTCGACCAACCAGTTTATTTTGATAATCTAATACTGGAATGGATACCAACCCATATTTATCAAACAAACGCATTACCTCATCTTGATCATCGGTTACCTTCACCGATATAATATTTTTTGATTGGTATAAATCTCTAATTTTAAATCCTGGTTCTGAAAAAAATAAGGCTTTTAACGATAAAACTCCCACTAACTTATTCAGATTATCCACCACATATATAGTATATACCTTATCTACTTCTTTTGCTTGCTCTCTAATTTCAGCCAAACATTGCTCAACCGTCCAATCAATTTCTGCATGTAGAAACTCTTTTTGCATGAGTCCCCCTGCCGTATCTTCATCGTAATTTAATAGGTCAACGATATCGTCCGCGGCATCATCATCCTCCATGTGGGAAATTACTTCTTGAATCTCGGTATCATCATACTCGTATAAAATATCCGCCGCATCATCGGAATCCAAGTTTTCTAATTGTTCTGCGATTTCCTTCTTAGACAGTGATTTTAAGAAACGGTCGCGGACCTCTTCTTCCAATTCCATCAATACATCCGCCTGGGTATCTTCATCCATTCGGAAGTAGATGGCTTTCGCGTCTACATTAGGAAGTTCATCCAGAATTTCAGCAATATCTACGAAGTGTAATTCCAGGACATTTTTATCAATCCATTCAAAATCATTACTTTGAATTGCGATGTGAACTTGTTCTAAAAATTCTTTCGTAAGGTTGAACCGCATGGTGGTAGGTATTGGAGGTGCAAAGGTACTTAAATTTGTTACTTTTTAGAGAATTTTCGATTTAGTAACACAGAGGTTACAATGACGCAAAGAAACACAAAGATTTACATAATATCAAAGATAAAACTCCACCTACTTTATGAAAATTCTTAGTGACTTTATGTTAAACTATTTACCACACGCTTCTTTCAATTCAAGCATTTTAGCGCCGTCCATCGTTTGGAAATCCACACATTTTTTCTCTTGATCCGCCTTTAGTTTTTTCATTTTTTTAAGGTCTTTCGCGGTTGCTTCACGTTGCAATAATTCTGCGGAGAAAATTTCTAATTTTTTTCCGGATTCAAGACATGAACAAATTTCTGTATTCGAAGAACAAGCAGTCAAACTTAACGTAAAGATAAACGCAGTAACACCAAGTATAAGAGATTTCATAGTAATGGAACTTTAAATATTCCCCAAAATTAACAGAATGTTTAGCAAGGTTAATTATTTGGTAATAAAAATTGTAATGTATTATATTTACAATTGATATAATTTTAACACGAATTTCATTTATGCAATCAAAATTACCACATATCGGAACGACAATTTTTACTACGATGTCGAAAATGGCGAGTGATTATCAAGCAATCAACTTAGCTCAAGGATTTCCAAATTTTCCAGTGGATGAACGTCTTATACAATTATTGCAAGAGACAAGTACTGAAAATGCACACCAATACGCACCAATGGCAGGTCATCCCTCATTATTAGAAGAAATTGCCTTGTTGACGGAGAAAAGTTATGGTCGAACGGTAAATCCAGCTACCGAAGTGTTGGTAACTGCAGGAGCAACACAAGCGATTTTTACGATTCTACAAGCATTGGTGCATACTAACGACGAAGTGGTTATTTTAGACCCTGCGTATGATTGTTATGCGCCATCTGTATTATTGGCTGGTGGCAAACCTATACATGTATCCTTGGAAGCTGATTTTATGCCGGATTGGGATAAAATTGAACAGGCTTGTAATGAGCGTACTAAAATTTTATTTGTAAACAACCCACACAATCCATCTGGACGTATCTTTCAAGAGACAGACATCCAAGCGATTGAAGCTATTTTAGCAAAATATCCAACTATTATATTACTTTCCGACGAAGTGTATGAATACATTACGTTTGAACAAAAACACATTTCAGCAAATACCCGCAACCAATTGTTAAACCGAACAGTGATTGTTTCTTCCTTTGGAAAAACCTTTCATATTACCGGCTGGAAAATGGGATACTTAATTGCACCAGAAGCTATGATGGTAGAAATTAAAAAAGTGCACCAATTTCTTGTTTTTTGTGTGAATAGTGTAGCACAAATTACTTTGGCTAAATATTTACGTGAAAAAGATGTACAAACGCTTGGAACTTACTACCAGAAAAAACGCGACTTCTTCCGAAAATTACTTGAGAAAAGTAGATTTACATTATTACCCTCAGAAGGTTCCTATTTCCAAACGGTTCGCTACGATGCAATTTCTTCAGAAGGGGATGTTGTATTTTGTGAACGATTAGTGAAAGAACATGGCGTTGCAGCGATTCCTCTATCCGTATTTTACAAAGATCAAACAGATACACATACCATTCGTTTTTGCTTTGCCAAAGACAATCAAACCTTAATAAACGCAGCAGAAAAACTATGCAAGATTTAAAAGTTACCATTGTACAAGCCAATCAAATTTGGGAAAATAAAAAAGAAAATATTAAACATTTTGAAGAGTTACTCACCACTGTTGAAGAGACAGACATCATTGTATTACCAGAAATGTTTCATACTGGATTTACTATGAACGCTAAAAAATTTGCGGAGGATATGAAAAAGTCTCCTGCGATCAGTTGGTTACAAACAATCGCTGCACAAAAAAATGCTGCTATTTATACTTCATTCATTGCGAAAGAAGATGAATATTACTTTAATCGTGGGATTTTCGTTGAGCCTAGTGGAAAATATTCACACTACGACAAACGTAAATTATTCACCTTGGCTGGAGAAGAAAAGGTATTTAAAGCAGGACACGTAAAAACTCGTGTTAATTACAAAGGATGGAAAATCCAACTACAAATTTGTTACGATTTACGTTTCCCGGAAATTACCAGAAATGGCTTACAAGACCATAAGTCAGCTAAGTTTGATGCATTATTATATGTTGCAAATTGGCCTGAAAAACGCAATACACATTGGAAGGCTTTATTAACAGCTAGAGCAGTTGAAAATCAATGTTATGTTGTTGGCGTGAATCGCGTAGGGGAAGATGGGAAAGGTTTGACATATAGCGGGGATTCAGCTGCAATCAATGCGTATGGGGAATCTATTGCAAAATTAAAGGCGCATAAAGAAAGAGTAAAAACGGTGGTTTTATCTGCGGATCATTTGACGGAAGTACGAACGCAATTGCAGTTTTTGAAAGATATTTAAAACAAAAAAGTCCTGATAGAATCTCTACCAGGACTTTTTACTTTATTTCATAACGATTATTAATCTCTGTTTCCTAACAAACGTAATAACGATAGAAACAAATTAATAAATAAGATGTACAACATCAAACCACCAATTAATGCTAATTTGTTGCGTTGTACTCCTTCTAAATTTGGATCGTTACTAATATGTTTCAATTGTTGCATTTGATACGCTGTTAATCCTGTAAATACAAAAACACCTAATACAGAAACAACAAAATCCATCGTATCACTTTTCATAAAGATGTTTACAATCGTTGCTATAAACATCCCGATAAATACCATGTACAATAAACTACCAAATTTGGTTAAATCTGTTTTAGTAGTATATCCAAGAATTGCCATCCCTGCAAATGCACCTGCAGTCACTAAAAAAGTAGTATAAATAGATGCAATATCATATACCAAAAATATCGTACTCAAACTTAATCCCATTAATGCGGAATAAGCTCCAAAGAGAAGTAATAAGACTGGTAAAGACAAACGGTTATATGCCATTTGAATTAATAAACCTAATCCAACAGGCGCAAATACTACTAGGTAAAATAACCCTGAAATACCACCATTTGTAATAAAATACTTCATAACAAATTCAGGTGTGCCACACAGATATGCGATTGCTCCAGATATACCTAAAGCTGCAAACATATAGGAATAGACATTTCTGAAAAACTCCGACGACATCGTCTTTGCATTTGCATCGTACTCTTGACGATTTAGTAACTTTTCAAACATAGTTTAACATTTTAAATTAATGTAATTTGGCTTGCACCAAGCTAATAAACTCCTTACGTGTAGCATCGTTTTGTAAAAACAAACCTGTAAAAGCACTTGAAGTCGTTACCGAATTTTGTTTTTGTACACCTCGCATTTGCATACACATATGACAACATTCTATTACGACAGCTACGCCTTTAGGTTTCAAAGTTTCTTGAATACAGTCACGAATTTCAATGGTCAAGCGTTCTTGCACCTGTAATCTTCGAGCAAAAGCATCTACTACACGCGGTATTTTACTTAATCCAACAATCGTGCCATCCGGAATATAGGCCACGTGTGCTTTACCAAAAAATGGCAACATGTGATGTTCACACATAGAATATACCTCAATGTCTTTAACCAATACCATTTCGGAGTATTCTTCTTGAAATAGAGCAGATTTCAATATATCCGCAGGATTTAAATCATAGCCATGCGTTAAAAATTGTAAGGCTTTCGCTACACGCTCTGGTGTTTTCAATAAACCTTCACGTTGTGCATTCTCTCCTAAATCGGACAAAATTTCAGTGTAAACCGTTGAAATTTTGTCTGTTATTTCTTGTTTATAATATTTTTCCATTGTATAAAAAGTTAAATAAGATTAATTCTAAATGATTAAAAAGCTAAAATAATTAATAAGGTTCATTTCCTCCGAAATATTCGACGAAATTGTTTTCTGTTTCTTCTAATCGAATTTTTGCAAGGTTTCCGCCTGCACTTAAAATTGGTTGTTCTAAAATTTCCCAGATTTTAATTACTATGTTTTCAGTAGAAGGAACAATATCCTTCATACAAGCAACATCGAGGTTTAAATTCTTATGATCAAAAATATCTACTACTTCTGTTTTGATAATTTTACTCAAGTCTTTTAAGTTAATTACAAATCCAGTTTCTGGATTAGGAACCCCTTTTACGGTTACAATTAAATTAAAATTATGCCCATGCCAGTTTTTGTTGGCACATTTTCCGAAAATTTCTTCGTTTTTTTCGTCCGACCAATCATTACGCGACAATTTATGTGCGGCGTTAAAATGTTCTTTTCGAATGATATAGACAGTTTTACGCATACTCTGATTTTTAAGCAAAAACTTCATCCACGATTTTGAATCGGTAGGCAAAAATTTCTTCTAATTTCGGTTTCACTAAAAATGGTTGAACTATTTTTCCAAGAAATCCAAGTGGTATGATATATGAAACAATATCCGTCATTTCTACTCCTCCATCCACTTCTTTAAAATGGTGTTCGTGGTGCCACATGGTATATGGACCTTTACGTTGCTCATCTACGAAAAACGATTTGTCTTTCACGTGGGTAATTTCTGTCACCCACTCTACCGGAATTCCTAATAAGGGCTTTACCGTATAAGCGATAATTAAACCTTCATACATTTGTGCAGGAACTTCTGTCTTCACATCAAATCCCATGTATGACGGTGTAATGCGTTTCAAATTTGCTGGTGAAGAGAAAAAATCCCAACATGTTTGCAAATCTGTTTTGACAAATTGTTTTCTAATAAATTGATGCATATTAATAGTATTTATGTTCGGTTAGGTAATTTTCAACGTAATCCTTTACACCTTCTTCTAAGGTATGAAATGGAATTTTGTAACCAGAAGAAACTAATTTGTTCATGTTTGCTTCTGTGAAATATTGGTATTTATCACGAATGTCAATCGGTGTATCGATGAAATCAATGTTTGGAGTAACTTTTAACGCATGGAAGGTATTTGTTGCTAAGTCCAAGAAGGTACGTGCTTTTCCAGATCCTAAATTGTAAATCCCTGAGGTTGGTTGCTCTAGCATCAAATACATACATACTTCTACTACGTCTTTTACGTACACGAAATCACGTAATTGACCGCCATCCGTAAAATCAGGATTGTGTGAACGAAACAATTTCATACCACCATTCGCTTTAATTTGGTTGAATGCGTGGAAAATTACTGAAGCCATTCTTCCTTTATGGTATTCATTTGGACCATAAACGTTAAAGAATTTTAAACCTGCCCAGAATGGCGGTTGTTTTTCTTGCTGTAAAGCCCAAATATCAAAGTCATTTTTAGAATCGCCATACGGATTTAACGGTTTCAAATCAGCAATTACTTCGTGATTATCGTCATAGCCAAATTCCCCTAAACCATATGTAGCGGCAGAACTTGCATACACCAATGGAATTGTATTATCTGCACAAAAATTCCATAACATTTGCGTATACGCCACATTCAATTCATCGAAAATAGTTTTATCAAATTCCGTTGTATCAGTTCGAGCACCAATATGAAAAATGATGTCGATTTGTTTTTGGTTTGTTGCTAACCAATCTGCTAATACGCCACGTTCTACTTTCGTTTCAAAGATTTTACCTTCTAAGTTTTTGTCTTTTTCGAGTTTCGTAAAATCATCTACAACTACCATGTTATGAAATCCTGCTTTGTTAAGTTTACTTACCAAACAGCTACCTATGAATCCTGCTGCTCCTGTTACTAGTATCATATTAAAATTTATTTCTCTCGTTTTAAAAATTGGATTTCATATAACTTCTTATAAAATCCATCGATT
Source organism: Crocinitomicaceae bacterium (assembly GCA_044232905.1). Taxonomy (GTDB): domain Bacteria; phylum Bacteroidota; class Bacteroidia; order Flavobacteriales_D; family Crocinitomicaceae; genus CANHVK01. The sequence goes on from JBIIKZ010000010.1 coordinate 15,336, forward strand.
TGCAATAATTCATGGTGGGATCCTTGTTCTACTAATTCTCCCTTATCCACTACCACAATCTTATCCGCTTTTTGAATGGTGGAAAGTCGATGTGCGATAACGATCGATGTTCTTCCTTCTGTTAATTTTTCTGTTGCGCGTTGAATCATTTCTTCCGATTCGTTGTCTACACTAGATGTTGCTTCGTCTAATATCAAAATGGAAGGATTGTAGACATACGCACGAATAAATGAAAGCAATTGACGCTGTCCCACCGATAACACGCCTCCTCTTTCTCCTACGTGGTAATCATAACCATTTGGTAATTTCATTATAAAATCGTGCGCACCTACTGCTTTTGCAGCATCCATTACTTGCTCTATACTTATTGATGGATCACGCAGAGTAATATTGTGGTAAATAGAATCGGAAAACAAAAATACATCTTGTAAAACAATGGCTATGTTTTTTCGCAGAACATCCAATTGAATGTCTTGTAAATTCGTGTTTCCAATGAAAATCTCTCCTTTTTGGTATTCGTAAAAACGTCCCAATAAATTCACAATAGTCGATTTTCCAGCGCCTGTCGCTCCGACAAATGCAACTGTTTTCCCTTTTTCGATGTTTAGGTTAATATTTTTCAATACCCAATCTTCGTCTTTGTAGGCAAAATGAAGGTTTTGGAAATGAATATCTTGATGAAAATCTAATTGGGTAATCGTACCATCTTTTTGGGTATGTTCATTCAAATCCAAAACTTCAAAAACGCGTTCTGCGCGCACAATTCCACGTTGTAGGATATTAAATTTATCCGCTAATTGACGAATAGGTCTGAACAGCATATTCACCCACAAGGTGAAAGAAATGATTTCCCCATACATTTGTTCTGGATTCGGGGGAACATCCCCTATGAATTGGAATGCGCCCCACACCAACAAAAACGCAATGGAAAGCGAACTTAAAATTTCAACTACAGGAAAGAAAATAGAGAAAGCCCATACTGCATTAATATGTGCTTTTTTGTGGTCTTGATTGATTTCATCAAACAATTTTTCTTCTTGTTTTTCTCTTGAGAAAAGTTGCACAATTGCCATTCCTGAAATATGTTCTTGTACAAAAGAACTTAAACGCGTGACTTGCAAACGTTCTTGTTGAAACGATTTTTTCATCGCGTTTGCAAAAATACGCGTAGCAATTAGGAGTAATGGAATTGGAATCAATGTCAATAGAGTCAACTGCCAATTACTAAAAAACATGATGAAAATAACGAAAAACAACATTAAGAAATCGCCTACAATTTCAATCATACCTGAAGAAAACACTTCTGCAATCGCTTCAATATCAGAAATTAAGCGTGTAACCAACGAACCGATTGGTGTTTGGTCGAAATACTTCATACGAAAGGAAAGCATGTGCTTAAATAACTTTTGACGGATGTCACGAATGATAGATTGTGCTAATAAATTACTTACCAAGGCATTGAAGAATTGGAATAGTCCTTCTAAGATTAGCAGTCCTAAAATCAATAAAGTCCAATGTAATAATGCATCCGGATTTTTGGTAGAAATGATGTATTTATCTACCATTTCTCCGATTAATTTTGGTCGCATAGGACCTAATATAGATAGAGTTACGGTACAAAAAAAGGAGTAAATCATCAAACGTTTGTAGTTCTTTACAAACTTCAACAGACGTTTAAAAACATTAAAATCCATTTTCGATTCCTTGCGCATTGTACAAATTTAATAGAAAAGATTGGTTGATTTTCTATTAATGTACGTTCAAGAATAAATTGTTGTCTTTTTTATTTTAACTTTACAAAAAGCACAGTTATGATCATCAATTTTAGCGAAAACAAATCCATCGTTGGTCCTATTCTAGCAGAATTACGCGATGTACAGATTCAGAAAGATTCTATGCGTTTCAGAAAAAATCTAGAGCGTCTAGGAGAAATTTTGGCGTATGAAGTTTCTAAAAAATTAGATTACACAACAGAAGTTATAACAACCCCTCTAGGTCAATCCAATGAATATCAATTGGTTGAACAGCCTATTTTAGCAACGATACTTCGTGCGGGTTTACCAATGCACCAAGGATTTTTAAATGTATTTGACAAAGCAGACTCTGCATTTGTTTCTGCATATCGCAAACATGTGCATAACGATGAATTTGAAATACATGTAGAATATGTTGCTGCGCCTACATTTGAAGGAAAAGCTTTAATTATTGTAGACCCAATGTTGGCTACTGGAAGTTCGATGGTAAGTGTATACAAAGCATTATTAAAACAAGGAAATCCTAGTAAATTATTTATCGTTTCAGCGATTGCTTCCCCAGAAGCATTGGAATACTTAAAAAACTACTTGCCAGAATCTACACAATATTTTGTTGGTGCAATTGACCAAGAATTGACTGCACAAGCGTACATTGTACCAGGAATGGGAGATGCTGGAGATTTAGCATTTGGAATTAAATGTTAGTTCGCTAAACCATGAATTTCGCGACCTACAGCACCTTTTTTTTATTATCGACGGTAAAATTTTTGTTTACTCCTTTCGGTGGACCTGCTGCAGGGTTAAGTTTTTTTGAAACTTATTTTTCCTGTTTAGCAGGAGGTATTTTCAGCGGAACCATCTTCTATTTTCTAGGAGAATTTTTACTAAAAAAAGCACGTGCTAAAAAACAAATAGCGTATCAAGCATCTATCACAACTGGTTTACCAATCAAGCAAAAAAAGACATTTACACCACTCAACAAAGGAGTAGTGAAAATGAAACGTAAACTTGGAATAGTTGGTATTTCATTTTTTGCACCCTTATTCATGTCAGTCCCTGTTGGAACCATCATAAGTGCGAAATTTTTTGGAAAAAATAAATTTACCTATCCACTCATTGTACTCGGAATGGTTTGTAATGGATTGTTAACTACTGGAATTGCATTCGCAATTGCTTCTTTTTTCTGATGATTTTTCTAAAGCACGTATTTTTTGATTTAGATCGTACACTGTGGGATTTCGAACAAAATTCTCGCAATGCCCTTCAGAAAATTTACGATAAACATGGCTTAGCAAAACATTTCGATCATTTCCTCCATTTTCATAAAGTGTATCACAACATCAATAATGAATTGTGGAAGAAATATGGAAAAGGAAAAATCTCCAAAGATGAATTACGTATCGTACGTTTTCAAAAAACATTAGAGCGTGTGGAAGTATATGATTTAGGTTTTGCAGACCGTTTGAACAACGATTATGTAGCAACCGCTCCTAAAGAAACCATGCTATTTCCAAATGCACACGAGACGTTGACGGAACTCAAAAAACGGTATCAATTACACATCATTACAAATGGGTTTGCAGAAGCGCAATTTGTAAAATTAAAAGCGTCCAAGCTATTCGATTTTTTTGATGTGATTGTATGCTCCGAAATGGTTGGTAAAACGAAACCACACCGCGCTATTTTTAATTATGCTTTGTCAGAGGCAAAAGCAACTCCTCAAGAAAGTGTGATGATTGGAGACGACCATACGACGGATATTCTTGGTGCAATCCAAGTGGGTATGCAAGCCATTTTATTTGATCCAAACGAAAAACACCGAAAATCAGCTGGTCAACATAAAATTAAAAATTTGGGGGAATTACCCTATTTACTGACAACCATCTAAATCCGAAGGTAGATTCAAATGTCCCAAAAGTGCAAACATATCTATATTTCTGTCACGAACGACTTGGTTACCGACCAGCGTGTGCACAAGGTATGCGAATCGATTTGTTCCAAATTTCCAAATTACAAAATCACCCTAATAGGACGATTAAAAAAAGATAGCAAAACTGTAAATAAGCGTATTTATAATGTACATCGTATCCAATTACGATTTGAAAAAGGACTTAAATTTTACGCAGAATATAATTTACGCCTATTTTTTTATTTGTTATTTCGACGTCGCGGAATCTTTTATGCAAATGATTTAGACACACTACTCCCAAATTTTTTACTTTCAAAACTTAAGGGTTGTCAATTAATCTACGATAGTCATGAATACTTTACAGAAGTTCCAGAGTTAATTGGAAGAGATCGTATTCGTGCAATTTGGCTTCGCATTGAATCATACATTTTACCTAAACTAAAAACCATGTTTACGGTAAATGAAACGTTAGCCAAAATATATTCCGAAAAATACCATATTCCTGTGCATGCTATTCGAAATGTTCCAAAACTGCACAAAAATGAAACGCATTCAGAGGAAGTTCAAGTGCGCAAAAAATATGGAATTTCTTCCGCAGATCATTTAATTATTTACCAGGGGGCTGTCAACAAAGACCGCGGATTGGAGGAATTGATAGAAGCGTTTACATTTTTACCTTCTATCTTTCATTTAATAATTGTAGGAACTGGAGATGTGCACCAAGCCTTAATCGAAAAAACCAATACACTGAAATTAAACCAGGTACATTTTGCGGGACAAATACCGTTTAATACACTCGATCAATATACTTTAGAGGCAAACTTAGGCGTTTCCTTGGAAAAATCTACCAATTTGAACTATCGTTTTGCGTTACCAAACAAGGTATTTGATTATATCGCAGCGGGTATTCCAATATTGGTAAGTCCACTCCCAGAGTTGTGCGCACTTATAGAAAAACATAATGTAGGGAAACTTTTGCCTACACATACGCCTCTCGATATTGCACAAACCTTACAAACCATGTTTTCCGATGAAGGACAACTACAACAATGGAAAGCGAATACGCTAAATGCACGAGCAGAATATTGTTGGGAAAAGGAGGAACAAAAGTTAGTCGGGCGACTTTCAGAGATTTTATAATTTTAGCTTCAATTTTCTTATCTTTGTTACTTGTCACCAAATTTTTGATTGAATGAGCACAAAATACAACGAATACAAAGGGTTGAATCTACCAGAAGTCGCTAAAAACGTCTTGGAAAAATGGGAAAATCAACAAGTGTTTGAGAAATCCATGTCGACACGCGAAGGACACAAACCATTCGTATTTTTTGAAGGTCCACCTTCCGCAAATGGACTTCCTGGTATTCACCACGTTATGGCACGTTCAATCAAAGATATTTTTTGTCGTTACAAAACTTTAAAAGGCTTTCAAGTAAAACGTAAAGCTGGTTGGGATACCCATGGTTTACCAATCGAATTAGGAGTTGAGAAAGAATTAGGAATTACCAAAGAAGACATCGGAACGAAAATCTCCGTAGAAGATTACAACAAAGCGTGTAAGGAAACTGTTATGCGTTATACCGATATTTGGAACAACTTGACCCAACAAATGGGGTATTGGGTAGACATGAATGATCCATATATCACCTACGATTCAAAATACATGGAATCTGTTTGGTGGTTATTGGGACAATTGTACGAGAAAAATTTAATTTACAAAGGATACACCATTCAACCGTATTCCCCTAAAGCGGGTACTGGATTATCATCCCATGAAATCAATCAACCAGGGTGTTATCAAGATGTGAAAGATACAACAGTGGTGGCACAGTTTAGGGTAAAAGAGGGTGAAAAAACACCGTTTGGTGTTGCAAATGTGCATTTTTTGGCATGGACTACAACCCCTTGGACTTTGCCATCTAATACCGCTTTGTGTGTTGGTCCAAAAATTGAATACGTTTTGGTGAAATCCTTCAACCAATATACCTTCGAACCAATCAACGTTATTTTAGCAAAAAACTTGGTAGGTTACCAATTCGGAAAAGGATTTACCGCAGTAACTTCTGGTGAAGAATTATCAGCATACAAACAAGGAGATAAAACCATTCCGTTCTTCGTTGCAGGAGAATGTTTGGGTACAGACTTAGTTGGTATTAAATATGAGCAATTAATACCATTCGTATTGCCAGATGAAACACCAGAAGAAGCATTTAGAGTAATCAGTGGTGATTTCGTAACAACTTCCGATGGTACGGGTATCGTGCACATTGCGCCTACGTTTGGTGCGGACGATGCGCGCGTAGCTGCAGATGCAGGTGTACCAGGTATGTTGGTAAAAGACGCACATGGTAACTTAGTTCCTTTGGTAGATTTACAAGGTAAATTCCGTCCAGAAGTTGGTCCTTTTGCAGGAATGTACGTGAAAAACGAATATTACAACGATGGAGAAGCACCTGAACGTTCTGCAGATGTTCAGATTGCAATCTTATTGAAAGAAGAAAATAAAGCATTTGCGGTAGCGAAATACGAACACAGTTACCCACACTGTTGGAGAACGGACAAACCAGTATTGTATTACCCATTAGATTCTTGGTTCATCAAAGCAACGGCTGCGAAAGAACGTATGATGGAATTAAACAAAACGATCAACTGGAAACCAGAATCAACTGGAACTGGACGTTTTGGAAAATGGTTGGAAAACTTAAATGATTGGAACCTTTCTAGATCGCGTTATTGGGGTATCCCAATTCCAATTTGGTCGACAAAAGAAGGCGATGAACGAATCATCATTTCTTCGGTAGAGCAATTGAAAAACGAATGCGATAAAGCAGTACAAGCGGGTGTAATGGCAACAAACCCATTGGCAGACTTCGTTGTTGGCGATATGTCGACTAAAAACTATGCGAAAATCGATTTACATAAAAACTATGTAGATACGATTACCTTAGTTTCTGCGACTGGTAAACCTATGCAACGCGAAGCAGACTTAATCGACGTTTGGTTTGATTCTGGTTCAATGCCGTATGCACAATGGCACTATCCATTTGAAAACAAAGAATATATCGATAATCACGCGAGTTTCCCAGCCGACTTTATTGCAGAAGGAGTCGATCAAACACGTGGCTGGTTCTATACATTGCATGCAATTGCGACAATGGTATTCGATAAAGTAGCATACAAAAACGTTATATCTAATGGATTAGTATTAGACAAAAACGGTCAAAAAATGTCGAAACGTTTAGGAAATGCGGTTGACCCATTTACGACTTTAGATAAATTTGGTCCGGATGCTACACGTTGGTACATGATTACCAATGCACAGCCTTGGGACAACTTGAAATTTGACTTAGATGGAATTACAGAAGTGCAACGTAAATTTTTCGGAACGTTGTATAACACGTATTCTTTCTTTACGCTTTATGCAAACATCGATGGATTCGATTATGCTGCAGCAGATTTAGACATCAACGAGCGACCAGAAATTGACCGTTGGATTATTTCGCAATTACATTCCTTGATTCAAAATGTAGACGAAGCATACGAAACATTCGAACCTACCAAAGCGGGTCGTTTGATTCAAGATTTCATAACGGATCAATTATCCAACTGGTATGTACGTTTGTGTCGTAGAAGATTCTGGAAAAGCGATGATTCCAAAGATAAATTATCTGCATACCAAACATTGTATACCTGTTTAGAAACAGTAGCTATTTTGGGCGCACCAATTGCACCATTCTTTATGGATCAATTGTTTAGCGATTTAAATGCGGTTACGAAACGTCACGATGTGATTTCGGTGCACTTAGCAGATTTCCCAAACGTGAATCCTGCATTGATTGACTCAGCACTAGAAGCACAAATGGATATCGCGCAACGTGTTTCTTCCTTGGTCTTAGGTATTCGTAAGAAAGAACGTATTCGTGTGCGTCAGCCGCTTCAAACAATCATGGTTCCTACCTTGAACCAAACATTCTCGGACAACATTACCCATGTGAAAGACTTAATCTTATCGGAAGTGAATGTGAAAGAGTTACGTTTGTTAGAAGAAGGAAGTGGTGTCTTGGTAAAAAGTATCAAACCAAACTTCAAAACGATAGGTCCGAAATACGGTAAACAAATGAAGTCTATCGCTGCGTTAGTTGGTAAAATGACTGCAGATGACATTGCTAATGTGGAGAAAAACCAAGGTTGGTCAGGCGACATCAATGGAGAAAACATCGTATTAGACTTGAACGACTTTGAAATCTTAGCACAAGACATCCCAGGATGGTTGGTAAGTACCGAAGGAGGCTTAACCGTTGCTTTAGATATTACAATTTCAGAAGAATTGAAATCCGAAGGAATTGCACGTGAGTTAGTAAATCGCGTACAAAACTTACGTAAAGATTCAGGTTTGGAAGTAACAGATAAAATTCGTTTGACAATAGAATGTGCAAGTGAAATTCAAGTGGCAATTGCCCAAAACGAAGAGTATGTGTGTAATGAAGTATTGGCTACAGAAATTTCATTTGGTTCCTTTGACGGCGAAGCATTAGTGGTGGATTTAGTGGAAGAAGGAGACGCCAAGATAGGATTGGTAAAGAACTAAAATCTTTGAATTTATAAAAGTTATGGTCGCGAAATTCGCGACCATTTTTTGTTTTATAATTCACCTCCATCCACTATATTTCCTAATTCATCGATTTTATTACTAATGCTCCTTTTCCTTTTCTTATCTTTAATCATTCTTAATAAGATATACCTATGATTTTCCGCTTTTTGATTTTTATTGCTATTTGGTTATTGGTTGATTTATATGTTTTTCAAGCAATGAAAACGGTTTTTACAGGACCAAAAGCCGTTTATATAAACTATGCCTATTGGTTGTTTGATCTTGTATTGATGGTCATCATTATCTACGTGGGTGCCTCTGGCAAACTTGCGGGTGGTCCTCCAAAAGGTGGAAGTTATATTATGGGATTAGCAATATTATCCCTTGCACCAAAAATTATCGTGACTCCATTTTTATTGATTGAAGACATTGTTCGTTTGATTCAAGGTGGATATGTGGGCATTCAAAAAATGCGTCATGTAGTTGGCTCAGAAGACCTTCGCATGTGGGGTCGAAGAAAATTTGTGAGTCAAGTGGCACTTGGTTTAGCAGCGATTCCATTGGTAGGTACCGCTTGGGGGATGATCAAAGGAAAATACGACTACCGCGTGCACAAAGTGAAAATAGCCTTTAAAGATTTACCAGAAGCGTTTCACGGATTTAAAATTACACAACTTTCCGATATTCACTCGGGTTCCTTGGACGATGTTGCAGCAGTTAGACGTGGAATTGACCTTGCCAATGTGCAAAAAAGTGACATTTTAGTATTTACAGGCGACTTAGTAAACAATGTGGCTACTGAAATGGATCCTTGGATTGAATATTTTTCGCAATTAGATGCGCCACATGGGAAGTTTTCCATCTTGGGTAATCATGACTATGGCGATTATGTGCAATGGCCTTCCGAAGAAGCAAAAACGAAAAACTTACAAGATTTAAAAGAGGTGCACGGTAAAATTGGGTTCCGTTTACTATTGAATGAAAGTTTACACCTCGAAAAAGACGGAGAAAAAATCGCATTGATTGGTGTGGAGAACTGGGGCAAACGCGGCTTTGTCAAACATGGAGATTTGGATAAAGCAATTGCACCTATTGAAGATTCTATGTTTAAAGTATTGTTATCCCACGATCCATCCCATTGGGAGGCAGTAACAATACCTCATCCTAAAAAAGTACACTTAACACTAGCAGGACATACACATGGAATGCAATTTGGTATTGAAATCCCAGGAATTAAATGGAGTCCTGTGAAATACATTTACCCACAATGGGCTGGATTGTATCCAAAAGATGACCAGCACATTTATGTAAACAGAGGATTTGGATTTTTAGGTTTTCCTGGAAGAGTTGGAATATTACCAGAGATAACGGTGATTGAGTTGGTGAAGGGGTGATATTAATTAGTAATTATGAGTGATGAATTGGGGATTGGGAGCTTACAAACGAAACCTTTTCCCAGGTAACGCTTTCACCAACCCCTTTAATTCCAACCCCAATAAAATGCCACTGATCAAGCGCACTGGAATTTCGGTTTTGATTGCCAGCACATCCAAACTGACTTCCTGACTTTCTTTTAATAAGGCAACAATCTTTTCTTCATTTTCGTCAAGATCCGCATAGAGTTGTAATTGTTTATTTTCTATTTTGGGAGTGTCCTTCCAATCCATCATGTCAAAAAAATCATCCGAGGACGTAATTAGATGTGCTTTATTTTTTTGGATGAGATAATTACACCCTTTGGAGTATTCACGCGTGATATCGCCTGGAAAAGCAAATACGTCGCGTGCATAGTCATTGGCTAACTCAGCAGTGATTAATGACCCACCGCGTTCGCCGCTTTCAATGACTATGGTTGCATCACACATTCCCGCAACTATTCGATTACGCATTGGAAAATTTTCCCGATCTGGTTTACTTCCAGGTAGAAATTCCGTAAGTAAACCTCCATTTTCGAGCATTTTTTGCGCAATCGGTGTATGTGCTTGTGGGTAAATACGATCTAACCCATGTCCGAGTAAGCCTATCGTTTGTATTCCTAATTCTGTGCATAATTTGTGTGCATAAATGTCTATTCCATATGCCAAACCACTAACTACAACTATATCTTTACCTACGAAAGAATGTAATAATTCTTCACATATTTTTCGGCCATAACTGCTTGCATTTCGTGTTCCAACAACTGAAACCACCCTTAGCGCGTTACACGCCATTTTACCAGTCTTATACATCAAAACAGGAGCGTCGTCGCACTGATTCAAGCGATAGGGAAATGTATCGTCTTTATAAAATAAGGTTTCGATCCGATGTTGGTCAAAATACTTCGTGTATTTTTCAGCTTCGCGAAGGGCGGTATTTCGATCTAATTGCTGTAAAAATTTCTCTCCAATTCCTGGAATTGTTTTTAAACGATGTTTGCTTGCTTTAAAAAATTCGGTACTATCCTCAAAATGCGCTAAAATTTTTCGGATTTTCTTCTTTCCTCCGCCAGTAAGTAAGGTTAATGCTATCTGATGTTGAAGACTCATGCTAATTTTCAAGTTTGTTACTTAAAATTAAACACAACAAAGAACATCTAGACTCTTGCTAAAAAAGTAATTTTTTCGTATTTTAATTTATGAACACAAAAAAAGCCACTTCAAAATGAGGTAGCTTTACTTTATGATTTAGTAAAATTAGTCTTCTTCTGAATCTTCTTCGTCATCTACTGGCGCGTCGAAGTCTTCTTCTTCGTCATCCGCTACATCCTCTGCTTCTTCTACTTTTACTTCTTCCTCTTCAATATCATCGATGTCGTCCTCTTCTTCCTCATCCTCCTCTTGTGGAATAACTACCGGTTTTTTATTTACTTTATTTAATTTAATCAAGTAAATAATTTCATCTGTTTCCCATAAAAGCGCATCTAATGTTTCTCCTGTAGGTGTTTTGATTTGCGTCATACCACCACCAAATCCGTCTGGAAATGCATCTTCTAATCGGTCTTTCATGTCTTCTGAAAGCTTGTCATAACTAACTATCGCACGTTTTTTCGACATAATCTAAAAATTTCCTATTATTTATTGTTGAATGCTTAATCTTTGGCAAAAATATATTAATTGCTGAATTTACAAGGTAAAATAAATAACTTTTTATTTTTTTTTCTAAAAAGAGGTGTTGTTCGTTGCGAAAGTATAGAAATATTCACCGATAGAACATTTCCTAAAAGTGAATTCAAGCCAAGAAATTCTTGTATTTTTGTCGCGTGAAAGCACTATTTACATTTATTTTTCTTTGTTTTCTTTCGCTGATTTCGTTTGGACAACAAATTCGTATCGGCGTTTACCGTGATAATAATATTCAAAGGATTGTATTTGCACATGACGGAACTAATTACAGTGTTTTCGCCGATACATCTTATGTGGGAGAACTCATAAACGAGGGATATATTGAAATTCAACAAACTACAGATAAACGTTTAGAATTATTTATCGGAATTATTTCGCAAGGAATTTTTGATAAAATTTCACTAATCGCCAACGAAGAAAATGCAAGTATTGAACTTACACCGACGATACCAACTGTTAAAACCCGAAAATATCAAGATGATTTTGAAATTATACCAGGATTAAATGGACTGACATTAGTCAATGTGGTGAATTTCAATAATTATTTAGCTGGTGTTGTTGAGTCTGAAGGAGGGGCCGGAAAAGAAATTGAGTATTACAAAGTGCAAGCGTTAATGAGTCGTACGTATGCGTTAAAATATCTTTCCAAACACACCAAAGAAGGATTCAACTTATGTGACCGCGTGCACTGTCAAGCATACCATTACAAACTGCGTTTTACACCGGATATTGAAAAAGCAGTAAAAGCAACCGAAAATGTGGTGATGGAAGATGAACGCGGGAATTTAGTGGATGCATATTTTCATGCGAATTGTGGCGGACAAACCAGTGAAGCAGACTACATTTGGAACAATCGGGTAGAGTATCTAAACACATTTAAAGATACATTTTGTATCTATACAAAACAAGCAACATGGGAAAAGCGTATTCCAAAACAACAATGGGCAGATTTTTTAATAAAGCGGTATAATTATCCGATCGATGATTCGATTTTAGGTCCATTGGTTTTTAACTTCACACAAACAGAACGCTTAGCTTTTTACCACCATCCTATTTTAGGAATTCCGCTACGCGATATCCGTCAAGAATTTAAATTAAAATCCACCTACTTCAGCAATTTCTTGGATGGAAAAGAGGTCTTAATTCGAGGAAGAGGATACGGACACGGCGTAGGTTTGTGTCAAGAAGGTGCTATGCAGATGGCAAAATATAAATATAATTACCTCCAAATTGCCATGTATTATTTTCCAGGAATACAAATTCATAATGTAGCGGAGGACGCTTTTTATGCACAACGGGGTAATTTATTTTTATGTTCCCCGTATCGAACAGAAGATTAATTACTTATAGGTAATTATAAAAATATCTTCGTCCTCTTTTTTGAAAAGCTTATTTTCACGTGCATAAGCCTCTAATTCGGAAGTGTAGCGCAATTTAGCTAGGGTGTTTTTAGTCTTCGCTAATTTTGCTTCCACTAACGCTTTTTCTTCTTTCATATTACTTAATTTTATGTTTTGCGAAATGATAGTAAAAATATCTACATCATCCAAAAACATTCCGTAAAATGAAAAAATGAAAAGTGTTACTACATATTTATTCTTGTAGTATTTCGATTTACTTTGTATCCAAATTCCAAATTTGCTAGAGGCGATTGCACTTTTCATAATTCAAAGATACAGGCAAATCTGAAAAATAATTTGTGTAAGAATGAATATTTTCAAGATAAAAATGTGTGTAAAACAAAAAAGGTGTTCGAAAAACCGAAACACCTTTTGAAATTTGAAGATATTTTAGAATTAGCTTCCACAATAAAGACAACCATCCTCGTCCTCTTCCACTGATGGGTTGAATTCAATTGCTGGATTTAAATGTTTTTTCAATTCATAGATGGCTTGCATGGTTTCACCATCTTCGAATAAATTTCCTGTTAATTTTGTTTTTAATTCCGCAATCTGTTGTTTGATTGCATCTTCCGTCATTGTAACCATAATACCTGTTTTTGATGCTACGAAGATATTTCAAAATCATGGATGTTTCCTAAAAATGAATGGATAAAGTTTTGAGTAATAGGTGTTAATAAATTCTTATTTTGGTGCTGAAAAAAATTTAGATATAACTTATTATTTAATTATTTACATTTGAATCATGAGAAAATTACAAATATTACTACCATTCCTGTTTATATCACAATTCCTGTTTAGTCAAGTAACTAATACCGGCTTAATGGATACTCTTGGCGGTGAAAAAATTAAAAATGTGACGATTGGTGGTTACCTAGACACCTATTATTCCTTTGGTTTTAACCAACCAAAAGATGGAACTATCCCATATTTAGTTTCAGCTGCTAATCACAATGATTTTTCTATAAATCTTGCCTATTTAGACTTACGTTATACCGATTCACGCGTTAGAGCGCGCTTTGTTCCGGGCTTTGGTACTTATATGAATGCTAATTATTCCAACGAAAAAGGATTATTTAAAAATTTAGTAGAAGCATCTGTTGGGATTTGTTTATCTAAAAAAAGAAATATTTGGCTGGAATCCGGAATCCTAGGTTCTCCATTTACGAATGAAAGTGCTATCTCCAAAGATCACTTTATGTATACACGCAGTTTATCAGCAGAAAATGTACCCTATTACTTAACGGGATTAAAAGTAAGTATTCCTTTAACTTCAAAATGGAATCTATACACCTATATTTTAAATGGTTGGCAACAAATAACGGACCAAAATTCCGGCAAATCATTTGCTACGCAACTAGAATTTCGACCCAATGAATCGCACTTAATTAATTGGAATACCTATGTTGGAGATGAACGTAGTGTAATAAATCCATCTTTTCGGATGCGCTATTTTTCGGATTTGTACTGGATTTCTTCTCCAACTAAAAAATTAAATTTTATTACTTGTATGTATGCGGGGGTGCAAGAATTTTCAAACCGAAAACACGCATTTTGGTGGCAAGCGAATCTTTCAGCAAAATGGAAATTTTCAGAAAAACAAAACCTTGCAGGACGTATCGAATACTTTAACGATCCGCAAAATTGTATGATTATTAATCAACTAAAAAATGAAAAAGTAGGAATATTAAGTACAGGACTTTGTTATAATGTTACTATTCAAGAGCATGCACTTTTTCGCATCGACGCACGACAATTTTACACCCAATACCCAATGTTTACAAACCAACAATCCACCAATAAAAATAACGCATTTGTATTAACTGGAAATATTACGGTTTGGTTTTAACGTTTCCTACGTTTCGCTAACCATTCTGGAACCTGTTTCTTCGGTTGTTTATGATTTTCAGATCCCAATAACTTTTCAGCTAAATCTGGACGGTTAGCTTTCTGTAAACGGTTTTTAATCCAATCCCTATTTTCACGTTTGTACCAAAAGAAAAAACGATTTTGATTCAATTTTTCCTCCTTGGTTTTAACGGTTTTAATTGGCTTCAAGGTATAAGGGTGCACGCCGGAATAATAAATAACTTCCGCTACTGTCATTGGCGTTGGTGTAAAGTCTTGTACTTGTTCCAATTGAAAACCCATATCTTTTGTTTCTGCAGCCAAATTCGCCATATCTTCTTCCTCACAACCTGGATGCGAAGAAATGAAATACGGAATCAATGGTTGATTTAAATTGTGTTTCGCAGAAATCGCATCGTATTTTTCCTTGAATTTATGGAAATACGAAAACGAAGGTTTACGCATTACCCTTAATGTTGCATCGGATGTATGTTCTGGTGCGACTTTCAATCTTCCAGAAATATGGTGTTTTACTACTTGTTCAATGTATTCGTCGTGGTTACCATCTTCGTTATTTTTATTGAAGTCGTCTACCAATAAATCATATCGTATCCCCGAACCAATAAATGCTTTCTTCACTTTTGGATGTTGGTCTACTTTTTTGTACAATTCTGTCATCGGTTTATGCGAAGTGTCTAGATTCGAACAAATTACAGGATGTATACAACTTGGACTGGAACAACGATTACAAATTGCTTCATCCTTCCCTTTCATTTTGTACATATTCGCCGAAGGTCCACCTAAATCCGAAATATATCCTCTAAATTCAGGGTGTTTCGTTACTTCTTCCAATTCTTTCAAAATCGATTTCTCACTACGTGAAGCAATAAATTTACCTTGATGCGCAGAAATGGTGCAGAAACTACAGCCACCGAAGCATCCTCGGTGCATGTTGATGGAGAACTTAATCATATCGTACGCAGGAATAGCGCCACGCTTTTTATATTTTGGATGCGGCATACGCGTATACGGTAAGTCAAAGGATTTATCAATTTCCTTTTCTTCCATGGTTTTGTATGGAGGATTGATTACCAACGTTTGATTACCAACGTGTTGAATAATACGGTTCGCTTCCCATTTGTTCGACTCAACTTCCACGATTTTGAAGTTCGCCGCATACTTGATTTTATCTTCTAAACAGATTTCATGACTCGCCAATTCAACCGTTTCCCATTGTTTATTTTTCGGTAATTCTTCTTCTTTCAGTTGTAAAAATGCAATTTGCTTCAAGGTCTTTAAAGAAGAAAATGGAACGCCTTTTTTCACCAAACGGAGCATTTCGCGCAAAGGTTGTTCGCCCATCCCGTACACCAACATGTCTGCTTTGGAATCCACCAAAATGGATGGCATCAACTGGTCTTTCCAATAATCGTAGTGCGTCACACGGCGTAACGACGCTTCGATACCACCGATTAAAACTGGAACATCTGGGTATAATTCTTTCAAAATATTGGAATATACAATCGTCGCATAATCTGGACGATACCCAGCTTCGCCTCCAGGTGTATAAGCATCGGTAGAACGCAAACGTTTATTTGCTGTGTAATGGTTCACCATGGAATCCATACATCCAGCAGTTACCCCAAAGAAATACTTCGGTTTCCCAAACTTTTTGAAATCGCGTAAATCATCTTTCCAGTTCGGTTGCGCTACAATCGCAATACGAAAACCTTCATCTTCAATGATTCGACCTATCACAGCCGTTCCAAAAGCAGGATGATCCACATAGGCATCCCCAGAAATCAGCACGACATCTACATCGTCCCATCCACGTTTTTCAACTTCCTGTTTGGTGATCGGTAACCAGTCGGTAATTGGTCTTAATTGTTGTTCCATACCATACAAAGGTAAGGGATAAAGAATGAAGAGGGAAATTATAATCTGATTATTTACTAATTGATATATATAAATTTTTGAGTTTAATAATAATAAATAATCAATGTATATTACAATAATACAGAATAACTGACCTACATCACATTTTAATCCTCCACCCTTTCTTAGCTTTGTAATATATAAATTTATACTACAATGAGATCTCAAGTTGCAATATACGATAACCACGAAAAAGCGGTGGAAGCTTTAGGAAAATTAAAAGAAGCAGGATTCAACATGGAACATACTTCCTTGATTGGTCAAGCTGAAATAATCGATGATCATGTACATGTGAAATCCGTTACAGATATGCGTATCAAAACAACTGCCATTGGGGTTGTTGCTACGTCCACCTTAGGATTACTTTCAGGAATTGGGGTTTTCGCGATTCCAGGACTAGGATTCCTGTTTGGGGCTGGTGCTTTGGTTGGTGCAATTGCCGGATTAGAAATTGGGGTGGTTGGAACAGGAATTTTTAGTGTATTAACTGCCGCAGGATTCAAAAATGACAGCATTGTGAAATACGAAGAACACATTAAAGAAGGACGTTTTTTAGTGATTGTAAAAGGTCCTTTAGAAGAAATCGAACAAGCAGAACATATTCTACATACCGAAGGAACCCATTTAGGATTGGAATTGTTGGATAAATAAAATTACGATTCCACGTACACCCGATGTACGCGTGAAGAAATAGACGTCAACACTTCATACGGTATCGTATTCATTTTTTGGGCATAGGCGGATAACGATTGGTTTTCGCCTATGATTTCAACCCCATCTCCTTCATTCACCAGTATTGAAGTTACATCCACCATAATCATATCCATACACACATTGCCAACTACAGAACAAAATTCTCCGTGAATTACCACGGATCCTACTCCATTACTCAACATTCTTCGGAAGCCATCCGCGTACCCTACAGGAATTACAGCAATTTTCATCGGTTGTTGCGCAACGAAAGTACATCCATACCCAACAGATTCTCCAGAAGAAATTGTTTTAACCTGCGAAACAACACTTTTCCAAGCTACAGCTGCCTGTAAAGACGCTTGTACCTGCGCATTCGAACTATACCCATACATGCCTATACCCAAACGAACCATATCTAAATGTGCAGAAGGATAATTTGCAATTGCTTCAGAATTTGCGATATGCTTGATATATGGATAAGAAATAGCAACATCTAAATAACGAATAATTTCGTTGAATTTTTCGATTTGACCGAGTGTAAAGGAACGATTTTGTGCATTATCCGCATCTGCAAAATGACTATACACACTTTGTAATTTTATTTCAGGTTGTGTTTGTAAAATAGCAATAAGTTCATCTAAATCACGTTCTTCAAACCCTAAACGGCGCATCCCTGTATCAAACTTTAGATGCACCGGATAATTTTCAATCCCTTCCCGAATCAAGGCCTTAATAAAATCATCCAGCATCTTAAAGGAATAAATTGCTGGTTCTAATTGATACTGAATAATATCATCAAAACCATCTTCTTCCGCATTCATGACTAAAATGGGAACAGTTATCCCATTTTTACGCAATTCTACTCCCTCATCTGCATAGGCTACGCCTAAATAATTAACGCCGTTTTTTTGGAGGTATTGTGCTATTTTTACAGCACCTGAACCATACGAAGAAGCTTTCACCATCGCTAATACTAAACACGAAGGTGGTATGTATGAACGATACACGTCTACATTATGCTTTACAGCAGATAAATCTATTTCTAAGGTTGTTTTATGCTTTTTCAATTGAAACAAACGAACCAATTTTTGGAGTTGCGCCGAACGTGTCCCTTTTAACAAAACCGTTGCATGAGAAATTTCGGAAATCGGAACTTCGGTTTCATTATCTAAATAATATACAGCATCCAAATAGAAAGTCGCAACCAAGGCTTTAACTTCCGTAATTTGTGTCTCCGTAAAACCAGTAGTAGCAATGATTGCAATGCGTTTTTTATCGGACGAAATACTTAGTTGATACTCCAACGATTGCACCAAGGCGTCTAAATCTAAATTATACGAATCATTGATGATAGTCGTATGATTGATTCCCTCAAATGTTTCCATGCGTAAGGCCAAACGGGGCAACGTTTTAATGCGTTCTTTTAGCAATTCATTATTTTTTTCAAAATGAGATGCAACCGAAATAACCAACGCTAAATTTCGCTTACTTACAGAGTCATTAAAAGGAATTAATTCTACTAATTCTTTCGTTGAATTAGCAGAATCTGAAATGCCATTTATCGTTTTTAATTGATTATTATTCAATAAAATATCTTTTGAAACCCACGTCTTTTCACAGCTTAAAAAAGCGTGTAACTTTTCCATCAAATGTTGTTCTTTCGATTCAAAGTTGTGTGCATGTGCACGACCGAATGCGGTGAAAACTCCAAACGTAGGCTGGATCATTTCTACCAAGGTTTGCATCTCATTTGGTGCAGAAATACCAGCTTCTATTAATGCCAATTCATGTGTGTCGTTAATCTCTAACAAAGAAAGTGCAACACCCAATTGAGAATTAAAACTTTTTGGACTTCTAACTATTTTTTTAGTAGATGAAAGTAAGTGGTATAGCCACTCTTTAACCATTGTTTTTCCGACACTTCCAGAAATAATTATTACCGGAATTGTATAGTGCATCCGATGCAATTTAGCAAGATTTTGTAAGGATTTTAAAGGCGAATCCACCACTAAAAAACACACATCCGAAAATTTTTCTATTCCGACAATGGAATTTACCACAAATACGCGAACACCTTTATGGTATGCATCTGTAATGTAGGTAGAACCATCTCTAAATTTTCCAGGTAAAGCAAAAAAAACGGTGTTTTGTGTATCCGACAATTTACGGGTATCATAAGCAACACGATGTAATATATCGGTATAAGATCCTATAACTTGATTTGCCTGTATGGCAGATGTAAATTGCGCTATGGTTAAATTTAATTTCAAATATGAAAGCGAAAGATTAAAGTCACCATAAATGTAAGAAAATATCCTATTTATACGTTTAATATTATTAATCGCTCCATTAACTAAACGAAAAAGTATATTTTCGCTAAAAATTACACGCGTTGAAATTTCTTTCTCTACTTATAGTGTTTCTAGTTCATGCTGCTTTCACACAAGCACAGGTGACCACTACTGAACGAGAAAAAGAAATGGAGGAAGTACACATTATACTTAAATCCAAAAAGCAACGGGGGAAAGAAGTCATGAAAAAAGTGATTGCACAACGGGAATTTTACGAAGAGCAATTAAAAAATTATTCGGTCGAAACCTATTGTTTTACTACTTTGGATAAAGAAATAGATGACACCATTAAGAAAGATGGAAAAGAAACCAAACGTATTGATCAATTAGAATGGAATGCTACGAGTTACTATAAAGCGAATGGTAACTATAAAGACATATTCCATGGCTATTTGAAATACGCCGAAGATATTCTTTTTGTAATGGGATCCGAAGGCAGCGAATCCCGACCTAACATGATGGGAGATGAATCCATTATGCCAAATTTTTCCATAAGTGTAAACCCATTTGTATTTATTAAAGGATATAAAGAATCCGATATAAATCTTTACACGAACTTAATTCACGCTCCAAGTATTTGTGAACGTCCAATCATTTCTCCTTTAAATGCAAACGCATTTCTTTATTACGCGTTTTACCTAGAAAATGTCACTATCAATACTTTGAATCAGACGGTATACGAAATTCGCATAGACCCTATTTTTGATAACGAAGCATTATTTCAAGGCCGATTATGGATTATCGACAACACATTTACATTAGAATCCTATGATTTAATCGTCAATAGTAATGCTTTACCATTCTTCAAGTCTATGGAAATCAAAGGGAAATACGAACTAAAAGATTCGTTTTTATTTCCGACGCAACGCGAATTTAATTACATCACCAACGAAGGAAAAAGTCTTGTTTTTGGTAATTCACGGGTTAATTATTCCAACTTCACAAAACAGACGGATGAAAAACCAACTAAATTTTGGTTAGAACCAGTAATCTATGAAGAGAAGGCTCTAACACAAAATAAAACGTATTGGGATTCTATCCGTCCAATACAACTAACAATTAGGGATAGTGTGTTTTTTGCTAAACAAGATAGTATATTTCAAGTACAACATTCCGATACGTTTTTACTCCGAAAAGACAGCGTTTATAATGCAGTATCTTTTATGGATATACTTTGGTATGGGGTAGGGTTTAAAAATACGTATAAAGGAAACAACTTGTGGATTAGTTCATTGGCTACGCAAATTATTCCGCTTGGTGTTGGTGGTTACAGACATCGTTTTTTTGTAAAATATAATAAGAAGTTCAAAAACGGGAAAGGTTTTAACATTGAACCATTGATAGATTATGGCTTTTCAAACCACGATGTAAAAGGGGAACTAACACTTGCCTATCTGTATAATCCAAATCGCGCATCACGCATCCAAGTCAAAGGAGGAGATATGTACGATTTCATTAATAGTTACCAAAGTATCGTTGGAACTTGGGGTCCAGGGAATCGTGTTAGAAATCAAAAATTGGAACTGACCCACCGCATGGAAATTTTAAACGGACTCTACCTAGAAAATTCTTTTTTATATTCTAATCGAAGTTCCATCGAAGGCATCAAATACCCTGCTTGGGTGGATGGTTTTGGAACATTCGCTAAACCTACCCCATTTGAAGGCTATAAAATAAATTTATTGACTACCGATTTTGAATACCACCACCAACAAAAATACCTCATCAAAAATAATCGGAAAGTAGTTATTGGTTCCAAATGGCCAACCGTTGCAGCAAAATTTAACTTAGGAATTCCTTCCCTTTTTGGTGGACAATCCAATTTTGGCTTTTTAGAATTTCGAGTAGCAGATGAACGTAAATTGAGAACCTTCGGAGATTTCTTTTTCAAACTTACGTTTGGGCAATTTTTATATAAAAAAGATTTACGTGTAATCGAGCATAAATATTTTAGAACCTCGGATAATTTCTTCTTTTCAAATCCTACCAACTCCATGCAATCCTTAGATACTAACATGAATTCTTCTGCAGCTTACTTGCAATGCAACGCAATTCACCATTTCAATGGATTCTTTTTAAATAAAATCTGGGGAATTAATAAATTAAAATTAGAGGAGTCTGTTGGGGGCGGTATTCTTACAATCCCAAATACGCAATTTTTACAAACAGAAATATATGTAGGTGTGGAAAGAAAATTCAGAATTCGGAGAGACCTATTAAAATTTGGCGTGTATTTAATCAGTGCAAATTCTACGCATGCACCACATTCGTTTCGATTCAAAATAGGTATCAACGGTTACGATACCTTCCGATCTAAATGGTTGTATTGATATTATACTTTAAAAACTCAAGTCAACTACCAACTTACGGGTATGTATCCTCCAAACACCGTTTTCCTTTACAAACGTATCGTGGTAAACACCAGTCATGATTGTCTTCGTAGACTCAATTGCATCAACGACCAACAAATAACTTTGTGCATACGCTCCACCTTCGTGCAAATCAACTAATGTATTCGTTATAAAGTGGCGCTTACCACGGGTAAACTCAACTATTTTAGATAATAACGCCTCAATTTCTTCTTTTCCTTTTGCTTTTCCAATGCGTAATTCCAATTTTCCATCTTCGATAAACAAATCGCGGCATACATCGATGCGTTCAATATCTAAATGAATGGTATAGGAATTTATAAGCTCTGTGATCTGAAATTTATCGAATATGTCTTGCATTGGAATATGTTTAAATGGAATTTTCTAAGTCAGTCTGAGCGTAGTCGAAGACTACTTACTAATCAACTCATACAACGGATTCAAATTCGGAGAAATAATAATATCAATACGACGATTTTTTGCTTTGTCTACTTCGTCTACCGGATGGAATTCACCGCGTCCTGCAGCCATTAAAATAGTTGGACTAATAGCCGTATTTCCAGTCATGATTTCAACCACTGAAGTTGCACGCAAAACAGACAATTCCCAGTTGTTTTTAGGATGACCAGCACGTGTCATTTTATCACTATCGGTATGCCCTTCCACGATGATCTCTAATTCTTTTTCATTTTCTAACACTTTAGCCAAATCAATCAACGCTGTTTTACCTTCTGTCTCCACCTCTGTACTTCCTGTCTTAAACAACAATTTAGCCTCCAAACTCACATAAATTTTACCATTTTTGTTAACCACTGTTAACCCACGATTTTTATACGCCAATAAAGCATCAGCAACCTTTTTTTGTAACATCTTAATTGCATCGTCTTTGCGTTGCATCATCTCTTCCAATTCATTCACGCGCTTCTCACGATCTGCTAATAAACGTTGTTTTTCTCTCAACTCCTCTTCTAATTCTTTAAGCACGTCTTGTTTACGTTGCAATTCGATGCTCTTCGCATCCATTTCTGCTTGCATACTTCCAGCACTTTTAGAAATCGTTGCACGATCATTTTCAATGCGTTTTTCGTATGCTTTATTTTGCTCTTCTAATTTTCCAAATTTTGTTCGTAGATCACGCAATAACTCGCCTAAATTAGTAGTGTCTAATTTCAATTGCGTAGCTTCTTTCTGTAAAACATTTAATGTTGCGCCTAACTCATTTGATTTTGTTTCAAAATTGATTGCTTTATCCTTCAATGCATTCAATTCTTCTTCACACAAACGTGCTTTATCTTTTACATCATTGTATTTTTTCATTGGGACACAGCCTACTAAAAGCAGACAAGTGGTAAAAAAGACGATACAGGTGTTTTTCATACTAGTTAGTTGTGTGGTTTACGTGACTAACAAATATCGTAATTAGAAGCACGTTTATCCTTGCACTACGTAATAGTTTTAAACACTAAATTTTTAGAAACTCAAGATGCATGTACCCTAAAACAAAGGACAAGATAGTTTATCGGTTGGTCTTGTTTCACAGGAAGAATAATGAAAGGATAATTCGTGTGTCAATAATGCCACCGTATTTATTTTGGAACTTATAAAATCTACCGAATACCCAAATGCAAATTGGTCTTTAAATCGCACTTGCATCATACCAATAAAAGACTCGTTATTTCGGATACCAAGTCCAATCTTAAAGGCGTCTTTAAAATCTAAAAAGGCATTCAAATCAATAGACATAGGAGAATTTACGGTTTTTTTAACTAATAAATTAGGAACAATTGTGTATTTCTCATTAATTGCATAACGAAACCCACTCGATAAATTATAATGCAAACGATAATAAGATTCTACACCCATACCTGTCCATTTAGAAACGCTTAATTGATCCAAACTTAATCCTACAAAATAATTTTTTCCATCCCACCAAGTCCCAAAACACGCAATTGGGGCATAAAATGTACTACTTTTTTGGGTGGCTGGGTCTGCTTGAAATGTCGTGATATTTCTATTAGAAAATGTCATCTGCCTTGCACCTACATTCACCCCAAAGGAAATACGTGTTGCTTGTGTAAAATTAAAATGTACCGCATAGGTAAACGACAAACCATTACTTGTAAACGGACCAATGACATCGCGCTCAAATTTAACCCCAAAACCTTGACGAGGACTAAACATTTGGGTACGTTTTGTTTTTATGGGTGTAGTAAAAGTGATCATATTACTTATAGGTGCACCCTCAAATCCCACCCATTGCAAACGACTCATTGTCTTAACTTTCGAGCAATTTTGTATCCCAGCTATCGCAGGATTATATGCAAAATGATTCCACATCCATTGCGAATATTGCGTTTCCTGCTGTGCATTTACCAGCAAAACCGTAACCAGAAAAAAGATACAAGTCCAGAACTTTTTCATCGGATAACAGTTACTGTGCCCTGCATTGGAGCATTATTAAACGAATCTCTCAAATGAATAATATAAAAATAGACACCTTCATCCACCACATTTCCATTATAAGTACCATCCCACGATTTTTTATAGGAATACCCTGTAGTTTCAAACACTGGTTGACCCCAACGTGTATAAATTTTCACTTCACAATTTGGGTAATCTTCTAAATATGGAACTAACCAAGTATCATTAATGCCATCTCCATTCGGACTAAAACTAGTTACAGCATCCAAAGCTTGTTTTAGTACTTTTACTTGAACGGCATCCGATAAGGTACATCCTTGATACATTGAAACAAGTGTATAGGTAGTTGTTATGTTAGGTTTGACGATTGGCTTCAGTGTAGTTGAGTTACCAAATGTAGGATTCCAAATAAAACTATCTCCATTTGTAAACCCTTGTAATTGAATAGATTCTCCTTCGTGGATGGTAGTGTCTTCTCCCGCATTTACCACAAAATCTACCACCGAAAACGCTTGTGTTTTAGCTTTCACTTCGATTCTACATTTTGTAAAACACGCATTGGAAACGCTTACCACATCCCCTTCTTTCAAGCGATTCGTCTCAAAATAGGAAGAATCTGTTTTCGCAACTAAAGTATCATTAATGAACCAATTGTAAATCGAGGAATCTTTGCAATGTAATAATTTACTACCTATTCGTATTGTTTCATTTTTACACAACTTTTGTTTAGACGAAAAAACGGAAATAGCAGGTATTGGTCGCGCAACCGCAGTGCCTAACATGTGAACCCGCATTTGTGCTTCCGCTGGTATGGCAGCTCCTAGAGTTACACCGCCAGAAATAATAACATAGTAGGTAGTATTTGAAAGTAAATTTAGCGCTGAAATGGTCAAACTTGTTGTACCGTTAGACACACAATTACCAAGTAATTTATAGGTTGTTGGGTCGCATGGTAATACAGCGTTTACCAAGGCCACATTCAATGTATTTGCCTGATTTGGATTGGTTTTATAAATAATATTGTCCATGATAAACTGTACATCACCACCTGTATCATTAGTTGTAAAGGTCAACCAAATGGTGTTTTTAGCAGGAAAACATAGCACTTTTGAAAAATCATCTTCACAATTAATACATTTTGTACTCGTAGAATTATAGTTCGTAACGAATATAGTATCGTTTGGACAAATCGTTAAAGCGGATGCACAATTATCATAACCCTCTTGTGAAAACACAAAAGAAGAAATCCAAGAAAAAAGAAGAAGTACTGTGCTACAATTGCGCATACCAAAGCTTTAGTTATTTTTCTATACGTAAGAATTGAAAAAATGTTGTGTTTTATAGTGTTTAAATTATTGTGCAAGTATTTATACATTGAATTAATTCCCGTTAAAATTCGTAATATTGCCTCATAAAAATATACAATGAAAAAAATTATTTTATCTATTTCAATCCTTTTTATACTTGTACTTCAAGTAAAAGGACAACAAAATGCATTCAACATACAAAAATTTGTATTAGATAATGGATTAACTGTTATTCTAAATCCGGATCCACACGCCGTAGGAGTTTATGGTGCAGTTGCAATAAAAGCAGGTAGTAAAAATGATCCTGCAGATGCAACGGGAATGGCGCACTATTTAGAGCATTTACTATTTAAAGGTACTACTGAATTAGGTACTACTGATTACGCAAAAGAAAAACCATTTTTGGATTCCATCGTTTATTACTACGATTTATTAGGAAAAACAAGCGATGAGGCACAACGCAAAAAAATCCAGAAATTAATCAATCACCAAAGTGTGCAGTCGGCTAAATACGCAAACCCAACAGAATTTGACAAATTAATCAAAAGCATAGGAGGAACCGAATTAAATGCATTTACAGCAAACGACATGACCGTTTACCACAATGCATTTCCAGCTACACAAATCGATAAATGGTTGGAACTTTATGCGCATCGTTTTCAAAATCCTGTATTCCGTTCGTTTCAATCGGAATTAGAAGTAGTTTATGAAGAAAAAAATCGAGGAATGGATAATCCATTCAGTAGTCTAATCGAAGATTTACATACCAAAGTATTTGCATCCCATCCATATGGTACACAATCTACGATTGGAACAGTTGAGCACTTAAAAAATCCTTCGCTTACTAAAATGTATAAATATTTCAACGATTACTACGTTGCAAACAACATGGCTTTAGTAATTTCCGGAAATTTTGATGTCGCTATTACTACCGCTAGCATCAAAGAAAAATTCTCCAAACTGCGTTCAGGTGTTGTACCTACATTTCCAAATTACCCACAAAGTAAATTTGAGAAACCAGAAATGATGGAGGTAAAACGTACGCCTATCAAATTTGGTATATTGGCATATAAAACCTTCGCTTCTCGTCATAAAGACCAAATTCCAATGGAAATCTGCTTGCGTTTGCTAAACAATGCTTCCGAAACAGGGAGTTTGGATAAATTACAATTAGATGGTAAGTTATTGTTTTCTTCGGCTACTAACTTAACTTACAATGACGATGGTGCTTCGGCTATCGTATTCGGCCCGAAAATTATCGGACAAAGTTTTGAAGAGGCAGAAAAGTTAATTTATGCTGAAATCGAAAAATTGAAAAAAGGAGATTTTTCAGATACGAACATTCGCATCATTCAACAAGAAATTGAACGTGAACGCAAAGAACAATTGGAAAATGAGCAAAGTAAATGTATGACGCTTGTTTCACTTTTCAGTGAAGGATCATCGTGGGAAGAATACATCGCACAAATCAACCAAATTAACCAAATAAGAAAAGAAGATATTATCCGTGTTGCAAATAATTACTTCATTGATAATCATTTTACACTTCGTTCTTCCATGGGTTTCCCAGATAAAACTACCTTAGAAAAACCAGGATTTGAACCAGTAGTAGCAGATCAAAAAATTGAATCCGCTTTTTGTAAAAACTTCTTAGCAAATATGAAAGAATCTGGCACACCAAAAATGTTAGATTATGAAAAAGATGCAAAATTGACACAATTATTTGGTACAAGTAACTTTTACTTGACGCCAAATCCTTACAACGACATCTTTACCTTAAAATTGGTGCGTTCTGTAGGAAGTGATTCGATTATAAATTTAGATGCTGCAGCGTATTTATTTAATAATTTTTATACGAAAGATTTAACGAGAGATAAACTAAAACAAGCTTTCGCAATGCATGGAATTTCTTATAGAGCATACACCTCTGGAAATCGTTTTACAATCGAGTTTTCTGGTCTAGAAGGAAATTTAAATAAAGCTTTACCCTTAATAAAAACACTTGTTTACGAACCATTATTAGATGAAAACGCTATAAAAACAATGTTGGATGGTGAAAAATCAAACCGTGATGCGGAAGCAAAAAATCCAGATTTAATGGGTAAAATACTATTAGATTATGCCCGTTATGGAATACAATCGGAATACCTTTCTCGTATTCCGTTGAAAAAATTAAATAAAATAACCGCAAAAGATATATTAGACATCTACCATAAAACAGAGAAATATACAACTACTTGGCATTTTGTAGGTAACACTGCATTAGAAACGATTAAAGCACAAATTGAAACTGTTTTTCCAACGGAAAAAGGGATTAAAAACATTCCATATTTAGACAAATTGACTTTACCAATCCTAAAAAACAAAGTGTATTTGGTAAATGATAAAAAAGCCGTTCAAGGACAAATTTACTTCTTTTTAAATGCCGCAAACTATTCTGGATTAACAAATGACGTCGTGCGCGCAGAAGGATTTAACTCCTACATGAGTGATGGTTTCTCCGGAATATTAATGCAAGAAATTCGCGAATACCGTTCGTTAGCATACGCAACTGGAGGTATGCTTGCAACACCTAACATTAAAAACAACCCTAGCTGGTATTACGGATATGTTGGTTGTCAAATGGATAAAACAAATGATGCAACTGCTGTGATGGATAGTATGTTGCGATTTATGCCAAAAAAACCAGAACGTATCGATATGATTAAATCTGGATTAATCAATTCGATGTCGTCTAATTATCCAAACTTTAGATCCATTTCAAGTTCTATTGCCTATGGAAGAGATTTAGGGTATACACATTCTCCAGCATTAGATCGTTATCCGCTTTACAAATCGCTTACGTTCGATAACATCGTTGATTTCTACAACACTAACTTGGTAAATCGTCCACGTATTATCACCATCTATGGAAACCTTAAACTAGTAGACAAAAAGAAATTAGCACAATTCGGGGAAATCGAAATTTTGAAACCAAATCAGATTAGAATCGATTAAAGTAAATATGGATTGTGAATTAGTAGGGATGCAATCCGTTGCGTCCCTAAACTAACTCCTTCAAATACATTTGAACCGTATTCTCCAACCCGAAATACAAAGCATCCGATATCAACGCATGTCCAATCGATACTTCCGCTAAAAAAGGAATGTGTTTTTTAAAAAAAGCCAAGTTTTCTAGGCTCAAATCATGACCTGCATTAACTTCCATGCCTAGTTCTCTAGCTAATTCAGCCGCTTTAACATAAGGAACAATTGCCTCTTCTTTATTGATTGGAAAATGTTCTGCGTAAGGACCAGTATATAATTCAATACGATCTACTCCTGTTTTTGCAGCGTACTCAATGTTTTTCA
Organism: Crocinitomicaceae bacterium; assembly: GCA_044232905.1. Classification (GTDB taxonomy): domain Bacteria; phylum Bacteroidota; class Bacteroidia; order Flavobacteriales_D; family Crocinitomicaceae; genus CANHVK01. Next base: position 44,366 of record JBIIKZ010000010.1, read on the forward strand.
ACTCCGTATCCACAAAAATCGAGGTGCGTACACCATGACTTTTAATTTCAGTAATAATATTACTTAATTCATCTAAGTGTTTTTCCGTGTCCCAGCCTGCATTGGAAGTCAATACATGCGGCGGATCAGGAACTAAGGTAGCTTGTGCAGGTTTAAGTTCTGCCACCATTGCCATAAAACGTTGATCTGGATATCCTTCAATATTCAACTCTGTTTGCACCACTTTTGCTAAGTCAAAGGTATCGTTAGTCGTGATATGACGTTCATCTGGGCGCGGGTGAATGGTAATGCCATGCGCACCAAAACGTTCACAGTCAATCGCGGCTTGAACAACATTCGGAGTATTACCACCACGTGCATTACGTATCGTAGCGATTTTATTGATGTTTACACTTAGTTTTGTTTGCATTTCGACAAAATTTTTACAAAGTTAAAATTAAAACAACCCACAAATACGCTCCCTTTTACCTAGATGATAGGTTTGAATTCCTACTTGTTGGGCTCCAAGAATATGCTGTTCAGTATCATCAATAAACAAAGTTCTGGCTGGATTCAATCCCTGTTCTTTTATAACAAACTCGAAAATTTCAGCATCCGGTTTGCGCATACCAATATCACTAGAAAAATATACCTTCTCAAAATAAGGATGTAAGGTTTTTTCTGCCGAAACTTGTTGCAAATGATGGTGTACTTTTTGAATGTGGATTTCATTCGTATTACTCAATAAAAATGTACGTTTCTCGTTCTGCAAACACTTTAATAATTCTAAATTCTCCACCGGAAAATCTAAAATCATCGCATTCCATGCTTCCACTACCTGATTCGCTTGCGTTCCTGTTGGCAGATAATCCAACACTTTATTGATAAAATATTGCACCGAACATTCCCCTTTTTCAAAAGCATCAAACAAACCACTCTGCGCAGCTTGCGAATAAAGATCACTAAAGTTGGTCAAACCCAAAGCTTCAAAAGCCTTTGTAGTTTTTTCATACTCCAAATTAATCACTACTCCTCCCAAATCAAAAATAATGGTGTCAAAATCTGCTAATTTCATCTTATTCTAATTTTATAATCCCCCCAGAAAAAACCTGAAAAATGAACATTATGAACTGAATGTTCCTCCATACTACATCCGCAAAAACGTCCTACAATTTCTCAACTGCTTAATGGTGAAAAAACACTAAATGTACACATTCTTCGCCTATTCACTTCACATTTCTAATCCAGAATTTCTCAATTATTTTTTGTTAATATTTGTTTATCGCACTAACTTCGTTTTTTCTTACATTAAATTTTCCTAACTTCGCGACAATGAGTGAATCTGCAGAAAAATACAGCCGCAAAGGACTACGAACCAGTTACGTTTCTACCGTTATTGGTATTTCCTTGGTGCTATTTATGATCGGTTTAGTGTTAGGTGGTATGTTAGGACTAAAATCCATCCAAACACAAGCGAAAGAAAACCTTCAAGGGGATTTGTTTTTTAAACCAGAACAAACAAATGCCGATATCAAACAAATAGAACTAGAAATAAATAGTTGGCCAGAATTTAAAGAAGTTACTTTTATTTCTCCGGATCGTGCCATGAACGAATTCAGTGGATCTACTAATAACACGCAAGAAATTCTTTCCATTTTTGAAAAATCAAATCCGTTGCCTCCAACAATCAGTTACCGACCAAAAGAGAAGTACGCGAATAAAAAAGGCATGTTATTTATCAAACATAAATTATTAAGAGCATATAAAAAGCAAATCGACGAGGTGAATTACGACGAAGCAAGTGTTGAACAAGTAAACCTTGGGTTCAGACAATTCGTTTTCTTATTCTTAATTGTTGCAGCTTTATTAATTGTTGTCGCAGTAGCTATGATAAATAATACCATCCGTTTAGCATTATACTCCAAACGTTTTACAATCAAAACTATGCAATTAGTAGGTGCAACCTCCGGATTTATTCGTAAACCTTTTTTAACACAAGCGATACTACAAGGTATTGTTTCTGCATTAATTGGTATGGCTTTATTGGTATCACTATTTTATACAATTAATAATTTAATCGATTCTGTTGAAATCGCATTTCACCTACAAACACTATTAGTACTATTTATTTCTATCGTATTGATTGGAATAATTATTACACTCGTTTCTACTTGGTTTGCTTTAAACAAGTATTTACGTATGAAATTAGACGACTTATATTAATTAAACTACATAACCATGGACAAAGCAAATCACCGTTTCGCATTTCAAGATTTAAACTATAAACTATTAATCATTGGATTGGTAATCAATATCATCGGATTTATTTTAATGATAGGCGGTGGCTCTGCAGATCCAACAAAATTTGATGCCGAAGCACTATTTTCTCCGGTTCGATTGACTGTTTCTCCAATCCTAATTGTAGCAGGTTATATTATCATGATTTACGCAATTATGAAAAAGCCGAAGAAAACAGAAAACAACGAAACTCCTTCAAATTAAGATGGACTTTATTCAAGCGATCTTACTTGCAATCATCGAGGGACTAACTGAATTTTTACCCGTTTCTTCTACTGCTCATATGATCTTTACAAGTACCATTTTTGGTATAGAAAAAGATGTTTTTGTAAAAATGTTTCAAGTTTCTATTCAATTTGGAGCTATTCTTGCGGTTGTGGTATTGTACTGGAAAAAATTCTTCGACTTTACCAACTTCAAATTTTACATCAAAATTGGTTTGGCAGTAATCCCAGCACTAGTATTAGGTAAATTATTCGACGATAAAATTGAAGCAGTACTTGAAAAACCGCTTCCTATTGCAATCACACTAATTATAGGAGGAATCATCTTGTTGTTCATTCACCGTTTATTTAAAAATACACGCATCGACGAAGAACAAAACGTGAGTAACAAAAGTGCTATCACGATCGGTTTTTGGCAATGTTTAGCGATGATGCCAGGTACAAGTCGCTCGGCAGCTTCTATCATTGGAGGAATGCAACAAGGACTAACCATGCGAATGGCAGCGGAATTCAGTTTCTTTTTAGCAGTTCCTACCATGTTAGCAGTAACAAGTTATTCAATTTTCTTGAAAGATTGGGATGTACCAGTAGCTGTAGGACAAATCGTGGAAATGAAAGGCTACGAAATGTTAATGGTGAAAAATTACATGATTTTATTCATTATTGGAAATATCGTTGCTTTTGCGGTCGCAGTTCTTGCCATCAAATTCTTCCTAGGAATCTTGAAAAAATATGGATTCAAAATGTGGGGATGGTACCGTATCGTGCTTGGTATTACGTTTATTATTTTTGAAGTGTTTTTCAATAAATAAATCCTTTCCATTGTTCCATTTACACATTAATTAATTTACACATTAATGAATTACGATTTCCAAGCTGGAGAAACTTTATTGGTAGACAAACCTCTTAACTGGACCTCTTTTGATGTTGTCAACAAATTGCGTTGGAACCTTAAACAAAAACTAGGAATCAAAAAATTTAAAGTTGGGCATGCAGGAACGTTAGACCCTTTAGCTTCAGGATTGTTAATCATTTGTACTGGTAAAAACACCAAAAAAATTGATCAATTTGTTCTAGAAGATAAAACCTATACCGGAACAATCTTGATCGGTAAAACAACTCCTTCCTACGATTTAGAAACAGAATACAATCAAGAATTTCCAGTCGATCATATCACAGCTGAATTGTTGGAAGAAGTACGCTCTTCGTTTTTAGGGGAACAAGACCAAATACCACCTATATTTTCTGCCAAACAAGTAGATGGAAAACGCGCCTACGATTTAGCAAGAGCAGGAAAAGAAGTTGTATTGAAAGCAAATACAATTAACATCTCCTTATTTGAAATGGATGCTTCCCGTTTTCCAGAAGTAGACTTCAAAATTACGTGTAGTAAAGGCACATATATCCGTTCAATTGCGAACGATTTTGGGCAAAAATTAAAGTCTGGAGGAGCTTTAATCGCTTTGCGAAGAACTGCCTCCGGAAGTTTTTTAATCGAAAACTCCAAATCGGTAGACGATTGGATTACCACAATTCATAACACATAATCCATACTTTTGAAAAAGATTTGTTTAATAGAAGATGAAGAAAGCCTCTCAGATTTAATCAAAATGAATCTGGAATTAGAAGGCTATACAATAGACACCATTGCGCATGGTACTGAAGCGTTTTTACGTGCATTCGAAATGGACAATTTTGATTTAGTGATTTTAGATGTCATGCTTCCAGAAGTTAGCGGACTAACCATCTGTAAAGAAATTCGAAAATACAGCCGTGTTCCCATCCTTTTTTTATCTGCCAAAGGAACAACACAAGACCGCATCGCAGGATTAAAATTAGGCGCAAATGATTATCTACCAAAACCTTTTGACTTAGAAGAATTACTACTTCGTGTGCAAATATTGGTTGAAGGCATTGAAGAAGTAAGCTCCGTTATTGATAAAATCAGTATTGGAGAATTCTCCGTGGATTTTACCAGTTATTTAGTTAGTAATACACATACCGGTGAAAAACATGATTTGAGCAAACGCGAAATCGATTTGTTGAAACTATTTAATTCCAAACAAGGACTCGTAATTTCTAGGGATGAAATTCTAGATACCCTTTGGGGGAATGATCAATTTCCAACATCCAGAACAATTGATAACTACATCCTTAACTTTCGTAAAATTTTTGAAACAGACCCAAAAACACCGAAATACTTTCACAGTATTCGTGGGGTTGGATATAAATTTGTGAAAGAATAAAAAAGGCCACTCTTTCGAGCAGCCTTTGTAGTTTCAAGAAACTTATTGCTATTACATTTTAGATAAATCTGGCATGTCACGCGTGAAAGCGGGGATACCTGTAACATCCATACCTGTAATCAACAAGTGAATATCGTGCGTACCTTCATACGATACAACCGACTCTAAATTGGCCATGTGACGCATCATCGAGTATTCAGAAGTGATACCCATACCACCGTGAATTTGTCTTGCTTCACGTGCGATATTGATAGCAATTTCACAGTTGTTACGTTTTGCCATGGAAATTTGTGCAGAAGTTGCTCTACCTTCATTACGCAATTGTCCCAAACGAAACGTCAATAATTGTGCTTTTGTAATTTCTGTAATCATTTCCGCCAATTTCTTTTGTTGTAATTGGAAGGAGCCAATTGGAACACCAAATTGTGTTCTTTCTTTACAATATCTTAAAGCTTGGTCATAACAATCCATTGCAGCACCTAAAGCACCCCAAGCAATTCCAAATCGTGCTGAATCTAAACATCCTAATGGAGCGCCTAAACCGGATTTATTTGGTAAAATATTTGCTTTTGGAACCTTAACGTTTACAAAGATTAACTCTCCTGTAGCAGAAGCACGTAATGAAAGTTTGCCATGCATT
>JBIIKZ010000002.1:0-146141 GCA_044232905.1 Crocinitomicaceae bacterium
AAGCGCATTCCAATGATCACGAAATTGACGATCAAATCAATGCAACGGAATATGATTTGATTCGAATCTTAGTAAAATACGGCACATTAATAATACCTGACGAAAAAAGAGAATTATCTACTGAAGATGTGACTGTAGCTCAATTAATTTGTAATGAATTATTTAGAGATGAATTAACGTTTAATCACCCTACGCTCCAAAAAATATATGAATATGCAAATGAAGGTATTAATCAACAAAAAACAACCTTTCAAGCAAAACATTACCTACGTTCTGAAGATCAAGATATTGTACAAATTGTCTCAGAAATTGAAACAGACAAACATGAATTAAGTCACAATTGGCTGAAAGATAAAAACATAGAAACAAACTACGAAATAGATAAATTAAAGGCTGCTGTTTCAAGCTCAATTCTAGCCTTTAAAACAGATAAATTACAACAACGCATTAATGAAATACGCAAAAAAATAAGTCAATTAGGCGACAATGAAATCGAAAAAATGGAAGAGTTATTGATTGATCAAATTAATTATGAACGAGCAAAAATGCGTTTTGCAGAACAACTAGGGAGAATAATTTTACGCTAATGATGAGTCAAACACTTTTTGAATTAGGTCCATATAATGTATGTTTATGGAATATTTTTGCACTTGCTATCATCTATTTAATTGCATTCATACTTCGTCGTGTTGCTCACCAATCTCTAAAACAATACTTAATCGGTGTTAACATTCGTGTTGAAGGTAGAAGAACAACTTGGTTGCGCCTGGTTAGTCAAAGCATCTACCTTATTGCTGCGTACATCGCAATATTGAGTTTTAAAATCAATAACAATAATGTTTCGTTTAAAGAATTTCTAAATTTTAAACTCGTTGAATCTAAAACGATTAATATCTCTTTTTTCCAAATTATCATTGTAATCGTTTTGTTTTTCGTAGCTCGAATGTCTGTGAATTTTGTAAAACTATACTTTAACAGAAAATTTAGACAACAAAAAAATTACAATCCAAGCACCGAATATATCTATGTGCAACTGAGTAAATACTCCATTTATATATTTTCTATCTTATTTAGCTTAAACTTATTTAACATAAATCTAGGGTTATTACTCACTGGATCAGCAGCCTTATTAGCGGTTATTGGTTTTATCTTTCAAGAAGTCTTTAAAGATATGTTTTCAGGTCTAGTACTTTTATTTGAGGGAACCTTAAAAATTGGTGATATTATTGAAATACGCGATTCCAAATTTAAAGAACCTGTATTTGCTAGAATTCTTAAAATTAATGTACGAACAACCCAAATAGAAACACGCGATGGCAACGTATTTATTATACCGAATGCCAAATTAACGCAAGAATATGTGGAAAATTGGAGTCAAGGAAATGAAGCTACTAGAACCACTATTTTTGTTAATGTTCAATACGGAACGGATACTGATTTAGTTAGTAATTTATTAAAACAGGCTGCCTTAAGTCATCCTAAAGTAAAAAAATCACATCCTATACAAGTAAGACTTCGGAATTTTGGTGAAAATGGATTGGAAATGGAATTGTTATTTTGGGCAGAAAACACGTGGGATATCAGTAATTACAAGTCAGAGGTGCGCATGGAAATAAATCGTTTATTCAGAGAATATAAAATTGTTATACCTTATCCACATAGAACTATTCACCTTCATTCCGAAAATAATGCAGAAAATAATTTATAGTTGTCTTATATCGATTCTATTTTTCGTACAAGCTAAAGCACAAAACATAGATTATACCTTATTAAAACAAATTAATAGTTCGTACACAGAAAGGGGAGGTAAAGTACAATCTCTTATTACAAACAGCGTAACTCCAATTATGATAGCTGTTCCAGCTGGAATTTTAGCGTATTCGTTATTTAAAAAAGATTCCATTGCGCGTCAAAAATTTTATACGATTGCGTCTTCGGAATTATTTACTGGAATAATTACAACATCGCTGAAATTTGCTTTTAATCGAGAACGTCCATTCAAAACCTATCCAAACGATATTTTCAAACATGCAACAGCTGGATCATTGTCTTTTCCTTCCGGACATACAAGCGCAGCATTTTCAGTAGCTACATCGCTTAGTTTGGAATTTCCAAAATGGTATGTAATCGCACCTTCTATGCTTTGGGCGGGCTCCGTTGGATATACAAGAATGTATTTAGGTGTCCACTACCCTTCGGATGTTCTTGTTGGAGCGATAATAGGCGCAGGAACAAGTTATTTGTGCTATAAAGCAAATAAATGGTTACATCATTAAAACAATTAGAGCCGCAATGATTGCAGCTCTAATTTTTTATAATCCTTACATATAACCTTTTAAAATCTCGCTAAAACGATTGAATTAATCTTTTGGTTCACGAATAAACATACGTGAAAAATCGATGATTTCTGTAGGATTAGTTACAAAGTTTTTAATCCTAAAATTCACCATGGTCATAAAATCCTGATGAAACAGCGGCATAACAACCGCATCATCGATGATTTGTTGATCACATTTTACAAACAAATTTCTTCTTGTATTTGGGTTACGCTCACGCATAGCTTTTGTGAAATTTGCATCAAAGTCTTTACTGGAATATTTAAATGGATTCGAAATAACAGATGTATTCGAAATATTTTCACTATAGAAAAGATTTAAAAAATTCTCTGGATCCGGGTAATCAGCTATCCAACCACCTCGCCACATTTTAGCTTCACCTGACTGAATTGCTTTGTCACGATCATCAATGGAACATAAATTCAAAGTAACATTAACATTTAAATTCTTTTTCAACTGTTTACAAACTCCAACAGCTGCCTTATAAGGTGCAGTACCAACTTTCGCGTTAACAAATAATTTTACCGTTGGGAAACCTGCGCCATTTGGAAAACCTGCCTTCGCTAATAATTGCTTTGCGGTTTCAACATTGAATGTAAAACCTTTAACTAACGTATCATTGTAATCCAATATTTGTGGAACGAAACCATAAATCGATGGATTGCCTTCTCCTTGTAATGTATTTTCAATTAAATAAATACGATCAATTGCTAAATTGAACGCTTTTCTTACATCTATATTATTAAAGGGTTCTGATGTATTGGCAAAACCATAATAAGCAGAGCCCAAAGCATCTCTTATATCAATTTTATGTTTTACTGTTTTACCATCCATAGCAGTATTTAAATCGCCTAACATGTTTTCTATCTGATCAACTGGTATATCCATCACTAAATCAATCGATTTATTTCGGAATGCAATTAACTCAGACTTTTTATCTTTGGAATAACTTATTTCAACATTTGCTAAAAAAGGTAATTGATTTCCTAGTTTATCTTTCTCCCAATAGTTTGGATTTCTTGCAAGTGTAATTTTGTCTGTTGTCCATTCTTCTAAAAGAAAAGCACCAGTACCTACAGGGTGTTTACCTAATTCAACCCCATATTTTTCAAACGCTTCTTTCGGAAAAATACCTAAACTATAATGCACTAACAGCTTATCAAAACCAACAAAAGAATACGCTAAATCGATACTTAAGGTATTATTGTCGATTATTTTGATTGCATTTAAATTTTTTGGAGCAATTCCCTTTTGAGAATTTGCATAATACGATTTTGCTCCTTTAATTTTAGAGATAAGTAACCAATAAATTTCATTATCAACCGCCTTACTACAAGCAAACTCCAATGTGTTTTTAACATCCTGTGCTGTCAATTCTCTTCCTTTACCGCCATCAAAACAAGCATTATCATGAAAGAAAATACCTTTGCGAATTTTGAACGTAAACTTGGTTGCATCTTGATTAACCGTAAAACTTTCAGCTACACTTGGTACAATTTCATTCGATATTGGGTCAACTTTTAATAAGGTTTCAAAGATTTGACTTCCTACCCGTTGGTTGTAAATACTGGAAGAAGACATTGGTAATAATGTTGAGATTTTTTCAGCGGACATAAACCTGAAAACACCACCGTATCTAGCATTTCCTTTCGCTTTTAAACTTGAAATATCGTTGCTATCCGAACAAGCTGTATTAAACAGTATTGATAACAATGTTGCAAAAAATAGTATTCTACGCATAAACTTATTAGTTAGTGTAACAAATATATTAATAATAGAAAGATAATTATACCAATTCTTTCTTGTTAGTTCATTTTTTACTAATTTAGATAGACAAAAATACACTATGTTACAAAAAATCGCCCTCAATAAAATTCTGTTTTTAGACATCGAAACAGTTCCACAATTTCCAACTTTTACAGATTTGGATGAAAAAACAAAACAACTTTACAGTCAAAAAACAAAGTTTTTACAAAAAGACAACACACATACAGCGGAAGAATTGTATGATAGGGCTGGAATTTACGCCGAATTCGGTAAGATTATATGTATTTCAGTAGGTTATATACATGAAGGAAGTTTGGGAGAACAAATACGTTTAAAATCTTTTTACAATGCGGATGAAGAAACGCTATTACGCGAATTTGTACACCTGCTGGAAGAGAATTACAAATTCGCTATTTTGTGTGGACACAATGCAAAAGAGTTTGATTTTCCATACATCTGTCGTCGACTTTTAATACATGGTATTACGCTTCCTACTATATTAGATATTGCAGGAAAAAAACCTTGGGAAATTAATCACCTAGACACAATGGAATTATGGAAATTTGGAGATTATAAAGCCTACACTTCACTAGCGCTTTTATGTCATATTTTTCAAATTCCAACACCAAAAGACGATATTTCAGGGGAAGATGTTGCGCGCGTTTTTTACGAAGAAAAGAATTTGGAAAGAATCAAAGTATACTGTGAAAAAGACGTAGTTGCCTTAATTCAATTGTTACGAAAAATGATGGGGAAGAATTTAATAAAAGACGATAAAATAATATCTATTTAAGTATACTATGGTGTCGTATCAATTATTTTTTTGCGAATAATTATAGTTGCTGGTTTAGTAACGCCAGTCTCTAATTGGACATAAGAGAAGCCTTCATATTCAACTCCTCCAATAACAATCTCTCCTTTGATATCTAAGACAGCTACACCAGCTTGTCCATCTTTATATATCTTGGAAAAATCAAAAGCTACTTGTCCACTTCCATTTGTTACTCCACTATCTGCAAGACTTCCATTTGCGGGTGTACCCTGCGTAGATTGTGCGCGAATAGTAACTTTCACGTTAGACAATGGAACTTTTGATTCATTTAATGCTGTTACAACCGTTTTAGTTGGTTCAATTTTATGACAATTAGTAAATATTAAAGTTGCTAAAACTAAAATTAAAGCGAAAACTATCTTTTTCATTCGTAATGTAATTAGTTAGTTATTGAAAACTTAACAGTCTGTACTTGTGTTGTTTGATAGGTTGCACGCACAGAACCTAAACCGGAGAATTGATCTTTATCAACAACGATATCAAAGTATCCATCTCTAGAAGTTGCTATTTGAGCAGCAAAAAAAGTATCTAAATTAAAAGTGCAAAAACCCGATGTATTTGTTCTAAGTTTATCACTATGTTTTGCTGTAGCAGGATCCGAATTTGTACTTGAAATAATCTTCACTTCTACATCTCCTACCAAATTCCCACTAGCATCGCGTACAAAAACCTTAACTAACGACTGAGGCTTTTCACAACTAGTTAAATTTAAAACAAAAAACGCTAAAAGCGTTAATAAAAAAGGTCTTAATAAACGATTCATCTAAAACTAAAATTAGAACTAAGTATCCAAAGTTACATATAAATTTTACGTTGCGTAAAAAATCAATCGTAAAATATTAAAATTGTTCGTATACAAATAGAGATTTATGTAACTTTGAAATACAAAAAAAGAAAATAATACTTTTTCAATTCAAAATCGTATGAAAAATAAAATAGCTAATATTTCACTACAAATCAACACTTTTGAAATCAATGACAGCATTCAACTTGAAACATTCCGTATTCAATTTTTAGGATCTAAAAGTGAGATAAAAAGTTTATTTGGAGAGCTAAAATCGGTGCCAAATGAAGACAAAAAATCGATTGGAAAAGAATTAAATGATTTACGTATTCAAGCAGAAGAAAAATATGCTACGTTTAAAGAAAATTTAGATAATAACACAACTAGCAAAGAATCAATCGATTTTTCAAGACCTGGTGAAAATTTCACCGTAGGTTCGCACCACCCTATTTCGTTAGTTAGAAGAGAGATTATAGAGATATTTAATAGAATTGGATTTGTTGTTTCTGAAGGACCTGAGATTGAAGATGATTGGCATAATTTTTCAGCATTAAATTTTCCGCCGGAACACCCTGCTAGAGATATGCAAGATACTTTTTTCATCGAAAAAGGAGAAAACGAAATAGCCTTACGTACACATACTTCCTCTGTACAAGTGCGTGTTATGGAAAATCAAAAACCACCAATTCGAACAATTTCACCTGGAAGAGTATATAGAAACGAGGCAATATCCGCGCGCGCGCATTGTTTTTTCCACCAGGTGGAAGGATTATACATTGACAAAGATGTCTCTTTTGCAGATTTAAAACAAACACTTTTATACTTTGCAAAAGAAATGTTTGGCGAAAAAGCGCAAATTCGTTTGCGTCCATCCTATTTCCCTTTTACAGAACCAAGCGCAGAAGTAGATATATCTTGCACCATTTGCAATGCGAAAGGATGTAATGTTTGTAAATACACAGGATGGCTAGAAATTTTAGGTTGTGGAATGGTTGATCCTAATGTCTTAGAAGCAGCAGGGATCGATTCAAATACCTATACAGGATATGCTTTTGGCATGGGAATAGAACGAATTACGCAGTTAAAATATAAAGTGAATGATCTTCGTTTATATTCTGAAAATGATGTTCGTTTTTTAAAACAATTTACACCTTCAATTTAATATGGGACTTAACTGGAAAGAAATAAATTCTATCGCTGATCTTCAGGATATTTGGGAGAATTCTTTAGAAAAACCTGCTGTTTTTTTTAAACATAGTACACGATGTAGTATTTCATCGATGGCGCTTCGTGCTTTTGAACGTAACTGGATTTCAGATGATACCCAACTGTTTTTTATAGACTTAATTGCAAATCGTGATGTTTCCAATCTTTTAGCCGAACTTAGCAAGGTAGAACATCAATCCCCGCAAATAATTGTCACAAATAACAAAATCGTCGTATTTACAGATTCTCATGGAACTATTGACGCTGAACAAGTACAAAATCTAATTAAATAAAAACATGTCAAAAGCAAGACGTATTTCAATTATAGTTATCCTAACACTACTTTTGGGTGCCTATTTTATAATACCATTAATAGATAATTTTGACCCAAAAAAATCTGTTCAAGAAACTGAAATAGTATTGGCAAATTTCAATTTTGCAGACAATGTTACGTTAAAACATGGAACTACTAAAAAATTAAGTTTTTCTATCAAAAACAATACAGTTTCCAAAATCGAATTGGTGATTGCTGACAATCTAATACAAACGTGGAGCACACCTTCTGGTAAAGTAGAATTTGAATTAAATTCTATCGAATTACCTTTAGGAGCTCATGAAATTAAATTAAATATTTTTTCAAAAAATAAACTTGTTGCAGAAGAGAGTAGATTAATTCGGGTTTTATCAGATATTAAACCACAAATTTTTAATGCAAAAGTTATTTCACTTACACCTCACAACACGGTTAATTTTACCCAAGGATTAGAATTTTATCAAAACGAATTATTCGAAGGAACTGGTCAATATGGTGAAAGTAAAGTCATGAAAACGGAACTTTCTTCAGGAAATGCAAAGAAATCTGTAACTATCGAGGCAACATGTTTCGGAGAAGGTATTACCATATTTCAAGATAAAATATATGAAATTACATGGAAAGAACAAAAGTGTTTTATCTATGATGCGAATACACTAGCACTTGAAAAAACAATTAATTATGTAGGTGAAGGCTGGGGACTTTGCAATGACGGAAAGAATATTATTATGTCAGATGGTTCCGAAAGAATTTATTTTAGAAATCCAAATACCTTTGAAATTACTAAAACCATCGAAATCTATGATAATATAGGGCCAAAAATAAATCTAAATGAGTTAGAATTTATAAACGGTAAAATTTATGCAAATGTATGGCAGGAAAATTACATCTTAATAATAGACCCTAGCCTTGGCAAAGTAGAAAAAGTTATCGATTGTTCAACTGTTGTTAGCCAAGCAAGAGGCCAAGGAGAAGTTCTCAATGGAATTGCTTATAATAAAAACACAAAGAAATTGTACTTAACAGGGAAAAACTGGAGCAAGATTGCGGAAGTAACACTTACTAAAAAGTAAACGATTAATTCGGATAAAATCCGATTGCTTTCCGCGCTCTATTTAACGTTAATTTTGCTATTGCGCGCGCTTTTCTTGCACCTTCCGCCAAAATTTCATCTATTTTAGAAGGATTTTCTTGGTAATAATTAAATAATTCTCGCTCTTTCGCAAAATGTGTAAGAACTAATTGTAACAATTCAGATTTTGCATGTCCATAACCATAACCCTTTGTTTTGTAATTTAATACCATTTGGGCACATTGGTCTACAGATGCAATTAATTTAAATAATTGAAAAACATTACAAGTACTTGGGTCTTTTTCATCATCCAATCCTTTTGTATCCGTAACTATCTTCATTATTTGCTTTTTCAACTCTTTTTCTGGAAGAAATATGTCGATATAATTGTTACGAGATTTACTCATTTTATGACCGTCAATTCCAGGAATAAGTTGCGTATCCTGCTGTAAATCTTCTTTTGGAATTACAAATACTTCCCCCATTTTATGATTAAAACGCGCAGCAACATCTCGTGTAAATTCTAAATGTTGCAATTGATCTTTTCCAACTGGTACAATCTCTGCATCATACAATAAAATATCTGCAGCCATTAACATTGGATAATTAAATAAACCTGCATTTACATCTTCTAAACGATCTGCTTTATCTTTAAAACTATGCGCCAAATTTAGACGTTGAAAAGGGAAATGACACATCAAATACCACGTCAATTCAGCTGTTTCTGGAACATCGCTTTGACGATAAAAAAATGTTTTATTCGGATCCAGACCAAAAGCTAACCATGCAGCAGCTGTCTCTTGTGTATTAGCATGTAATTCTATCGGATCTTTTATTTGTGTCAATGAATGCATATCTGCTATAAACAAAAAAGCTTCATTTGCAGGATTATTAGCCATTTCAATTGCTGGTCTAATGGCACCTAACAAATTTCCTAAGTGTGGTCGTCCTGTACTTTGAACCCCTGTTAAAACTCTTGCCATGCTATTTAATTTTTTTATAGTGCGTTTTTAATTTTTTGTTCTAATCCCTTAGCATCCATCCCTCCAGCTTGTCGCCAAAGAATTTCTCCTTTTTTAAATAAAAGTAAGGTTGGTACACTTCGAATTTTAAATGTAGCAGCTACCTCTTGGTTTTTATCTACATCAATTTTCACGACACGAACAGCATTACCCATTTTATCTTTTAATTTATCTAGAATTGGATGCATTTGTTGACAAGGACCACACCATGTTGCATAAAAATCAACTAAGGTTGGTATTTCAGGCTGAATTATTTCTCGAAATTTTGACATTTTAATTCATTTTTTGAGCCTTAAAGGAAGAAAACATATTCATCCATATCATTCTACTCCATCGATAATTTAGTGGTGCAAAAAACAAAGATACTATAGAAATAAATAAAATATAATACCAGGCACCCGTTTCGGGATAAATAATATAAGTCAATAAAAATGTTGTTATCGAAATTGCAACGGTTAAACCATAACTAACATACATGGCACCTTGCCAAAAGCCACCCTCAATTTCAAATTTATGCTTACAATGGGGACATCTTTCTGGCATTTTATGAAAATTTTTTAAATCATATTTTGCAGGAGTAAGAAAAGCATTTCCTTCGTGACAAATTGGACATTTTTCATTCCAAATACTAAATATCTTCGTTCCTTTCTTCATAATATTAAGTTGGGTACAACAAAAAAGGCACCGTAATTATACGGTGCCATTAATCCCACGATAACCGTAAATTATTTATTTGATACTAAAGAAGCCTTTAAAAACTCTCTATTTAATCTAGCAATGTTGTCTAATGAAATTCCTTTAGGACATTCAATTTCACATGCTCCGGTATTTGTACAGTTACCAAATCCTTCTTCATCCATTTGACGCACCATGTTTAAAGCGCGTTGTGTTGCTTCCACTCTGCCTTGAGGCAATAATGCATATTGGGATACTTTAGCCCCAACGAATAGCATTGCAGAACCATTTTTACACGTTGCAACACATGCACCACATCCAATACAAGCTGCAGCTTCAAACGCTTTGTCAGCATCCTCTTTTGGAATTGGAATAGCATTTGCATCCATCGTTCTTCCAGAAGTATTTACAGAAACGAATCCACCTGCTTGTTGAATACGATCAAATGCACTTCTATCCACTACTAAATCCTTTACTACTGGAAAAGCAGCAGATCTCCATGGTTCAACATAGATTGTATCACCATCGTTGAACATACGCATGTGTAATTGACAAGTTGTAGTACCTGTATCTGGTCCATGTGCGCGTCCATTGATATATAAAGAACACATACCACAGATTCCTTCACGACAATCGTGATCAAAAGCTACTGGTTCTTTTTTCTCATTTATTAATTGCTCGTTTAATTGGTCTAGCATTTCTAAAAAAGAACTTGCAGTTGAAACATCATTTAATGTATATGTTTCCATATTCCCTTTGGCATTACAGTTTTTCTGTCTCCAAATTTTCAGGGTAATATTAATTGTCTTTGCAGCCATAATAGTTTTATATTATTCTAACTAATAAATATTATTTGTAATTTCTTGCAGCGATTTTAATGAACTCATATTTAAGTTCTTCTTTATGCAATTGCTCTTGTTTGATATCGTCTCCGTTATATTCCCAGGCACCAACGAAAGAAAAGTTTATATCATCTCTTAAGGTTTCCCCTTCAGCGTCTTGGTACTCCTCACGGAAATGACCACCACAAGATTCCTTACGTTGAAGAGCATCCATCGCCATTAATTGTCCTAAATCTATTAAATCTGCAACTCTAAGTGCTTTTTCTAATTGCGGATTTAACTCATCAGAACTTCCTGGAACATAAACATCCGCGTAAAATTCTTTCTTCAATTGGTCAATCTCATCGATTGCTTCTTGTAATCCTGCAGCATTACGACCCATACCTACTTTATTCCACATAATTAAACCTAATTTTTTGTGGAAAAAGTCAACCGATTTAGTACCGTTGTTTGACAAAAATTTATCAATTTGAGATTTTACATTTTTTTCAGCTACCTCGAATTCATTAGAATCTGTTGTTATTCTTCCTGTTTTAATTTCATCCGCTAAGTAATCAGAAATAGTGTATGGTAATACGAAATATCCATCTGCCAATCCTTGCATCAATGCAGAAGCACCTAAACGATTCGCTCCGTGGTCAGAGAAGTTAGCCTCTCCAGTTACAAAACATCCTGGAATTGTAGATTGTAAGTTATAATCCACCCAAACACCACCCATTGTATAGTGAACTGCTGGATAAATTTTCATTGGAGTTTCATATGGATTCTCATCTGTGATTTTTTGATACATCGTAAACAAATTTCCATATTTCTCTTTCAACCATTTTTTACCTAATTCCGTAATTTGTTCAGGTGTAGGATGATGATTGCCTTGTGCAAAAGCTGCTTGCTTTCCTTTGTTTTGAACTTCAGAAGAAAAATCTAAATAAACACCTTCATTCGTATCATTCGCTTCAATTCCTCTACCTTCGTCGCAAACTTCTTTGGCTGCTCTTGAGGAAATATCTCTAGGAGCTAAATTTCCAAAAGATGGATATTTTCTTTCTAAATAATAATCTCTATCCTCTTCAGCAATTTGTGTAGGTTTTAATTTTCCGGCACGAATCGCTTCTGCATCTTCTTTTTTCTTAGGTACCCAAATACGCCCTGAATTACGTAATGATTCAGACATCAGTGTTAATTTTGCCTGATTAGTTCCATGAACAGGAATACACGTTGGGTGAATTTGAACGTAACAAGGATTAGCAAATAAAGCACCTTGCTTGTGTGCTTTCCAAGCAGCTGTTACGTTACTTCCCATTGCGTTTGTGGAAAGGAAATATACGTTACCATAACCACCTGTCGCTAAAACTACTGCATGTGCAGAATGTCTTTCTAATTCTCCAGTTACTAAGTTACGTGCAATGATTCCACGTGCTTTTCCATCCACTTTAACGATTTCTAACATTTCGTGGCGGTTGTACATTTTCACACGTCCTAAACCAATTTGTCTAGATAAAGCAGAATATGCACCCAAAAGTAATTGTTGACCTGTTTGTCCTGCAGCATAAAAAGTACGTTGTACTTGCGTACCACCGAAAGATCTGTTATCTAATAAACCTCCGTATTCACGTGCAAAAGGAACACCTTGTGCAACACATTGGTCAATAATGCTTGTTGAAACCTCAGCTAAACGATGCACATTTGCTTCACGCGCACGGTAATCTCCACCTTTTATTGTATCGTAGAATAAACGATAAACCGAGTCACCATCATTTTGATAGTTTTTAGCAGCATTAATACCACCTTGTGCAGCAATCGAGTGTGCGCGACGCGGTGAATCTTGAAAACAAAATGCTTTCACATTATATCCCATTTCACCTAAAGACGCTGCTGCAGATGATCCTGCTAAACCAGTACCAACAACAATGATATCGATTTTTGGTCTATTATTTGGAGCAACTAACTTCAAATGATTTTTGTAATCAGTCCATTTATCTGAAATATTACCTGCTGGTATTTTTGAATCTAATATTGACATAATAGTATATTTTAATTCGATTAATTATATAGTTTCCAAATAATTACTGGAATAATAGCAAAAAGCAGAGGGATTAATATTGCAAATCCATTCCCAACATTTTTAATAGTTTCCGTATATTTTGGATGTCTAAGTCCTAATGATTGAAAAGCGGATGAAAAGCCATGCATTAAGTGAAATGCAAAAACAACCATGGATATAACATAGAAAACGACAGCTAATAAGGCGTTGTCATTACCAGGAACTCCATTTGTTTCTTTTCCAGAAAAAAATGCAATTACAACAGAATGTAAATCTTTGTAACCCTCCCCTAATTTTATATCTACACTTGGTTCATAAAATTCAGTGTGGTTTTTGATTTTTACGCCTTGAACTGGCAAATAGCTTCCAGAAGTTGTAATATACAATTCAGACTTTTCAGGACCGTTTGGAGATTGAACAACTACTTTGTGTAATAACATATCATGCTTCACTTTTGCTTTATACCAAAAATGCGCTCCATGCATTACAATAAAAACTAATATTAAACTCCCCAATAATGCCATGTTTCTAGAAGACCATGTAGAACTTTTTGTTCCTGCTGCATGTGCATATCCAATCGGACGTGCTTTTTTATTTTCAATTGTCAATAAAATACCATCAATAATATGGAAAAGTATTGAAATGTATGTCATCCAAGACATCACCTTAATAAAAGGATTATGTGCCATAAAGTAGGCATACTCATTAAAAGCTCTTCTTCCTGACTCGCCAGTGTGCGTGATCAATTGAAGGTTACCTAGTAAGTGTCCCACCAAGAAAAGGCAAAGGAACAACCCCGTTGCAGCCATCCAATATTTTTTGGCTAGAGAGGATTTTAATAGTACAGATTTACTCATAATTAGTTAGAAAATGGTTGAATATTCATTACAAATTTAATGCTTACTTAAAGACAAAATCCGAATAAATGTTATTTAGATTGATTTTAAATAAACTTATTCTAAATCGATATTTTGTTTTTTTAATATTCTACTTACAACGATTGCAAAAACAGCAAGATACACAAAACATAAACCTCCAATAACAAAGGATTTTTGAATTCCAATAAGATCACTTAATTTACCTTGTAAAGGAGGAATTATAGCTCCACCGAGTATCATCATAATTAAAAATGCAGAACCTTGCGCTTGGTATTTTCCTAAACCACCGAGGGACAATGAAAAAATACATGGCCACATGATTGAACAAAATAAACCAACACTTAAAAATGCATAAATAGCAACTAAACCAGTCGTAGAAAGACCAATAATCACCGCTGTAAGCCCTAACAAACTAAAAATCAACAATGTTTTAGCAGGTTTGTTTTTACCTACATAAAAACCTATAATTTGAACTAAAACACAAACTACATAAAAATAGAGTTGAGAAACAGCATGGCCCGCTAAATAGGTAAGAAATAAAACAAGCATGAAAGCAACTATTGGTATAGCAATCGTTAAACTATTTTTAATAGATTCCTTCAAGTCAAAAGCATGAATGGCACTTGCCCATCTTCCAATCATTAAACTTCCCCAATAAAGCGCAATAAAAGGAGCAATATTTGAAGAACTATAGGACCCAAACTCTTTTTGTTTTAATAATTCTGCCAAATTACTACCAACCGCTACTTCAACTCCTACATATATAAAAATAGCCAACATGCCTAAAATTAATTGCGGGTATTGCATTGCGCCCCAACCAGCACTATTTTTTTTCGCACTTCTAAAAGCAAGTAGTAGTCCACCAACAATTACAAGTAAACCCATTGAAAGCCAAAACATGCGCTCTTGTTCCAAAGGAATCTTTAAATCTAACATTTCTTGTTCGAGTACTTTTATGACTTTAGAATTCGAAACTAAACTTTCCTCTGCCTTAATAATTTCACTTTTCCGAAGTATTTCTTTTGCTTGAGAACTTCTATAACTATTAAAAACAGGTGCAAAACAAAAAATCAATAAACCTGTAATTATCAATAAAGCCCTTAATGCTTTGTTCGAATTTTCTGTTTTTTCTTCATTAATCCCTGCTGGTAATTTTTTTGAAAATGAAAATAACGTTGCGATTCCAACAAAAAGTAATCCTACACATATGTATAAAATAATTACTTTATCTAAACTCAAATGTTGAATCTGATTGTCACTCACCGCAACACTTCCAAATAAAGCGAGTGCTACTACTAATGGTCCGATGGTTGTACCTAGACTATTTATCCCACCACCTAAACTGATCCGATTTGCGCCAGTACTTTCATCTCCTAACGAAATCATAAACGGATTCGCGGAAGTTTGCTGCAATGAAAATCCTAATGCCACAACAAATAAACCGAAAAGCATTCCAATAAATACATTGAAATAAACAGAAATTATCATTGCTCCTGCTCCGAGCGAAGAAAAAAGTAAGCCATAAATAATACTTTTCTTATACCCCCATTTACCAACAGGATTGACGCCTTTGTTTGAGCCAATCGCAAATAAAATTAATGCTCCAATATAATAGGCGAAATAGAAAGCAAAATCAATTAATTGACTTTGAAATTGATCTAACTTAAAAAAATGTTTACAAAAAGGAATGAAAATACTATTTCCGGCTGCGATGAAACCCCAAAAAAAGAAAACAGTTATTAAGGTAAATAGAGCGCTATAATTCGTTTTTACTTTTGACATATTAAATATTTTTGTCAAAAATAGAAGATTAAAGTAGGATAAACTGCTGAAGGAAATTAATTTATGATATACAAAATGTTAATAGACAAACAGAAAATATACTATAACAATTTTTGAATATCGCTAGCTAATTTTTCTACCTCTTTTGCAGAAGTACCATCGTAATAACCACGAATACGTTTGTTTTTATCGATTAACACAAAATTATTGGTATGTATAAAATCACTATTTGCATCCCCTAAGTTTTGCGCTTCTGCAGGCTTTAATAGAAAAAAAGATTGTCTAGCAAGTGCATATATTTTTTTCTTATTTCCAGTTAAAAAATGCCATTGTCCATTTTCTGCACCATATTCTTCCGCATATTTTTTTAAAACTGGTACAGAATCTATTTCAGGCTGTACCGTAAAACTCAATATTTTAAAATTTTCAACACCCTTAAATTTCTTTTGTAAAAGTTTCATTTGGGTATTCATTTTAGGACAAATAGTACTGCAAGTCGTAAAAAAATACTCCACAACATACACGGAATTAGCAAGATTTTTATCTGAAATCTTATTTCCATATTGATTCAAAAATTCAAAGGATTGAATTTTATGTCCATACCCTTTTCGTTGTATGGTAGAATCCACTAATTCATTGGTAACATCAATAGGATTTATTATAGGTAGGGATTGCTTTTTACTGTTCTTATCAGACATGGAAGTATAGGCAACTACAAAACAAATAGCTGCTATAAAAAGTAAAATGTAGATGCGTAATTTCATAAAAATAGTTTGTCTAAAACAATTCAAATTTATGAACTATTTATAGATTAAATTATTTTATTTCAATATTTAAATGATTCAATAAGCCTAAACAATTTTCTTTCGAAAATTTAGCCTTTGTTAATTGATTTCTACTTGGATCTATAGAAAAATTAAAGGAAGTTCTAAGATTGGAGTTTTTTAATATCGTTCCATCAAAAATAGAAGCACTAAAATCACAATTATCAAAGATGCTGTCCGATAAATCAGTTCCACTAAAATCAACTTCTTGCAAAGAACAATTTTGAAATAAGGTTGATTTAAGTGTTAATTTGTAAAAAGATGCAAAATTTAAAGTACAATTATGAAACGAAACGGTCAGTAAAAACGGATTAACCTCTTCGAATTTTAATCCTAATAATTTACATTGTATAAATTGAACATCTTTGAAACTAGTATTTGCAATCTTTACATTACTCAAATCGCATCCTTCAAAAATACATTCTGAAAAAATGAAATTATTTAAGTTTAACTCGTTAAATGAACATTGAAAAAAATGACAATTTTCGTATTCCGCTTTTTCTAAATTAGCAACCGCTTTAAACGTTTGATCTTCTATTCTAATCATCCAAGTGTATTATAAGAATCGAATGAAAATTGTAGTTTCTTTGGTAAAGAATTAATGACACATTGATAGGAATGTAGGATTAATTCTTTCAAGAAATTATCGTCTATCGATCCGTCCAACACTATTGTATTCCAATGTTTTTTATGCATATGCCACCCTGGAATTATGGCGGAATATGTTTCCCGTAACTCCATCGCTCGTTCAGGATTACACTTCAAGTTTACGCTTTCAAAACGGTCCATATTTGTCAGTGCAAACATTTTGTCTTTCACTGTAAAAACAAGCGTAACATTATCAAAAGGGGTTTTCTCACCTGTGAAAGGAAGTGACATGCAAAAATCCCGAAACGATTCGATGTTCATCTCTTTAATTTGAAAATTTAAAAATGAACATATTTACGTTACTATTTCACTTTAGAGAAGAAAGCTTTTGCTTGAGCGTCAGCAGGATCAATTTCTTGCACAACTGCAAAGAAGGATCTTGCTTTTTCTAGGTCTTTAGAAGTTGAATTAAAATAATAATCTCCTAAATATTTACAAGACTCTAACACCATGGATTTATTCGTTGAAGTTGTTCTTTCTTCCGCTTTTATCATCTCAAATGTTTTTTCATAAAATGGTTTAGCAGCAAAAGTTTTATCGTTCAAATTTCCAAAATAAATAGAACGTGCTTTCCAATAATAACCAGATGTAAAAGTTGGTGATTTAGCTATTACATTCGTAAATGCACTATCTGCTAACACATATTTTTTTGGTCCAAAAAAGTAGGCTTTTCCTAAATCAAAATATTCTGCAGCAGATAAACCAGCTGTTTTTAATTTCTCTTCTAAAACATCAATCCCTTTTTGATATTTTTTTGTTTTTAAATATGCTTTCGCAATAACTGGTAATAAATCGCCTTTTTTAGTTTCATCTTTTGCAATTGCCTTTTCGTATTCTAGCACTGCTAAAGAATCTTTGTTTGCTGCCTGTAACAATTGTCCTCTGTATTTAAAATCCAAGAAGTTGATTTTGTCTTGTGGAACTTTTTTGAAGAATACATCTGAAGCAGCTATACCTTTGTCAATATTTGCTTTGTCTGCTATTGTCTCTGCATACGCAAAAGTCAACATACGATCTAAATAAAAATTAGAAAAACCAGAAGCTAACAAATTATTTGCTTCGCTAATTACCTCATTGTACTGTTTCCCTTTGTAAAGTGCAGTAATGTATCTATATCTGGCCTCTTGACTATTATTTAATTCTAAATATTTTTTCCAGTTTTCGATCGCTTTGTTCGCTTTATTTGCATACTTCAAATATAACTCGGCATTTTCACGGTATGCAGGAGCATAGGTTGGATCAATACTAATTGCTTTCGCAAAATTTACATTTGCAGCTGAATCTGAATTTACGCGGGTATATAATTTCCCAATACGTACCAATCCACGTGGTGATTTTGGATTAATATCGAGTACATCATTATAATTCTTAATCGCTTCATTTGGATTGATCGGTTCGCTCGTAAGATAAGCATCCCCAAGTAATAAGAAGTTAAATTCATTTTTTGGATCCACCTTTACCGCTTGGTTTAGTAAGGCGATTGTTTCCGTAGTATTTGGGAAATCAGAATTTAAAAATGCTTTAGCAATCATACGGATAACTTCCGCATTTTTGTTCTTTGTTTTAGTTAATACTAGCGTAAATAAAGCTTTAGCGCCACTAATATCGCCTTTAATCAATTTAACTTTACCAGAAGCAACTGTAGATAATGGATTTAAAGGATCCTTTTCTGAAGCTTTATTCCAATACACTATTGCTGAATCTATTTCTTTTTGCGCAAAGAAATTTTCTCCTAGATAGAAATAATTACTTGCATTTAGAGGTTCGTTTGTGATTAATTGTCTGAACTCTTTATCCGCCTCTGTAAAAAATTCATTATCTGTATTTTTTGTAGCGTTTTGTAAATTTTGTCCAAATGCAGTACTCGTAGCAACAAGAAGAATACCACTAAAGATTTTATTAAATTTCATATAGGTTGTTTTTAAAACTTTGGGCAAATTTCTTGCCGAAAAAAATATAGCTCAAATTTAATGGATTTTTCGTTTTATTGACCGGTAAATTGAATTAATCTTACTGGAGAATTTGCAGGTACCAATCCAGCCTGTTGTATAATGGTTTGACCAATTTCATTTTTCATGAATAACACAAATCCGGAATGTAAACCTGATCTTCTACCTTTATTAATCATCCAAATATCACGCGTCAATGGATATTCTTGTGTGTACATGAACCCATTATATGGCTGAAAATAAGTAGTATTCTTTTTTTTAGCTACTCCCATCACCTTAATACCCTTCAAGAAATCTTTTGTGTCAAAATCATCGTCGTCACTAATCCAGTTCAGGCCAATAATTCCCATCGCATTTGGATTTTTCTTTACAAAATTGATTACTTCTTCGTTTGATTTTGCTGCAAAAATCGCTTTGTTGTTTGCTTGATTACCACATAATTTCGTTAAATAATTAAAATTTGCTGAATTTGGCTTATCATACACCACCTTAATTTCGTTTCCAGTTGCACTCCAACGGGTATTTTTACCTGTTAAAAGTGCTTTCAATTCATCTACGGTAATTAACGTGTCTTTATTGGAAGGATGCACAATTAATGCAATGGCATCTACCGCTATTTTTTCACTACGTAGTTCAATTTTGATGGAACGTAAATAATTCTTTTCCTTTTCGTCTAAATCTCTAGAAATAACAATCGTTTTCGCTTTACGATCGTACATTGCTTGTACAATTTCATTTTCTGTTAGATACTTCGGTATTATTTTCGCTTTTGGGTATTGTCCTTCAAACGTTGAAATACCTGTTGTAAACAAAGGTTTAAAAGCCTCTTCGATATAAACAACCGCTTTGCCTCTGCTGTGTGTTTCGGATTGATATGCTAAAGGATTTTGCGGATGATTACATGCAGATAACACAAAAATGCTCACCACTAAATTTGCAAAAAACATCATTTTATTCATACACTTACTTTTTTATTAGTCGATATACTTTATAAATTCTAAAACCTGCATAGATTGTTAAAAGCACGATAAGTACTATTCGTTTTGTACCAACTAAACGATCAGAAAATAATTCGGTTGCACTTAAAAAATAGACAAGCACCAAGCAAATCAAAATCGTAGTTGAAGATAATAAGGCGTTAATGTACTTCATAACTTTGAAAAAAAAATCCCCAAACAATTGCTTGTTTGGGGATGAAATTAATGTATAACAAATTATTCTCCAATTAAGATTGGAAGACTAAATCTTGAACGTACTGCTTTACCATTATTCTTACCTGGTTTCCAACGAGGCATTGAACGAATAACACGTATTGCTTCTCTATTTGCTTCAGGAGATAATCCTCTTGCAACATCAACATTAGAAATAGAACCATCTAATTCCACGACGAAACGTACAATGATTTTACCTTCTACATCTGCTGCTGCATCTGGATTAAAGTGTGAACTTACGAAATCACTTGGTTTACCACCAGGGAATTCAGCATCTTCTTCCACCGCTTCATAGATTTGTTCCACTTTAGGTGCTTCAACGACAGTTTCCGCTGGACCAACAGATGCATTAAAAGAATCATCTGAGCCTTCTTGATTAATGGTAGAGATTTTTTTATCTTCTAAATTTTCTTGAATTGGAGGAACTTCATCCACTTCTTCGTTAACAATCACAGGAGGAAGAAATTGTGTTAATTTCTCCAACACAGGAACTGGTGGTTCAGGTGGTGGTGGTGGTAATTCTTCTTCAGGTTTTGCTGGTGGAATTGTACTAACATCTACTGGTTTTATTTCAATTACCTCTTCCGGAATACTTTTTAGATATGCAAAAATTCCAAAAGAAAGTGCTAGCGTAGCAATAAAACTCACTAAAATTATTACCATACGTTTGTCGTAATCTCTACGCAAAGTATAGGCACCGTATTCTTTATTTCTATCTGCAAAAACGATTTCGTTTCGATCTGCAGAAGTTACTTGTTGCCAATCTCTCGCCGAGAAATAGTCGTATAAGGAAATTCCTGCTACGAGTAAAGCAACGATTAATACTACTGTCATACGCTTTTATAGTTTAGCTTTTAATAAATCTGCTTCACTTTTCATTAATTCTAACGGAGCAACCACACCAATTTGTGCTATTTTAACTTCATCCACTAAGTCGATAAAATTTTCACACGTTGCTTTTTCATCTGTTTTAATTAACACTTTTAATGCTTCCTTTTTGGTTTTTAAACCTGTAGGACCATTTAATAATCTTTCATAGGTAGTATCCGCAATTTGTTTACGTTTCAATTGATCATCTAACAATGCTTTTTGTTTAATCACAAAGGCATTTTTATCTGCTAACAATTTACGGATACCTTTCGCGTCTGTTGGGCTAAAATTTGTTTCTTCTAAAGTTGTAACAGGACCTCCTTTCGGATTGAACTCACCAACATAATAGAAAATTTTATCTTTGGAAAGAAGAAACGTAATACCATTATTTAATGGAGGTTGCTTCACATCCAATGTTTTGTCAATTTTAGCTGGATAAGAAAGACTCATCACTTTTGGTTTACTAAAGGTTGTTGTCATTACGAAGAACGTAAGTAACAAAAAACCTAAATCCACCATTGGTGTCATATCAATTCGCGTGGAACCTTTCTTGGGTCTTTTCTTGCCGCCTTTGTCGTGGCCACCGCCACCTTCTGCTATTTCTGCCATTTTAGTAAATTTTTATTTAGGTGCTTTTTCACCAGCAGTAATAAAGTTCAAGTTATTTAAATTCAAATCTCTAAAAATATCGATAACTTTTTGGGCATACAAATATGCTGCTTTGCCATCTACTTTTAAAATGAATTTAGGTTTAAAATCATTTGCATTTGGTTTGTCCCCTTTCATTTCAGCTTCTAAAAACTTAGTTTGACCAGTATTCAAGGCTGCAATATTTCCATAGTAAATCCAATCTTTTAGTTCATTCTTTAATGAATCTGTTGGTATACCAATTGTAGGGAATGTTTTACGTTCCTCCCCTTTCATATCAATATATTTCGGTAATTCTTTCATAGAACATCCAAAACTTGTCATAATAGTGAACTTCTCTGTCTGATCAGCAGTAAGACCAACCTTGTATTTTGCAGCCATATTTTGCAGCATTTCAGCACGGGCATCTGAATGACTTAAATTCATAAATACTCGTCCACCCTTGTCAATCGTCACCGTCAAATTATTTTCAGGAATGATTTTTTCACTGATACTTGAAGGAGTTGTTACATCAACTGGATCTGTTTCTCTTGGAATAGCAGCAAGCATAAAGAAAGTCACAAGCAAGAATGCCAAGTCAACCATCGGTGTCATGTCGATCGATGGCGAATGTTTTGGTACTTTTATTTTAGGCATTGTTTGTTGTTTTAGTAATTGCTAACTATTCTTATTTCTTTTTTGTTTTTGCGCTAAAATTTTGAGCAATTGAATGACTAGCTTCGTCCATACTGTACGTTAATGCATCAATTTTAGTAGAGAAGAAGTTGTACGCAATAATCGCTAAAGTAGAAGCTAAGATACCTAAGAATGTATTTACAAGTGCCTCAGAAATACCTGTTGCTAACTCTGCTGGATCAGGAGCACCACCTGCCATTGCAGCGAAGGCTTTGATCATCCCTAATACTGTACCGATCAAACCAATCAAGGTAGATACAGAAGCAGAAGTAGAAAGAATAGTTAAGTTTTTAGAAAGCATTGGTAATTCTAAAGCTGTAGCTTCTTCTAATTCAGACTTGATAGCCTCCACTTTTTGTTCGTTATCTAAAGTATCATCTGCAGAAACAGAATCAAATTTTGTTAAACCAGAACGAACAACATTTGCTAAAGAACCTTTTTGTGCATCACACGCTTCGATTGCTTCATTGATTTGGTTGTTATCTAATTTTTCACGAATATTTTCTACAAATTTATCCGTTCTTCCTTTTCCTTTTCCTTTTGCTAGAGTAATGAAACGCTCAATAGAGAAAATCAAAACGATTAAGTTCATTGCAATCAAGAAAGGTACGATGAATCCACCTTTGTGTGCAATTCCTAAGAAATTACCTTCTAATGGTTCAGCTGACGGGTCATTGTCCACGAAATTTGCTGGATTACCAAGTACGTATACGTACAAAATAATACCAATTAAAATACATAAGGCAACTGTAATTGTTGCAACTAATGAAGTAAATCCTCCTGATGTCTTTTGTTTTGTGCTCATCACTTTTAAATTTTAATTTAAATTTTTAATTTTTTTCAATTATGGTTACAAACATACATAAAACTTTTTTATTGTTCAAATACCAAAAGAAATTTCCTACTTTTTTAATAGACTATTTTACTTTTACTCTATTATATCTATAAATAACAGTATTTTAACCTATTTCAAAGGGTTGAATAAAACCAAAAAATTCTATGAAATGATTCTAATAATCATCTTTTGACTAATAAACTCAAAAAGTTTAATGATTTCTTAATATAACGTTCGTTTCCTAAAAATAGTATCCCTCAGTAACTGATCTAATTATCTATGCTTACTTAAGCATTAATTTGGCAACATATTTACCAATAATGTCAAATTCTAGATTTATGTGGTCACCCACTTTTAATTGATGAAAATTGGTGTTTTCATATGTATATGGAATAATACAAACAGAAAACATATCTATTTTTGAATCAACTACGGTTAAACTTACTCCATTTATCGTGATTGAGCCTTTATCTACCGTGATATGGGGAGCTTGATATTCAAATGTATATTTCCAACTTCCATCCTGATCTTCGACAGATGTGCATACGCCTTTTGTATCCACATGCCCCTGCACAATGTGACCATCTAATCGACCGTTAAGTTGCATACAACGTTCAACATTTACTTTCGTATTGACATCCCAAAATCCAATATTTGTTTTTTGGATTGTTTCTTGAATTGCAGTAACTGTGTAGGAGTTATTATCAATAGCCACTACTGTTAAACAAATCCCATTATGCGCAACACTTTGATCTATTTTAAGTTCATTAACAAAATCTGCTTGTAAAGTGATATGCAGATTTTCATTTTCTTTAACCACTTTTTGGATAGTTGCTAATTGTTCAATTATTCCTGTAAACATATTGAGTGACGAGTTAAGAGTGAAGAGTTAAGAGTGACGAGTTAAGAGTGACTTATTAAGTTCCGAAAACTATCTATAAATAAGTTAAAAATTTATTTAGCGTGTTATCCAACTGCTTGGATTCATTCGGTTAATTTGACCATTCGAGACTTGGTGAATTTCAAAATGAGCCAGCGATAGTGCTTCTCCATCAATCGATAAAAGTGAACCTACTGCTTGTTTTGTTTTAACTTTCGTTCCAACACTCACATAGACTTCTTGTAAATTAGAATAAACGGTTCTATAATTTCCATGTTTAATAATCACAATTTTTCCTGCACCAGGAATGGAGAGTACACTAGTAACCTCGCCGTCAAAAACAGAACGAACATTTGCATTACGGTGGGTACTTATGTCGACACCATTATTATTTGTATATATTTCTTTCAATTTTGGATGAAGTTGACGACCATATCCTTCCGTAATAGTTCCTCTTTCTACTGGCCAAGGCAACCTTCCTCTGTTACTTTCAAAATTTTGATTTAACTCCACTTCTCTAGTTTCAGAAATCGTGATAGTTCTTTTTGGAGTTTCAATCGTTGTTGGAGATATAGTTGTATTGGTTTTATCACTGGAAGTCGCTTTAGCGTTCGATGTATTGGAAGCAGTGTTATTTGCAACATTTTTTTGCGTGTTTTTTCTTTCATTTACTTTCCTTCTTGCTTCTTCTGCTGCTAATTCCGTGCTAATCGCCTCTTTAATTCGTTGTTTTAAAATGATTTTTTTGTTTTCAATTAGCCTCATTTCAGAAGCGAGTTTGTTTTCTGCTTTTTTAAGTTTATCGTAATTTTTTTCTTGCTCTTTTTTATCAACCAATAAATCTTCTTTTTCTAGTTTCTTTTGTTCTGCTATATAAATTTTACTTTGCTTCTCTTTTTCCAAGGTTGTTTTTTCGTTGGAAATAAGTCGCTGGTGTTGTAAAATTATATGCTTTTGTTTGCGTTGTAATTCTGCTATTTTAATAAGGTATTTTTTTCTTTTTACCGCTTCATTGTAGTTTTTTGCAGCGAATACATACATCCATTGTCCTTCTTTGCTTCGGTGTTTGTATGCATACAACAACAATTGTTTGTATTGAAAAACTAAAAGTTCCAGCTTGTCTTCGAGTTCAATAATTTGTTGTTGTTTTTCCTCAATTTTTAGTTCCGTTGACCGTATTTGGCTATCAAAATTCTTCAATAACTCTTCTCGATAGTTTACTTGATTTTCCAGTACACGCAGTTCACTTAAAGTTGCCTGCGTATTTGATTTAGCCTTCTTAAGCAAGCCTTTTGTTATCGTAATACTTTTTTCTAAACGCTCTTGTTCTTTGCGTAGCTTTTCGCTATTTTTTTGACTAAAACTAATAATAGGTAATCCTATCAAGCAAGTCAAAAGAAATAATTTAATTACAAGCTTCATAATTTTCCGGTATCTTAAAATAAATTTCTTGTGCTTGATTCACTTCTATTTTTTCATAGTTGAGTGTAATAAAAATAGTATTTTTCTTGGTAGAGATATGAATTTCTACTTCTTGTGGCACCAAATAATTTTCAACGTATATTTTTGATTTATAATTTATTACGATAAACGTAGAATCCCTATTGTTTTCTACTTCCACCTTTTTAATCCCTAAACTGTCATTGGTAAAATGATATTTTAAAATAAAGTCATCAAAATTCTTACGTTCCATCTTTTTAATTTCTCTTTTTCTATGGGAAGAAACAATATAGGTATATGGGTCGTGTATTTGATAATATTTTTGTTGCGGATGGTACCCTAGTGGATTACCCAACAGTAATTCTTGAATATTTTTCAGGTCAAAATCCACTCCAAATTCTTGCTTTAACAACTTTAAGTTAGTTTTCACAAAACATCGCTCTTTTTTATTTGTGAATTGCAATGAATCTTTCGTAATAATTGAATTTACTAAAGGGATACCGGCGTACGTAATCATTGCAGTAATAGCACTATCGTTAATGATTCGTACAGAAGTTTTAAAAGAGACTTCCTGATTGGTGTCTTTGTAGGAAGTAGAAATTTTGGAATAAAATGTATGTGGTGCCTTTTTTGAAAGACTATCTATTATATTTACTAAATCAGCAGTTCTTTTACGTTCCACTTTTATTAATGGAATTTCACCAACGATTTTTTTTGCGCATGAAGTGATTCCAACACATACACACACCAAGATGATTAATGCTTTAAAAAACTGCTTCATAGAATTGTTTTTTTTCAATTTTTTTAGGTAAAATAGCATTTTTCGCGCCTTTTTCTAATGCTAATTTCCAATATATTACAGCTTCATTACTATTCCCTAATTTAAACTGACAGTCTCCGATATGCTCTAAAATAAGCGGTTCTTTTTGTGCGTTTTTTTGCGCTTGTTGAAACGTCGATAATGCAAGTACAAATTTTCCTTGTTGAAAAAGTACCCAACCATAGGTATCTAAAAAATGGGAATCATTGGGGGAAAGCGTTAAAACTTCTTTAATCATTCGTTCTGCTTTATCCAATTCTATTTTCTCATTTGCGAGATAATATGCGTAATTATTCAAATTTAACTGATTCGTTGGAGCGAGTTCAATTGCTTTAGCATAACTTTCATTTGCCTCCACTTGTTGTTTATTCTTAAAATATGCTTGTCCTAATTGCGCGTAAAATTCTGCTTTTAACTCTACATTTTTACCAGCATATTCTTTGCCGATTTGTAATAAATCAATTGCTTCCGTATATTTTTTTAATTGATTTGCACTAACACCGGCTAATAAATACAACTTATTTTTCGTCGGAAAAAGTTCAATCGCTTTTTTACAATCCAAAAACAACTGTTGGTATTGATGGAACTCATATTCCATTATAACCACTTCCTCCCAGATGGAATAATGGCTTGGATCTAATTCAATCGCTTTATGGTAGGCGGCTAATGCAGAGGTGTCATTTCCGTTTTTACTTTGAATATCTCCTAACAATGTGAAAACCTTTGCTTCGTTTGGATGGTCAAAAGTTAGCTGATTCGCTAGTGTCAGTACTTGCGGGTCTACTGTAACTTGTTTGTCTAGGAAATATGTAATCGATTTAGTTTTTGTTTGTAGGGAAATTTCTGGACATTGAAAGGCTAATATTAATTCTGCATAGGTATTTAACTTATCCCCTCTTTCTAAATAATATTGTGCTAAGGTTAAATGCACATTTCCATTTTTCGGATCTGATTTGGATAATTTAAATAATAGTTTAATTGTGGCATCATCATTTTTTGTCTCAAAATAAAAATCAATCATTTGGGCTAATAACTCATTTTCAGCAGGGAATTTCTCGATGGCTTTTAGCAGAATTTGTTC
This sequence comes from Crocinitomicaceae bacterium, assembly GCA_044232905.1. Taxonomy (GTDB): domain Bacteria; phylum Bacteroidota; class Bacteroidia; order Flavobacteriales_D; family Crocinitomicaceae; genus CANHVK01. Next base: position 27,432 of record JBIIKZ010000002.1, read on the forward strand.
AGCTGCTTTATCCTCGTGTAAATAGCGTTTAATTTTATATTTTTCAATAGCAATCTCTGGAGTTTCTCCCAAAGCCATTTCTAATTGTTCCATGGTTTCGAATGCTTCTTTTAGTTTATTTGATTTTAACAAACATTCGGAGTAATTAATCAACCAATCCGGATTACGCGGATTAATTTTTAACAATTTTTGATAGGTTTGACCCGCAAGTTTATAATTATTTGTTGCTAAATATTTTATCGCTAGATCTTGTGTGTAATACTCATTTTTAGGGTCTAATTCTGCCGCTTTTTCAAGCGCTGTAATAGACTTTTCTTTTTGATTGACATACCCATATAATTCCGATAAAGCAAAAAATGCAGCATCGTCATTTTTGTTCTGGGAAATACATGCTTCAAAAATAGTTATTGCATTTTCATATTGTCTTCGTTCTTTGGTTCTCACTCCCTCGTGAAATAATTCGGTATAACGCGGGGAAAAGACGATTTTTTGTGGCACACCTTTATTGGAAGTGCCACATGCACTCAACAGTAATCCAACAACTAGGAAAAGTAGAAAATACCTCATTAAGCGATGGTTGAAAAATCTCCTAAACTAATATCCACAATATTCCCTTGGTATTTCGCTTGGTTTCCAATCATTGAATCTTGCAACAATGCATTTTTGATTGAAGATTTATTTTGAATAATTGTATTTTTAACGATAGAATTTTCGATAGAAGAACCTTCACCAATAGAGACATGAGGACCAATAATCGAATTTACAATTTTGACATTTTCACCGATATAGCAAGGAGGAATAATTACAGAATTTTCAGAAATTACGTTTTCTCTAATGGTAGCTCTGCCTTTTTCCAAATCATATTCCAAAACACGTTGGTTCGTATGCACGGTTACTTCTTTATTTCCACAATCCAGCCATTCTTCTACTTTTCCTGGTTTGAATTTATTTCCAGCCTCCGTTAAACGGCGAAGTGCATCTGGCAATTGGTATTCCCCACTTTTGATAATAGAATTATCGAGTAAAAATTCGATCTCTTTTTTTAGGTCTTCCCCATTTTTAAAATAATAGATGCCAATCATTGCTAAATCAGAAACGAAAGTTTGAGGTTTCTCAACGAAATCGATTATTTCGTTATTTTCATTTAATTGAATAACGCCAAAAGCAGAAGGATCTTCAATTTGTTTTACCCATAAAATTCCGTCTACTGTTGCGTCTAATTTAAAATCAGCTTTAAAAAGTGTATCTGCGAAAGCAACCACTACAGGTCCTTCTAGTAGTTCTTTTGCACAGTAAACAGCATGTGCAGTTCCTAATGGTTGTTCTTGGTAATGAATAGAGCCTTTAGCACCTAATTTTTCAGCTACTTGAATCAATTCTTGTTCAACTTCAGATCCAAAATCACCAATAACAAATGCTATTTCATCAATTTTGTCTGAACAGATGGATGCAATATCCTCCACCAGTCTATGTACAATTGGCTTTCCACCAACTGGAATTAATGGTTTAGGTATTGTTAAAGTATGTGGGCGTAGACGACTTCCGCGTCCAGCCATGGGTACGATAATTTTCATAGTGGTATTATTTTTTTCCGGTACTTCCGAATCCTCCTTCTCCCCTTTCGGTTTCATTAAGTGATTCTGTTTCAAACCAGACTGCTTGTTCAACTTTAGCAAATATTAGTTGCGCGATACGATCTCCGGAATTAATTTCGAAATTTTCAGAGGAATGATTAATCAGTATTACACCTATTTCACCACGATAATCGGCGTCGATAGTACCTGGAGAATTTAATACGGTGATTCCATTTTTAAGCGCTAATCCAGAACGAGGTCTTACTTGTGCTTCATACCCTTCTGGAATTTCCAAGAATAGACCTGTTTTAATTAATTTTCGTTCGCTAGGACTTAAAGTAAGTTTATCTTCTATAAAAGCGCGTATATCCAAACCTGCTGAAGCAGCTGTTTCATAGGATGGTAAGGCATTATTTGATTTATTTATGATTGAAACTTTCATGAATTGAAATACGTTGATGTAAGAAATTAAACATGTAGGTTCTTTCCACTTTCTAATACAGCATCTTTCAAGGATTGCATATAATTTTCAAGTGTTTTGAGTAAATTTTCATCGCTTGTAGCAATTATTTTTGCAGCAAGAATTCCAGCATTTTTTGCTGCGTTTAGGGCAACTGTTGCTACTGGAATACCGTTTGGCATTTGAAGTATCGAAAGAATACTATCCCAACCATCGATTGAATTACTAGATTTTATAGGCACTCCAATCACAGGAAGTGGAGTTAGAGAAGCTGTCATACCAGGTAAATGCGCTGCTCCACCTGCACCTGCTATAATCACTTTTATACCACGTTTGTGAGCGTTTTTTGCGTATTCTACCATTAATTCAGGAGTACGATGGGCTGAAACAACATTGATTTCGTAATCTACACCAAATTCTTTCAAAATATGTGCTGCATCTTGCATAATCGGTAAATCCGATTTGCTCCCCATAATAATTCCAACTTTAGCCATTCTTGTATTTTTTAACAAATGTAAGTACTTTCAAACGTGTTTACTCCATATTAAGCGGAAGTTCTGAAAAGAAAAATGTTAGTATGCTCGAAATTAATCTAAATTAACAACCTTTTAATAAAATTACGTCTAATATTAAATTAGTGATTATATTCAATAAAAAATTCAGATTCTCTATGAAAAAGACACTTTTATTTCTTTTGTTTTCCTTGATTATTAACGTTTATTATGGACAATTATTACCATGTGATCAACATACGTTTTTAAATGAACTATTAAAAGATCCAACATTTAAAGCACAATATGAAATAGAACAAAAGATTCAGAAACAAGTGCTTTTGGAAATGTTAAAGAATCCAGAACAAAAACGAGGAACTATTTATAAGATTCCAGTTGTTTTTCATGTACTACATTCAGATGGTAGTGAGAATATATCCAGAGCCCAAATACTAGATCAAATGACGATATTAAACAAAGATTTCCGTTTGCAAAATTCAGATGCTGCGAATGTTCATCCAGAATTTAAAAATATGCCCGCAGATGTTGAAATCGAATTTGTATTAGCTACGAAAGCTCCTAATGGCACTTGCTTTTCAGGAATTACAAGAACTTATAATGCAACATCGGTAACAGACGGCGCTACACAAGTAGATTTAATTAAATCCGGAAATGATGTATTTAAAGGAGAATGGACAGGAAATAAATACTTAAACATTTTTGTTAGTACAAGTTTAAATGGTCCTGCAGGTTATGCTTATAAACCATATGGAAATGGGAATTCTATGGAAAGCGGTATTTATATATTACATAGGTATGTAGGTAGTATTGGAACAGGTAGTGCTTTTACTAGCCGTGCCTTGACACATGAGGTTGGGCATTGGTTAAATTTAGATCATACGTGGGGACCAAACAATAATCCTGGAGAAGCTTCTAGTTGCGACACGGATGATGATGTTTTAGATACTCCTAATTGTATTGGAGACAAAAGTATATGTAATTTAGATGATAAATATTGTGGTCCACGTGCAAATGTGGAAAATTTTATGGAATACTCGTATTGTAGTAAGATGTTTACCCAAGGGCAAGTAGATCGTATGCGTGCAGCTTTGCTCTCTACGATTGGTGGTAGAAACAAGTTGATTTCATCCTCTAATTTAACAGCAGTTGGCGCTAATTCCATGTCGATTTGTAAAGTCGATTTCACTAGTAATAATTCCCAAATATGTGAAGGAGGTCAAGTTTTTTTTACGGATGCTTCATATAACTCCCCTGTATCTTGGAATTGGTCATTTCCAGGAGGTACTCCTAGTAGTTCAAAGATTCAAAATCCAACTGTAACCTATAATACTAAAGGAGATTATAATGTCACATTAACGGTTTCTGATGGAACAAATTCTAAATCTATTACTAAAACTAATTTTGTTAAAGTGATCAGTGATCGTAGAATATTGCCATTTATAGAAACATTTTCATCCTATTCTACCCTTTCAAATGCAAGTTTTTGGAGTAGTTCAAACGTTGGAAATAACCAAAGTTTTCAAATTTATACCGGTGCAGGTTATTCGGATAATTCTTGTTTAAAATTAGCGAATTTCTTAGAGAATACTGTAAGTACCGATGAACTTACTTCCAATGCTATCGATTTATCTAAAATAACCAATCAAGGTTTAATTACACTTACTTTTCGTTATGCATATCGAAAAAAAAACAGTGCTAACTCCGAAGTATTACGTGTAGCCATGTCGGGAGATTGTGGTTCAAACTGGAATATTCGAAAAACATTATCAGGCGCAAATTTATCCAGTTTAGTAAGTACTTCCGATTGGACTCCATCTTCGATTTCTGATTGGACAACCGTTCATGTAACCAACATAAATAGTACCTATTGGAACGCAAATACGAGAATTCGTTTTTCATTTGATGGAAGCGGCGGTAATAATTTCTTTTTGGACGACATAAACGTTTATCCTTCAGGTCCTTCGACAACATTATTTTTAGGCATCGAAGAATTGAAAAATTCAAGCGAAATTAATGTATTTCCAAATCCTACTGATGAGGAATTATCGCTAGAATTTCATTTAAATTCCCAACAAATTGTCCAGTATGAAATCGTTGATATTTTAGGGAAACCCATTTTTAATAATTCTATTCAAGCTGCTGGCGGTAATAATTTAATTGTTATTCCAACCAATAATTTAGGAGTTGGGAGCTATTTTATTAAACTAAATTTTGGTGGGGAAGCAGTGATGAAATATTTTCAGGTAGGAAGGGAGTAGATGTCCTTCGACAAGCTCAGGAACCGAAGAGATTTAAGTGACGAGATTGGAGTGAAGAGTGACGAACGAAGCGAAGTGAGATTGGAGTGACGAGTGTAGCATATTGATATTGAAAGCATACAAGTATGAAACACAAAGCATTGTTAAAAGGAGACGCAAAGCATTGCGTCTTTACGATAGCTTATCGGAAAGGATGCGCATTTCGATGGTTGGGGAAATTTTTTCGTAAACGATATTATAGACCGCTTCGAGGATCGGCATTTCTACTTGGAACTTTTTATTGATTTCCATTAGACATTTAACAGCGTAATATCCTTCTGCAATCATTTCCATTTCTAATTGCGCACTTTTCACCGAATATCCTTTTCCAATCATAAATCCAAACGAACGATTTCGTGAAAATTTAGAATACGCTGTAACCAATAAATCTCCTAAATAAGCGCTTGATTTAACATCTCTGTGAATAGGACTAACGACATCGATGAAATTTTCGATCTCTTGAATCGCATTCGAGATTAATACGGATTGAAAATTATCTCCATATCCTAAACCGGAACAAATACCAGAAGCAACCGCATATACATTTTTGAGTACCGCTGAAAATTCTGTTCCAAAAAGATCATCCGAAACAGTAGTTTTAATATAACGACATGCTAATGCATGCGCCATTGTACTTGCTATCAACTCATCCTGACAAGCAATTGTAAGATACGATAAACGTTCCAATGCAACTTCTTCTGCATGACAAGGACCACAAATAATCCCGATTTTATGGTAAGGAACATCGAACGTTTTATGAATAAAACGTGCAGGAATTGCATTGTATTCGGGAACAATCCCTTTAACTGCTGAAAAAACCACTTTTCCTTCGAAAAGAGATTTATCGACGTTTTCAAACAATTTTGTTAAAAATGCGGAAGGAGTAGCAATAATAATGTATTGTGCTTCTTTGAGTATTTCTTCTAGATTACTAGATACTACTAATTTTTCCGTATCAAACTCAACAGACTGAAGATATTTTGGATTGTGTTTGAAAGTTAAAATATGATTCACATGTTCTTCAGATCGAACAAACCAATATACTTTATTGAGGTTATTACATAGGATTTTAACTTGCGCAGTTGCCCAACTTCCACCACCAATAACTGCTATTTTTTTGTCTTTTACCATAGTAAGTCTGCTACAAATTTAAACTTTTTATTTAAATGGGAAGTGTAAATTAAATAGGGAGTCCGAATACAAAATTGTATATTAGCATTAGTAAACTACTTTTTCACTTTGAAAAATAAGATTCTTCTATGAAAAATTTAAAAATTTCCTCTTTTTCAGAATATCAAAAACAGTATGAATTTAGTATCACAAACCCAGACTTATTTTGGGATGGTGTAGCATCTACATTCTTATGGAAGAAAAAATGGGATAAAACCTTGTCTTGGGATTTTAAAGTACCGAATATACACTGGTTTGAGGGTGCAACATTGAATATTACTGAAAACATATTTGAGCGAAATTTAACTGCCAAAAAAAACGCTCTAGCATTAATTTGGGAAGCAAATGACCCTAGCGCCAACAATCGAACTTATACCTACGAAGAACTTTACCATTCTGTTAATCAATGTGCGAATGGATTAAAATCGTTAGGCGTAAGTAAAGGAGATCGTGTTTGCATTTATTTACCAATGGTTCCAGAATTAACCATTGCTTTGCTTGCTTGTGCTCGAATTGGCGCTGTACACTCGGTTGTTTTTGCCGGTTTTTCAGCAACATCTTTAGCGGACAGAATTATCGATGCAGAAGCGAAACTTGTAATTACTGCCGACGGATTAAACAGAGGTCCAAAAGAAATTTCATTGAAAGAGGTTGTAGACGAAGCTATACTTCATACAACTAGTGTAGAAAAAGTTTTAGTGTTACATGTTACAAATACATCCTGTTATATGGATGAAAAGCGTGATTATTGGTGGCATGAATTAATTCCAATGCAAGACATTCTTTGTCCAGCTACAGAAATGGATAGTGAGGACAATTTATTTATATTATATACTTCTGGTTCCACAGGGAAACCAAAAGGAGTTGTACATACCTGTGGAGGATATATGGTATATACCGCTTACACATTTATGAATGTATACCAATATGAAGATGGAGATATTCATTGGTGTACTGCAGATATTGGATGGATCACTGGTCATTCCTATATCGTTTATGGTCCATTATTATGTGGTGCAACAACGGTCATGTTTGAAGGAATACCTACGTATCCCGATGCAGGTAGGTTTTGGGAAATTGTAGACAAATATAAAGTCACTCAATTTTTAACTGCACCAACAGCCATACGTTCCTTGATGGCATTTGGAGAAGCGCCGATTCAGAGATACGATTTAAGTTCTTTAAAAATCATCGGAACGGTTGGAGAACCGATCAATGAAGAAGCTTGGCATTGGTACCAGGATAACGTAGGAAAAGGAAAATGTCCAGTTGTTGACAACTGGTGGCAAACAGAAACAGGTGGTATTATGATTTCAGGTATTGGCGGAATTTCACCACAAAAACCAACTTTTGCCGGCTACCCATTACCGGGGATTCAACCAGTTTTGTTAAATCAAGACGGGGAAGAGATCACAGAAAATGAGCAAGAGGGTTATTTGTGTATGAAAGCTCCTTGGCCATCTATTATTCGAACTACCTATGGTAATCACGCCCGTTGTAAAGAAACTTATTTTTCGAATTTTGAAGGGTACTATTTCACTGGAGATGGTGCAAAACGCGATAAAGATGGTATGTACCGCATTATCGGACGTATCGATGATGTTATTAATGTTTCAGGACATCGTTTTGGCACGGCAGAAATTGAGAATGCGATCAATGAAAATGCGCTTATCATAGAATCAGCAGTGGTTGGTTACCCACATCCAATTAAAGGTCAATCAATATATGCATTCGTAGTTTGCGAACATGCGATTGATGATCTAGAAGCAGCACGAAGAGGCATACTAGTAACGGTTACTAATGAAATTGGTAAAATCGCACTTCCAGAAAAGATTCAATTTGTAAGTGGATTACCTAAAACGCGTTCGGGTAAAATTATGCGTCGGATATTACGGAAGGTTGCGGAAGGCGATTTAGAGAATTTAGGAGATGTTTCTACTTTGCTAGACCCGAGCATTGTAACTGAAATTGTAAACAATAGGTTGTCGTAATTTTTCTACAACCTATTGTTTAACTTCTTCAATTTCTAGACCTAAATCGAGTACATTATACAACACCTTTTTGGTGATTCCTTGTTCGAAAACAAAGGTATAAATTCCAGGTTTTGCAAGTTTTCGGTTACGAAATACTAAACGATTTTCCACGATAGATCCTGTTTTTTTTCCTAACCATCGCCCTTTTTCGTCGGTAATTTTGATTTCAAAAGGTTCTCTCGCATATGCTTTATCTGGCGATTTAGAATTTAAATACACCCAAACATTATTGTAGGCATAATTTGTTGAATTTCTTAAGGTTAATACAAAATTATACGCTTTTGAAGTATCCTTAATTTCCACTTTAAACGATGGACTGTTTTTTCTAGCCCACGTATTATTTTTAAAAGAAAAAGACTGCTGAAAATAGGGTTGCTCTTGACATGCTGACAAAAATAACACACTTACTAAAGCAATAATTATTCGATTACGCATTTGATTCCGTTTTAGGACCTTGAGATACGTTTTCACCGTCTCTTCTAGGTGGTTTTCTACGTTTTTTCTTTTTAAAAGCAGGCTTATCACCTTGTGGCGTTGTAGCTTGCTTATCTTGAACTAGTGGTGTAGTCGTTTCCACTTTATCTTCTGCCGGTTTTACTGCTTTTACTGGTGTTTGTTGTGCATTTGGAGTTGGACGGTTTGGTTTTTTATTTTTCTTTTTATTGAAATTATTATCAAAACGATTCAAACTATCTTGACCAACCACATTATCATATGCAGGTTCTACGACAACGATTTCCACCTTCGCAAAATCTTTTAAGGATACCGGTTTTTCCTTACGCGCATTCATCTCCATAATTTCCTTTACACGTTCTGGTGTTAGCGCAACAAATTCGCCACCTTCTTGCGTAAAAAACATTAAACGTTTGAACACATCTGTTTTGACGTGAAAAGAAGTCCCTTTTTCTGTATATAATTTTGTTTCAGCAGCAGGAAAAGCCTTTAATGCATCTAAATAACTATCTAATTCATAGTTCAGACAGCATTTCAACTTACCGCATTGACCAGCTAATTTCTGTGGATTTAACGATAATTGTTGGTAACGTGCAGCAGAAGTGGATACTGATCTAAAATCGGTTAACCATGTTGAGCAGCACAATTCACGTCCACAAGAACCGATACCACCTAAACGCGATGCTTCTTGGCGTGAACCAATCTGACGCATTTCAACTCGAATCTTAAATTTTTCAGCCATGTCTTTGATTAACTGGCGAAAATCTACGCGATCATCTGAAGTGTAGTAAAAAGTAGCTTTCGTTAAATCTCCTTGGTATTCCACATCGGAAATTTTCATGTCTAGATTTAGATTTACAGCTAAGGTTCTAGATTGGTACATTACCTCTTTTTCTAACTCTCTAGACTGCATCCATTTCTGAACATCTTCTTGTGTAGCGATTCTATATATCGCAGGAGTTTCTAAATTTTTTGGATTAGAAACTTTCTTTTTGACTTGTATCCTGGCTAATTCACCAACAATAGATACTACCCCAACATCGTGTCCAGGACTTGCTTCTACCACAACTACATCTCCTACTTGTAAGGAGAAGTTTTTACCGTTACGATAAAATGCTTTTCTACTATTTTTGAATCTTACTTCAACTATATCGTAGGCTTTTTGACCAACTGGTAATTGCATATTTGCCAACCAATCAAAAACCCCTAATTTATTGCATCCTCCAGAACTACAGGTCCCATTATTTTGACAGCCTCCAGGTATTCCACCACCCGTGCTACAATTGGAACATCCCATATTTTCTTTTTTTGAGTTACAAATATACGATTTATTTGGAAAAATTGTTTTGCCAAAAAGGACTTTACACTATGTTGTTTTTACGTAATGGCTTTTCTAATTTCCAAGCCAACCCAACAAAGGCAAGAATAAAGAGGTTATGGACAATGAATTTCAACCAAGCGGTTTGGATATCCATGGCATAACACAAAAAGAAAAAGAGCAAACTTAAAATCATGTAGAAGAAGAACTTACGTAAGTTATAATGGATCGGATAATACTTTTGACCCAAATAATACGAAACAATCATCTGCGCTGCATATACTATTAAAGTAGCCCAGGCACAAGCCCAATACCCATAACGGGGTATAAAAATAACGTTCAATAAAACCGTTAAAGTAGCTCCGCCGATGGCAATATAAGCGCCAAATTTAGTCTGGCCTGAAAGTTTGTACCAAATACTTTGGTTGTAATAAATCCCAAGAAAAACATTAGCTAACAACAATATAGGAACTACTCCTAGCCCTTCCCAATAACTTTCATTTTGGATAAAATGCTTGAAGATATCAATATTTAAGGTCACCACTAAAAAGACCAAACATACCGTCGCCACAAAATAATTCATCACTCGACTGTAAATTTTATCTTTTTCTTGATTTTTCATTTGGGAAAAAAAGAATGGTTCAGCAGCATAACGATATGCTTGTAACAAAATAGAAACCAACATCGCTAATTTATAGACTGCACTGTAAATACCTACTTGTGCTTTTGCGTATTCGAGCGTTTGTCCTGATTCAAACAGCAATCGTTTTAATAAAGCGCGATCTAAAGTCTCATTAATAATACCTGCAAATCCACCAAACACCAATGGTAAAGCGTATACCACCATTTCTTTCGCAAGTTCAGGATTAAATTTCAAGCGTAGGTTTAGAAAATGTTTGTATAATAGTAGTGGTTTAACCAAGGAAGAAACGAGGTTCGCTAGTAGAATGTACAACACGCCTTGTTCGGGACGTGACTTATCAAAAATGAGTAACATTAAGACCAAATTCAACCCAATATTTACAAAAATGGACGCTAATTGGATTCCAACGAATTTTTTCGCTTGTTCTTCCGCCCTTAATTTTGCGAGTGGTAAGCTAGCAATTGCATCGATACAAACTACCGCTATTAAAAGTACAACGTATTCATTATGACCTGGATACAATAAGAAATTCGCGATGTTTTGATTAAAAAACAAACTCACCAAAAAGAAGATAATATTGATTCCAATAACCGTCAAAAAGCTATTTTGGAACACCTCATTTTTATCTTCTTTTACTTGAATAAAACGGAAAAATGAAGTTTCCATCCCGAATGTTAACAAGACCACCAAAAATGCAACGTATGCATATAATTCAGAAACGACACCATAATCGGAAGGATTGGCAAATGCACTGGTGTATAAGGGAACCAATAAATAATTTAGGAGTCGACCGACAATGCTGGACAAACCGTAAATAGCAGATTGGGAAAGTAATTTCTTAAGTGGATTCAAACTAGTTAGTAAAGGTAGGTTTTCTTTTCTCTAAAAATGCAGTTGTTCCTTCTACGAAATCTTTCGTACCGAAACAATTACCAAATTCTTCAATTTCTGCAGCAAAACCATTCACATTGGATTTTGTACTTGCATTAACTGCACGAATAGCACTGGAAATCGCTATTGGCGAATTAGCTGCGATTTTAGTCGCAATTTTTTCAACCACAGATATTAACTCCTCTTGTGTACACACAGTATTTACCAAGCCCCAAGAAAATGCTTCTGCTGCTGTAATCATACCCGCAGTAAATATCATTTCGTTCGCTTTTCCTTTACCTACCAATTGTGCCAAACGTTGCGTACCACCATACCCTGGTATCACTCCTAAACTCACTTCTGGCAAACCTAATTTAGCATTTTCAGAAGCAACACGTATGTGCGAAGCCATTGCTAATTCCAGACCGCCACCTAGAGCAAAACCATTAACCGCAGCGATAATTGGTTTACGACTATTTTCAATTAGGTCGAACAATTTTTCTTGTCCTTCTTTTGCTAAATTTTTCCCTTCTTCTGGAGAAAAATCCGCAAACTCTTTTATGTCCGCACCTGCAACAAAGGCTTTTTCACCAGCACCTATTAATGCAACTACCCGAATGGTTGTATCGTTATTCGCTGCTGTAATTGCTTCGTGTAATTCTTGAATCGTTTGTTTATTTAAAGCGTTTAATTGCGCTGGACGATTTATTGTAATCCATTGAATCGATTCTTTTTGCGTAACTAGTAGATTTGTATATTCCATAATTCTAAAATTTATTTTTTTGACGAAAATGTTTATAAATTTTTACGGCAATCATGAGTAAAATTCCAACTAAAAAGAACCCAACGGTGCCTTTTACCCAATCCAGCGTTGTTTGTAATTCAACTAAAAATACAATTGCAACTAAAAACAACGTTGCTAATTCATTCCATAATCTAAGTTGTGTAGAAGTCCAGCGAATTTCATCCCTTTTGAGTTGATTCATTTTACGGTGACAAATTAAATGATAGACAAGTAACAAAACAACGAATGTTAGTTTGATGTGCATCCAAGGTAAAGTGAGTAAATACGGATTTTTCAACAACATCCAAACGCCAAACACGACCGTTAATACCATTGCAGGAGTTGTAATTATAAACCACAATTTTTTCTGCATGATTTTATATTGATCCCCTAGAATCTTTGCTTCTAGCTCTGGCATATATTTGGTCTCTGTATGGTAAATAAATAAACGTACCATGTAAAACAAACCAGCGAACCAGCTTACAACAAAAATGATATGCAGTGCTTTGATAGCGTTATAATCCATAAATGAGTGACGAGTTAAGCGTGACGAGTGACGAATGGGCTATACTTTCAAACCTTTTACAATACGATCTTTTCTTCTAGTTTTTTGTAATTTTTTAATTGAAACAAGCAAACACGCATTGGCTGAACTCGAAGTCGCATAATATATTTCGTTTCCATAAGATACTTCCGCACCTTTATCGTAATCCCATTTAGCAACAAAATAATAACGATCATTGGATTGTCCTTCTCGAATACCGAATTTGATAATACGACCAGAGCCTAACTCAAAACGTACATTGATATCTCCGTTTGCATCATAACTTTCAAAAATACATTTTGTCAGAGTTGGAATAATGATACGGTTTTCTTCTTTACTTTTTGAAGTAACCAAAGTACCATCGTCTGTTTTAGATTTTCCTCCATTGGTAACAATCCGCTCTAATACAATAGCGGAAGAAGTATAAAACTGTACTTTTTTCATTGCATCTGGCGTTGTAAGTCCATATTCTTTTTTGATTTCTGCTGAAAATGGTTGGCGAATCGCGCAACTCATTGCAAGAAAAAATAGAGATAGATAAACTAAAAATTTCATAGGAATTATTTTGCGTTACTACAAATGTATAAAATCTATGTAATCAACGGGAAGTAATAAAAAAAAGAAAGCATGAATTATGTATTTTTGTCAAAAAAAATAAGATGGCGCTTCATATCGAAAAATTTACGTTCAACCCATTTCAAGAAAATTCCTATGTGGTTTCTGCACCGGATAAATCAGCGGTGATAATCGATCCAGGATGTGTAACTTCTTCTGAAAAACAAGCCCTTTCCGCTTATATTTCTGCAAACAACTTGGAAGTAAAAGCTTTATTAAGTACGCATTGTCATATAGATCACGTACTCGGAAATGCCTATGTATTAAGAACCTACTCAGTAGAGTATTACATGCATACATTAGATTTACCCGTGTTGGCTGCTGCTGAGCGTTCTGCGGAAGTATATGGAATCGAAGGATTTGAACCTTCCCCTCAACCAAATCAATTCTTAGAAGATAAACAGATTTTAAAATTTGGAGAAATTACGTTGGAAGTAATCTTTGGTCCTGGACATGCACCTGGACACGTTGCATTCTATTCCCCTGCAGACGCATTAGTAATCTCAGGTGATATCTTGTTCCAAGGTAGCTTTGGTCGCGTTGATCTTCCTGGTGGAGATATCGAAATATTAAAGAAAACAATCAAAGAACGCTTTTTCACCTTACCAGAAGAAACAATCATTTATTGTGGTCATGGTCCAAATACAAGCATTGGAAAAGAAAAAATATCCAACTATATTTTACAGTTTTAATACCCTATTATGTGTAAATTTATTTTAATCAGCACACTATTATTAAGCAACTTACTACTAATTAGTTGCGGAGGTAAACCAGCGAACAAACATACGACAATTTCCAAAAAAGAAAACTTAGATAGTTTACTTAAATTGGACCCTAATAATGTGGATTTATTAGTTAAACGCGGAAATAAATACTTAGCTACCTATAAATTTTACGATGCTTTAACCGATGGCGCTAAAGCCTTTCGTTTGGACTCTAGCAACTTAGAAGCCCGTTTTTTGTATGCCAATGCATTGAATAATCGTGCAGAACGTACACAAGTGGATATTGAAAATGCCAAACAACATTTCATTTACCTCATCCAACGTCAACCTGGAAATAAAAAAATCTATGTGAGTTTAGCATCTTCCTATACGCAACAAGGGGATTTTGAGAAATCCTTTCAATACATCAACGAAGCATTGCGCATCGATAAAAAATACCGAGATGCATATATACTTAAAGGAACAAATTATTTAAGTCTCGGAAACCGTAAATTAGCTAAATCCTCCTATGAGACTGCAATACAACAAGATACCAAGTTTTTTGAGGGATACTTATATTTAGGGTATTTGTATTCCGAAGATAACGACCCATTGGCAGTAGAATATTTCCGTACCGCAGCAACCTTGCGACCAACATCCACCGATGCATTATATGGCGTCGCTTATAACCTACAAATACATGGGAAACTAGAGGAAGCACTAAAGGCATATCGTGAATTATTGCAGGTAGACCAAAAGTTCTATTTGGCATTATTTAATGAAGGATACATCAAACAATTCGAACAAAATCAACTAGATAGTGCGATTTATTATTATACAAGTGCGATTGAACTACAACCTAAATTTGTTAAAGGTTGGCATAATTTAGGTTTGTGTTACGCATCTTTAGGAAGAAAGCCGGAGGCTTTAAATGCCTTTGCAATTGCTTTAAAACATAACCCTAAATTTGAAATTTCACGTATTGAAGCCAATAAATTAAAATGAATCGGCAATCTAAAATAACACAACTTATTGGAGATCTAGCAATTCCCTTAATTGGTTATTATTTCTGGGGATGGAATATGTTATTTATCTTATTTTTCTACATTTTGGATGTAGGAGTTTCTTCCGCTTTTACGTTTGTGAAGACGAAATCTATCAACAAGTTTCAGCAAACCAACTATTATCCTTGGAAACACATTTTACTGATATTACTTGGCTATTTTCTAACGTTTTATTTAGTCTATTTTTTGATTCTAAACATTAGTCCTAAAGTCACTATTTCCAAAGAAATTCTTCGATTTCTTCTGGTTAAAGACATGGGATTACCACAAATGGTTCTGTTGCTACCGCTGCTTATTGTTGGAGGTTATATACAATACAAAATTTCATTTTTAGTCACGCGCGCTTTTGAAACCACCAAAATTGATTCCTTGTGGCATGAGCATGTAAAAGTGTTTTTATTGATCGTTGGCGTTATCGCCTTGTTATTAGGATTGTCGATTTGGATCGTATTTCCAACATCGGTGTATGTCTGGGGAATGGTGTTAGGAATTTCGGGGTATCGGTACTATGTGAGATAAGAGTGACGAAGTGACAAGTAATAGAAGATTGGACAGTATAATTAACCCTTCTTAACCCTCAGCAAATTCCCATAAAACAACTCTTTTCCAAGTTTTGTTTTTCCCCACAATTCATTTGCTTCAATGTTTCGCTTGTCGAAAAACTTAGTTGTTTCACGAACCACATCTTGTAAGGTAATTTTTGGTGAATAGGTGTTTAAAATCAATGTTCCGTTATCAGAAAGTAATTGGTAAGCTGTTTCCAATAAGGCTGGTAATTTTTGTTCCAAGATCCACTTTTCTCCTTTTGCGCCAAATCCAAAAGCTGGAGGATCCATCAATATAACATCGTATTTTTTTCCGCGTTTAACTTCTTTTTGTGCAAAGGTTAAGGCATCTTCATGCATCCAACGAATATCGGAAAGTTGGTTGAGTTCCATGTTCTCCTTCGCCCAATTAATTAATTGCTTTACGGAATCTACATGCGTCACAGCTGCACCAGTATTTCGTGCAACCACCGAAGCTATGCCAGTATATGCAAAAAGGTTTAAAAAGGCCTTAGAAGGATCTAAATTGGCGGATAAAAAATCCCAATTGACCACTTGTTCTGGAAAAATACCGACGTGTTTAAAGGAAGTAAGTTCTAATTTGAACTGCAAGTCTTTGTATGAAATGTTCCAACTATCCTTTTCAAGCGTATTTCTTCGCTTCCATAAACCTTTGGTAGTAGATTTTTCAATGAATGCGCAATCGGCTTTTTTCTCCCATTCTACAAAAGTGGTATCCGATTTGAAATATGCTTGTAATTCAGGTCGAATAGTGGTTACCGAACCAAAACGCTCCAATTTCTTTCCACCACCAGCATCTAGTAATTCATAGGAATCCCACGTTTGGGTGAAAAGTTTGGTGGCTATAGACACAGTTTATTTCTTAGCACGTGGCATTTTCTGACGACCTTTAGTCATCTGAGCCATACGCATTTGATTTTTAGAAGGAACGGCAGAAGAAAGTTGCCCTTTCATCATCGTAATTTGCTCTTTCAAAATTCCATTCTCATCCATTTTCTTTGCTTCATTCAACAAAGTTACCGCTTCTTGTTTTCTTCCTGTTTGCGCACAAATACCGGATAAATGTAAACGAGCAACCGCATTGTCTTGTTTGGTTCTCAATCCCATTTGAATGGCTTGACGCAACATTTGTTCTGTTTTTGCAAAGCCTAATTCTTGTGTACCTAACATCGCTTTTAAATACAATACATAGGCATGTTGTTTTTTTGGTAATAAATCTGGACGTGAAATTTTGATTAAATACGCATGTGCTTTTTCATGGTTCCCTACACGCATTTGGTTTAATGCTAAAATCATGTATTGATTTCGGAAGAACGATAAAATAATTAATGCTGAAACAAAAACCATAACGATTCCCCATCCCCAGTGACCTGTAGCGAATGAATACACCAATAAAAACAGAGAGAAAGCTGATAAAATACAGCGAATTACAAAACCTAACATAAAAATATAGAATTAATCAATAGTGGCAATACATTTCAGTTCAATCGCGATAGGCGTTGGTAATGAATTGATTTCGCACGTAGTACGACAAGGTAAATTATCCTTGAAATACTCTGCGTATAAACGGTTATATGTGTGGAAATCGCGTTTCATATTTACCAAGAAAACAGTAACATCTACTAAATTTTCCCAACTAGAACCAGACTCTTCTAAGATCACACGTACGTTATCAAAAACGCTTCGGCATTGTGCTTCAAAATCAAACTCCAAAAAGTTTCCATTTTTATCCAATTTCAATCCTGGAACTTCAGAATCTGTTGCGTCTGAACCTGCAGTTCGAGGTCCAACCCCAGATAAAAACAATAAATTACCTACGCGTCGTGCGTGAGGATATAAACCAACTGGTTTTGGTGCTTTGCTAGTAGAAATACGAGAATTATCAGACATGAGTGTTATTTTGATGTGCAAATATAAGAAATCTATTCCCAAATACTTTCAATCACTTCCAAGGAATTTGTGGGATTAAAATTGGGAATGTGGTGCTTAAAATACGTTAAAAGTAATTGTAGAACTTGTTTCCGAAGATCTTTTGGAATAGAAAAATGTAATAATACTTCTTTTGGTAATGCTAAAAGCGAACCTAATACATCGACATCTAGTCCTGATTTATAGCTAAAATTAGAGGGGATATACGGAACAAACTCTCCATTCTCTACATCGAAAAAAGGCGTATTATCTTCTGTTTTTAACGGATAAAAACCCAGTTGTTGCGAAACTTCTAACAGCCAATAAATCGGATAATTTGCCAAGGTATCATTCGCATCTAACCACGCTAATTCTTCTTCTAAAAAAGTATAAAGGTGTTTATCTATCACCCCCTCGTGTAGTACGTTTGCTAAAATTTCTACTTGAAAAAAAACAACGGTAGATTTTATGGGGTCGAATGGTATTGTAGCAAACGATTGGTATAGAGTAGCATCCGTCATTTTTGCGAGTTGACTTTCCTCCTTTTGATAATACGAAAACTCGATTGGAGATAAGGGCAACAAAACAACTCCTTTCTTTTTCTTTGCTCCTTGAAATAGAAAGGATTTAAGTCCTTCATTTTCTGTAAAACAATGCACAATCAGACTGGTTTCGGAGTAAGAGAAACGTTGGATAATTAGTCCTCGAGAAGTCTTTTTCATTATACTAATTAATCACTACAAACTCCCCTACCTTTCTTCCTTCCCCTTCATTTGGTGCGGTCCATATAAAATAAACACCTGCTTTAACGCGTTCGCCACTTAAGGTTTTGCAATCCCAATGCGCTGTTCCACCATTGGATGTCGTTTTGTAAACTAAATTTCCTCCAGCATCTGTAAAACGCACATCGGAGTCGTAAGCAATTCCTTGAATAGTAACACCATAAGTATGTTCCGGTTTTAAAGGATTAGGAAATACCAAGGTGTTTACGTAGGAATTATCTCCTTGTGTTGCATCCGTTCTGTATGATACCAACCCTTCTTCCGTAATAATGAATAATTCCCCTGTTTGGTGATTTAACTTTAAGTCGAGTATTGCATTGGAAATCAATGGACTATTATCTTTGGAATAACTTGCAAGAATTTCAGAACCATCTGGCGAAAGTAAAAATAAACCTGCACTCGCTGTAGCAATCCATTTTCGGTTTCCACCATCCACTTCAATATCTGTAATCGCTGTTTTTCCTAACATATATTCTACATTCCCTTCAAAACGTAATTTAATACGTTGTGTTGCAAAAGATTTTTGCTCTTTAGAAAGTATGGAACCAGCGTTATATAAAATACAGAAGCCATTGTCTGTTCCAATCCATAACTGATTATTAAAATCCATTGCTAAAGCTGTAACTTCTTTGGAAGGTAAAGCACCACTTGTCAATCCATCGTTTACCACTCGAAACAAATCATCGGAAGCATCGTCTAAAGTACCTCCATCTGAAAATCCTACCAATCCTGTTCCATATACGATAAACCATTTATTATTTTGGTTATCAATAACTAATTTACGATTAAACACATTTTTAGATGCTCCACCTGTTTCAAATGTGTACCATTTCCCAGATTTATCAAGCATTTTCAACGGTGTATTTGTAAACGCATTTAATACCCATAAATTTTCATCGAGATCATATTTTACATCGGAAACACAAGTCCAACCATTATCTCCTAAAGCATATTTCTGTAAAGGAGAATTAGTAAAAGTATAGGTGGTGTCAATCTCTTTTCCGGTATTAATTACGGACAAAGGAACTTCCGAAAACGAGCCAAAAGCAATTTGATTCGGATTGATCGGATTGATCGCAACGGAAGAAATATCCCAAATGTTTTTATTTAACCAGCGCTTTTGATTCCATTGGTTGAACATCGTCCAGGCTTCATTTTCGAAGGTATAAGCACCTGTTCTGTTAAAGGAAACTGCAGCTTTTTGAAATATTCCTCCAGAAAAAGCCATTTTTCCTTTTTGGCAATCCGCTGAAAAAAAACTTCTTTTCCCAGGACCTGTCATTGCAATACGCGAATTGTGGTAGTTGTCATGCCACTTAACTAGTCCATTTTCATTATCTGCAATCCAATACGAACCTGCTCCAAATGCGATTTTTTGTGGTCTTGCTGTAGGATTAAATGTGTAATTATACAGTATTTCTGTACGGTGAAACGATGTGTCGTAAAAACAAACATTATTATAAATACATACTGTAAATTGTGATTGTCGTGCCTGAATAGCAGCTATTTCCACATCGTTCGAAAATAATGTGCTATTCATCTCCATGAGTTGATCCTTTTGCAAAGAAAAAATAGAATCTTTCCCATAAACTGGATGAATAGATGCCACATACAAGGTATTTTCAAAAGCTGTAATATACTTAAAAATAGAAACGTCCCGCTTTTTTAAACGTTGGTCTATTTTCCAATTCGATGGATTTGCGATTAAGGGATTTTTAGAGGAAATAACAAATAAGTTGGTATCACTTAATACAAAAATAGAGTCTTTATGAAAGGTGAAATCGTTTAATTTTCGTCCATTTAGAGGTGGATAATACGTATCAAGCACCTCCATACGCACTGGGTCGATTTTTAATATCCCAAATAAGGTTGCGGCAAACAAATATTTACCTTTAGAAATAAATTTGATAATCTTTTTATCTCCCATAATACTTGCCAATTTCAAAGACGGGAAATTATACACGGTAGATCCATCTAATTTATCCATGTTACCATTGGCATACCCTATCCAAAAAGCATTCGAAGTAGAATCATAAACTACGCTGGTCACTAACACTTCGGAGAGGTGATTGATTTTATTCCATTCCGTCGTTTCATGGTAGGTATTATCATATTCTAACACTCCATTTTCAAAAGCAGCAAGTACTTTATTATTTCCAAAACACACATCGATTGCATTTGCTGCATTTACGTGCAAGCGCCACTGTCCAGTAGCAATTTGCGCCGAAAAATTAGTGCCAATAAATAATAATAGCAGTGTAAATAATGATTTCATAGTAAATTACAATTCGGTTCAGAAACGAATGGGAATCAAATTTATTTTAAATTTTTCGCATTGTACTATATTAACGAATTTATTTACCTTTGCCAAAGAAAAAAGATGCTGCTTTTGAAAAGCAACCGAAAACAATCGGGAGTTTAAAGCAAAAAAATGGCTCCGTGGCGCATCCCGATAGCTATCGGGAGTATAGCGAAGCAGAAAATGGCTCCGTGGCGCAATTGTATAGCGCATCAGATTTCGGCTCTGAGGGTTGGGGGTTAGAATCCCTCCGGGGTCACAAAAAAAGGTGAAAAATTTAATTTTTCACCTTTTTATTTTTTTATACTTAAACGGAATATGCTACGACTTTACAATTTTACCGTTGCTCGTTACAATCTTCTCAGCACTCGATTACTTCCCCTTCAAATCCATTGCTTTTAAGGTATTAATCATCAACGACGCTATTGTCATTGGACCAACACCACCTGGAACAGGAGATATATATGCACATTTTGGTGCAACCTCATCAAACTTCACATCGCCCGCTAATCTCCAGCCACTTTTTTTCGTAGCATCTTCGATGCGAGAGGTACCAACATCAATCACTACCGCTCCTGGTTTAACCATATCGGCAGTCACAAATTCTGGTTGACCAAGCGCTGCAATTAATATATCTGCATTAAGACAAATTTCACGCAAGTTTTGTGTATGCGAATGTGTTAATGTTACCGTACAATTTCCTGGATTTGTGTTTCGGGTAAGCATAATACTCAATGGGGTTCCAACAATGTTTGATCGTCCAATTATAACGCAATGTTTCCCTTCTGTTTGGATACCATTTCGATGCATTAACTCCAAAATTCCAGCTGGTGTTGCAGATAAAAATCCTGGTAAATTAAGTACCATATTCCCAACATTAAACGGATGAAAACCATCTACATCTTTTTTCGGATCAATAGCTAAGGTAACTTTCATCTCATCAATATGCGCTGGAAGTGGTAACTGTACGATAAATCCATCGATACTTGTATCTTCATTTAATTGTTGAACACGATGCAATAACGTTTCTTCTGAAACAGAGTCATCGTAACGAATCAAGGTGCTTTCAAAACCACATTCTTCACATGCTTTCACTTTCGCAGCTACATATGTCATCGAACCACCGTCTGTTCCAACCAAAATTGCAGCAAGATGCGGGATTTTTTTTCCTGCAGCTTTTCTATCTTTCACTGCTTGCGCAAGTTCTTGCTTTATCGCAATGGCGGTAGCTTTTCCGTCGAGTAGTTTCATGTGGGTACGTTTTGTGGCGCAAAGATACGATTTTGAATTTGAGATGAATTCCTACTCTTTGTAAAATAGTAAATTAATTTCTTCCACTTTTTTTAATCCTTTATCCGCAGAAATTAAAGGTATATCAAAATACTGACTAGTTGCAGCAATTATACTATCTGGTAATTTAAGCTTGTAAAATTTACGTAGAGCAATAACCGATTTCTTAATTTCTTCATTAAGATCAATAACAATACAATCCTCAATAAAAGAGTGTATTTTTTGTTCATCTTCGGAAGTTAATTTATGAAAACTCAACAATTCAAGTTGTGTTATAAATGAAATAAAAACAGTATTTCCGTCTACAATTTCACTTACGGTTTCATTACCTGCTAATAAATACAAACAAATATTTGTATCCATTAACAAGTTAACTCCACTCATTTCTTAATTTTTTTTGAATTTCTATTGGAGACTCATCTAATTTAATGGATCCTTGATGTTTTTTTGCGTCAAATCCCTTCTTTTTGTCAGAACTTTGTACTGTTTTGATTATTGTTTCTTTGGAAGTTCCTTTTTTGATTGTTGTTACCATTGCTATAGATTTACTTGATTAAATATACAAATAATATTGATGAATTTATGAATACTGGATAGCAACAGCTGTAAAATTTCTATTTATCGTATTTTTGTTGTTTAATAAACCCCAAATATGTTCAAAAAACTAACCATCGATTTTTTTAAACTGCTACTTTTTTGGATAATACTATTTGATTTTCAACGCATCACTTTTTCCCTATTTCATTGGAGAAAATTTCAAAGTTCTACTTTTTTTGAATGGCTTCAATCATTTGTTTTTTCAATTCGTCTAGACCTTGGAATGGCAGGCGCTTTGTGTATTTTACCAATCCTTTTTTTGAGTCTAAAGCTCATTTCTAATAAACGTTGGATTTCCAAGACTTTTTATGGCATTCTTGTTTTTGAAATTAGTATTGTTTGTCTAATACACAGCGGAGAAATAAATGTTTATGATGAATGGAACCACAAACTCACTTCCCGCGTATTTAAACATTTTTCTAACCCTGACGAGGTGTTCAGAACAGCTGCTTGGTCAAGTACGTTTTGGTATATTTTCTTTTTTGCACTGGAATTTTTTGTTGCATGGAAAGGGATGCGCTGGTTATTCAAACTCGAACCCATGCAAATTAATATTTACATAGAAGATGTATTTGATTCAAAAATTCGTAATGAAGAAATCAATAAAGGAAACGCATTATTAAATGAAGTGTATCGTTACTACAAGAACCTATAGCTAAAACACTTACAAACAATAGAATATAGACAATCTGTTATTATTTTCATTCTTAGTCGAAGGAATGGTCTTTAATCTTTTTATCTTTATTCCTCATTTACATCCATGGAAAAGAAAATCAACATACGTAATTTAACTTTAGCAGAAGTACAAACTGCCTTTGTCGACATGGGAGAAAAAGCATTTCGTGCAAAACAAGTCTACGAATGGTTATGGAAAAAAAATGCTGGACAATTTAGCGAAATGTCGAACCTTAGCATTGCACTTCGAGAAAAATTAGAAACTTCGTTTTTCATTGATAAAATCACCCTAGACGATCAACAAATAAGTTCTGATAAAACCATCAAATGTGCGTTTGAAGTAGAACCTAACAAAGTAGTAGAAGGGGTATTAATACCTACTGCAACACGAACAACAGCATGTATTTCTTCCCAAGTTGGCTGTAGTTTAGCATGTACATTTTGTGCAACAGGAAAACTAAAATTACTTCGAAACTTAACAGCAGGTGAGATTGTTGACCAAGTGGTATATTTAAAAAATCAAGCAGAATCTCGCTATGGACAAACACTTTCCAACATTGTCTATATGGGTATGGGAGAACCATTATTGAATTACAAAAATGTGTTACGTTCTACTGAACTATTAACTTCAGAAGAAGGGCTTGGAATGTCTCCAAAACGCATTACTGTTTCAACAGCAGGTATTGCTAAAATGATTAAACAATTAGGAGATGATGAAGTAAAATTCAATTTAGCCTTGTCCCTGCATGCTGCAAATGATGAAAAACGAAATAAGATCATGGAAATTAATGCATCTAATAATTTAGAAACATTAAAAGAAGCGCTCATTTATTTCCATGAAAAAACAGGCACACGCGTTACCTTTGAGTATATTATTTTTAAAGACTTTAATGATACCTTGATGGACGCAAAAGAACTTGCAGAATTCTGTAAATGTGTCCCTTGTAAAATAAATATCATTGAATATAACCCAATTGATGGAGAAAACTTTCAGAAAGCAGATGAAAAAGCGACGAATGCTTTCGCAGAATTTCTAGAAGCACGAAATCTAATTGTCAATGTTAGAAGAAGTCGCGGGAAAGATATCGATGCTGCATGCGGACAATTAGCCAATAAAAATAAGACAATCGCGCAAGAAGAAAGAATACTTAAAAAATGATTCAACGCTATATAGCTCCTAAAATTAAAGAACACTTAGCATCCCACAATATCCTTTTATTGTTAGGAACACGTGGTGTCCAAAAATTTAATTTAGTTGCTAGTTGTATTGAAAATCAAGATGCTATACTAGCTATTGACGCATCGAAAAAGAAAGTTCGAAAAGAAATCGAAGCGTTAAAAGTGGAAAGCTACCTTTCCTATTTTGGAAACAAAAAATACATTCTCATTCGGGATGCGCAGTACTTGGCTAATTTGCAAGAAATTATCGAGGAAGTGTTGGAAAAAAATGCGGCAATTAACCTCGTGTTGTTATGCTCCTATGAACCAATTCTTGACCCTGTGTTGCGTGACGTTCTTCAAATGGAAGGATTAGAAATTCAAATCTTCCCTTTACTATTTCAAGAAATAGCCAACCAACAAGGAATCGTAGAATTCGACAAACGATTAGAACAACGTATCGTATTTGGAAATTATCCAAGTGTAGTAACAGACCCGGAATCCGCAGAAACATTTTTGAATCAACTCGTAAAAGAGGCTATTTTCACGCAATTGAACCCGAATGAACGTATCAACAAAGGAGCTAAACTATTAAAAATGTTGCAGATACTAGCTTTTGAAATCGGTCAGGCTATCTCCTACAACGATGTCGGTTTACGCTGTGGTTTAGACAATGAAACCGTTGAACGTTACATAGAATTACTAGAAAAAGCATATTTGCTTAAAAAAATACCGTGTTATTTTAACAATAATACTTACGAATTGAAGAAGACACATACGGTTTATTTCCTAGACAATGGAATTCGAAATGCCATTATTAAAAATTTTCATGGCTTCGATCTACGCAATGATATAGATGCTTTGTGGAAAAATTGGTTAATTGCTGAGCGTATCAAATGGAACGACTATAACGGCTTAAAAGCAAACTATTACTTTTGGAAAACACATACGAAACAACAAATGGATTTCATCGAAGAACGTGATGGTAAATTAATGGCCTACAAATCATTATGGGATAAACGAAAAAAACCAAAATTCCCTGCAAGTTTCAAAAAATATTACCCAGAAGCAGGTTTATTTGCTTTAAATAGAACAACCTATTGGGGGTTTTTAAGTAAAAAATAATTCATGAGTGCAAACATTACAATACGTTTAATCATTGCTGTCTATAAAAACACGACATTTCTAAAAAAAGTATTAGACTCGGTGGAACAACAATCCTATCGTAATTTCGTAGTATCGATTGTCGAAGATGGAAATTCAGAGGTAATGCGCAATTTTGTGCAACAAATTAACTATTCCTTTTCGATTACACATTATACCCAAGAAGATATTGGTTTTCGAAAAAATAAAATTCTAAACGTAGCGCTAAGAGAAGCTACTGAAGATCTTTGTGTTTTTATTGATGGTGATTGTGTTTTGCATCCAAGCTACCTAAAAACGTATGTGAAATACTTCGATCCAAATACGGTTTTATATGCTAAGCGGACCAATTTAGACAAAAAAACATCTAAAAAATTACTGGAATCAAATAACATTATTCCTTCAAAATGGGAAATGATTCTAAACGGAAGTACCCGTGTGGAAGATAGTTTCAGACTACCTTGTAAACCAGTGAAATTGAAGAAAAATCCGAATATCCTTGGATGTAACATGGCTATTCCGATGCATATAATTAAAACAGTAAACGGCTTTGATGAAGATTATGAAATCACCGGATACGGAGAGGATTGTGACATCGAATGGCGAATGAAAAAAGCAGGTTTTAAGTTCATCGATCTAAAATTTCATGTCATCCAATTTCACTTATACCACGAGCGACCAGAGCGTGAAGATCAAACAGCAATAAGTAGAAAAATGTATCACGAAAAAATGAAAGTAGGAGCAGTATTTTGTAAAAATGGTGTATTTAAATCCTAATTTTCGCGTTTCAAAACGTAAACTTTATACGTATCCATAGGAGATACTAATTGCCTGAAAAATGTAATATTCCAAATGAAGGAATCCGAGGAAGTACACAAAATTTGTTTCTTCTTTAGTAAAGTAGGAATTCGATCCCCTGTCTTTACTGCTAATAATACATTTCCTTTTTCTCTTTTTTCAACATTTTTAAGGCAGGCATAATCTGTAACTTGAAGTACTTGTAAATTAGTGTGCCGATAAAAATGAATTCCTTCATATGGATTTTTCTCTAAATAATACAATTTAGTGGGTGTTTTGAAGGAAAAATAAATAGTTTTATACAAATCAAAAGTAGGATTTAATGGGCGAATAGCTTGAACTAATGAGAATAAAATATTGAAAACAAGATACACTACAACAAACCAATTAAATAATTTAATTTTTGTTAAGTCTATCTGATATTTTTCATCCACCAAGCGAATGCTTTCTATGAATAAAAAAGGTAAAACCATTAAAATCGGAAAGAAAAAACGAAGTTCTTTGTGCGCAATAAAAAAATGAATGCCAAGAAAAGACACTAAACACCAAGTTAAAACATCCTTTGGTTTCCAAAAAACATAACACAAAATGGCCACAATATATACTAAACTAAATGGCGCTATTCCCATTTTATATGCTTCTGTAAAGTAAAAATTCCACGGTGATTCTCCGAAAAAAGATATACGATTTTGTACAATGTCATGATTAAAAAAATTCCAAAAATAATTCCAGGAAGAAATCGTAAAGGATTCATAAAAAAGACTATCTAAAAGAATTCCGAAAAGAAAAATAAGTACAAATCCTGCGCTTACATACAATACTATTTTTCTGCCAATTTTTTGAATCAATAGGCTCCAAGCAAATAATCCAAGTATCAAAAATATACTCTGACATCGAAATAAAAAGGAAAATCCGAACAAACAACCAATCCAAATATATTTCAAAAAGTCGTTTTTATCTGTCTGTAAATAAACTACTAACGCAATAAAAAAAATGGCGCCTGACCAGTTTTCCGAACTAAATCTAACCGAATTGAAAATTAAAAACCAAGTCAAAAAGCTTAAAAAAGTAAACCATCGCTTTAGCTTTTCGTTGGTGATTTTCAAGGACATATATTGATGAAATTTTAACATCGAATAAAAAGCCAAATACGCAGACATTATTCGTAAAAAAAGGACAACGATAAATGGCGAAGTAATAGAAAAACAAGAGAATATTCGATAAATGATAATCGCAATTATTGGTTGAATTGTTGCGCGCATTTTTTCATGATACTCCCAAGGAAGATTCTCCGCTTGATTTAAATGCAATTTTAATCCCGCAAATTCTAAGAGTTGATAATGTTCATCTGCTTGATAATATCCCACTGAAAAAAATGCTGCGAGCATTAATAGAAGAAAACTCAATGAAATAATATAAGATTTTCGAAACAACTTTTCAGATATTTTACACTTAAAATTCTACTAATTTAAAGATATTATTTACATGTGGTTTATATTTATTCCTAGTTACTGGGGTGCGTTCCACGGAAAGTTTTTACCTTTACAGCTACTTCATAAAAGCAATAAAGTATGTCAAAATTTGATACCAAAGAAGATTTATTAGTTTCAATTCAATTGTTGTTTAACAATATGAAAATCGGAAAACTAAGCGAAGAGGATATGGAAAAATTGGTGAATAGCACCCGCGAACTACACGAACGCACACTCATTCTTCGTTACAAAGCTTATGAACATAAAATTTATGGAGAAACTGCTACAGAAACTAAAGATGTAATACTTCCAGAACCTGTTCAAGATCACATACTTGTTGAGCCTGTCATTCCAAACATTGAACCTGAAAAGAAAGAAGTTGTTTTAGAAAAAAAACACGTCGAAACTCCTTCTTTTGATATGTCTTTTTCCTTGTTCGACCAAATAGAGGAACCACAAAAAGAAGAAGAAATAATCCTACCAACCGAAATTAGCCTTGAAGAACCTGAACAAGAGATAGATGATTTTACAGTTTCGGAATCCTTAGAAAGTGTTGAAATAATACCTACCCCACAAACAATTGCACCTATTACAGAAACATCTTCCACTCCAAAAGATCTGTTTGACAAAATGTTAGAACAAGACAATTCACTTGGCGCAAAATTAATGTTCTCCAAAATTGAGTCGCTACAAACTGCTTTTGGTTTAAACGAAAAACTGCAAATTATTCGTGAATTATTTAAAGGTTCTAGCGAAGATTTTACACAAGCAATTCAAATATTGGATGTACAACCAAACTTTGAGCAAGCCAAAGCTATTTTAAGCAACTTCACATTAGAATACGCTTGGGAATTAGATACACAAATTGCGATTGAATTCGTTCAAAAAATTGCGCGTAGATATGCGTAAATGGTGTGTTGCATTTTGTTTTCTATTTCTAATTCAAACACTATTTGCTCAATTAGAAGAAGCAAGAAGAATTACACAACATTTATGTTCTAAAGAACTTCAAGGAAGAGGATACGTCAACCATGGCGATTCCATTGCTGCACGTTTTTTAGAACAAGAATTCTCAAAAATTGGACTTCAAGTAATTCAAGGTCACGAATCTTATTTTCAGTCTTTTGCACATAAAACGGTAACGTTTCCAGGAGAAATGTCTGTAGTACTAAATAATGACACCCTTGTACCTGGTATAGACTTTATGGTAGATCCTAATTCTGGTTCCAGTAATGAAATATGGAATTATCGAATTTTAACTATCGATGAATTATTTGATGTGGAATTAAAAAACAGATATCTAGATTCCAAACGAAAAATTGCTGCGAATATCACGGGTTGTGTAATCGATATTCGACATATTTCGGGAGATTCACTCAGAAAAATACGCTTAGAAATCATCCCTACTTTAGCACAACAACTTCACCTATTGGTGATTACCGATGAAAAATTAACTTTTTCAGTTGGAAACGAACCCTACTCCTTCAGTTTAGTATATGTGAAAGGTCAAAAATTCACCAGTATTTCCTCGATAAAAACCCATATTCAATCCCGCTTTAACGAAAATTACCTTTCTTCCAATGTTATTGGAACAATTCCTGCCGTAAAAAAAACAAAAAAAACTATTGTAATTACTGCGCATTATGATCATTTGGGGAAAATGGGGAAAAACACATACTTCCCTGGCGCTAATGACAATGCTTCTGGAGTGGCAATGCTTCTGGAACTTGCGCGCTATTACACCAAAAATCCAACAAAATATAATCTAATATTTATTACTTTTGCAGGAGAAGAAGCTGGCTTAATCGGATCGTCTTATTTTGTACAATATCCATGGATAAAATTAGAAGACATACATTTCTTATTGAATCTTGACATCATGGGAAGTGGAGAAGAAGGAATCACGGTAGTAAATGCAACGAAACATCCAGAATCTTTTCAAAAATTGGTAGATATCAATACCCAAGAAAAGAATGTTCCACTAGTTAAATCTAGAGGTCCTGCAGCTAATTCCGATCATTACTGGTTTTCAGAACGAGGCGTACCTGCATTTTTCATCTACACCATGGGCCCAAACAAAAATTACCACGATATTTTTGACACCTACGAAAACCTAAGTTTTTCAAAGTTCATTCCTATTTCAGAATTACTAAAAAAATTCATTGGTGGATTGTAGATCTATTTTCTTGAAATTAAAATATCCTTATACCAAAGAACAGGTATCATTTCATTGTCCCACTCAGCGTAATCGAAGTACTTTACTTTTTACTACCTTCTTTCTTCTTTCCGCTTTCTTCTTTTCTCTTTCAACTACTTACGCACAATCTACATTCTTTAAACCTTCGGATACGCTAAACTGCAAACGAAGTATAGGAATTAATACCTTATACGCCGGAGTTTGGTCAAGTAGCCTTGTAATGCTGAATAATGCTTGGTATAAAGACTATCCAAAATCATCTTTTCACACCTTTAATGATGCAGGGGAATGGATGCAAATGGATAAATTCGGACATGCCTATACGAGTTACCAGATGAGTAAATCGCTCACTTCCTTGTATCGATGGACAGGTATGAAACCAAAAAAGGCCATAATCGCAGGAACACTAATTACTTTAGGATATCAGGCATCCATAGAATATTTAGATGGTCGAAGTGCTGCTTGGGGATTTTCATGGAGTGATATTGCAGCTAATACAAGTGGCGGTTTATTGTTTGGTATCCAACAGTATTTTTGGAACCAACAGTATATTCTTTTTAAAGAAAGTTATTCCAATAGCCCCTATGCAAAATTACGCCCAAACATTCTTGGAAACAATCTAGCTGAACGCTATTTAAAAGATTATAATGGACAAACGTATTGGTTAAGTTTCGCACCGAAAAGTATTTTACCGAATGCTAAAATTCCAAATTGGTTACTGCTTTCTGTTGGATATAGTGTGGATGCAAAAATAATCGGTGATAAAAACAGTTACATATCTTCAAATAATGAAACATACACCGCTTCTCGTGAGTTTCTTTTATCCTTAGATATTGACCTAAGTAAACTTCCGATTAAACGCAGATGGATTAAAAATATCTTGCGACCAATCAATGCAATAAAAATACCATTACCTACACTCCGATGGAAAAACGGAATCTGTTACGGACACGGAATGTACTTTTAGTTACGAGGTAAGAGTTAAGAGCGACGTTTGTAAACTTTACACGTAACTCGTCACACGTCTCTCATCACTTACTTAGTACTTTCGGAATTCTAAAGTAATCTGAATCGCGTTTAGGTGCATTTTTCAATGCTTCTTCGTGTGTTAGTGAATCTACCGCAATATCTTCACGAAGCACATTTACCTCATCGGACATGAAAATTAATGGTTCAACACCTTCTGTATCTACTTCAGATAATTTATCCATAAACGTAATGATACGTTCCATATCTTCTTTGATAGCTTGTTTGCCTTCTCCAGTAAATTCTAATCGTGCCAAATGAGCAATGTGATCAACTGTTTTTTCATCGATATGCATAGGATCTTAATTTTTTACAAATATAATTCGAATTTCGCTTTGTTCTAAACTTTTAAAAACCTTTCGGTTGTTCAATTACGATTTAGTAAGTAATGCAGCATTAATCGTTTCAAAAGCGTTTAATTTCAAGTCTTCTAGTTCAGTATTGGTAACCGTAATTGCATCTATTATTGGGTGAACTACCACTTGCGCAGTTCCAGGTCGAGCAACACTTTGTTTCACCGCTGGATCTTCGAGTAACTCATAATTATTCAAAAAAGTAATCGGAACGATTGGGACCTGATTATTCTTTGCCAAACGAAAAGCACCATCTTTGAAAACCTGTAAAGCCGGAACGAGATGCTCTTTAATTCCTCCTTCTGGAAAAATAATAATGCTCCACCCTTGTTTTAGTGCTTGATCTGCCGCTTCCAAAGCTTTATGGGCATTTCTACCTCCTTTATTACGATATACCGGAATATGTAATCGTTTGAAAAATGTCTTTACCAACGGAACTTTAAGTAATTCTGCTTTTCCTAAAAACAAAAAAGGATGTTTTGGAAACAACAAATACATAAAAAGAATATCCAAAAACGAGGTGTGATTCGCAATAAAAACACATGGACCTTCTGGCACCGAAAAAGTAGTTTTAGGTTGAATACGATAACCAGTTAAAAAACAGAGTAATCGACACCAAAAAACAAATAACGGAAACGCTTTCTTCTTGGTTTTATCCTGCAATAAAAACAGTAAAATCGGCACATAAAACATCAACAAGGTGACTAAAAACAATAGCACCAAATACCATTTGAAGAAAAAAGAGTAAACGTTTTTCATTTATGGATGAAGAGATGGCATCAGTTGGCTTATTTAAAATCCCAATTATAGGTATCTAAATCCGTAACACACGCAGTCAATAAATCAATACTCGCCTGAATGTCGTCTTTGTTCGCCATTTCGATCACTTGATGTAAATGTCTTGTAGGTACAGAAACCGCTCCTGCAATAGATCCACCTTGGGTCATGCGTTGAATACCTGCTGTATCTGTCCCGCCTGCTGTTAAAATCTCAGGCTGCCATTTGATTTGATGTTTATCTGCAGTCTTTTTCATGTAATCCACCATACGGTAATCACAAATAGTAGAAGCATCCATGATTTTAATTGCTGTGCCTTCTCCTAATTTAGTAATCATCTCATGCTCTGCAGCTCCAGGTAAATCAAAAGCAATAGTTGTATCTAAACCAAAACCAAAATCTGGATTAATTTTTAGAGAAGCTACATTGGCACCACGAATTCCTACCTCCTCTTGTACTGTAAATACCCCATAAATGTCATAAGGAACATCCTTCCCTTTTAAGGTCTTGAACATCTCAATCAAAATGAAAACCGCTAAACGATTATCCAGAGATTTAGAATTCACACAATTCCCCATCTCAATGAATTCACGCTCACGCGTAATTGGATCTCCGATTGATATGTTTTCCAATACTTCTTCTTTGGATAAACCAGTATCAATAAAATAATCGGTCAATTTAGCGACTTTATTACGCTCATCAGACGTCATTACGTGGATTGGTTTAGAAGCCATCACGCCGATAATATCTTTTTTACCGTGAATAATTACACGCTGTGCTGTCAATGTTTTTGGATCAAAACCACCTAAGGTAGTTACGCGAATAAAACCTTTATCGTCAATATGCGTTACCATGAATCCTATTTCATCCATGTGCGCACCAATCATTACGCGCTTGTCTTCTTTCCCTTTTTTTACTGCGTAAACGTTTCCTAAATTATCGGTTGAAAGTTCGTCTACAAAACCTTCCAATTCTTTCATTACCAAGGCACGAACTTGTTGCTCAAATCCAGATGTGCCAGGTGTTTTACATATTTCTGCTAATAATTGTATATCTAATGCCATGCGATTTATTTTTTTAGAAAGGTAAGAAATATTTTTTTAGTCAACCACCTCCAACAACAACTTCCAAAATTCGTTAGAAGATTTCACACATCCCTGCTCGATCATCTGATGAATTTCTTCTTCGCGTTGTTTCGTGTAGGCTTTTGTATGTTTAAAAAACCCAACTTGTTTTGGATGAATAGTTAAAGCTTCATGAATAGATTCAGGAGTTTCAAAAGTTACCCCATCTGTTTCTGTGTCTTTTTTTTGCAAGCCAATCATCTCTATGGTATCCTTCCCAAGATTAAACACCAAACAAGCATCTTTGCTACGATGCTCTAAATAAGAAATATTTTCATATACCCGTTGAAGAACTTGATCACTAAACAGTCCAACTAAGTCTTGGGCCGTTTCAGGTGTATCACGATTCATTCGTTCCCACTCCTCTTTGTACACATGATTGATAATCAAAAACTGCTTTAACTCTTCTTCTAGATGAGTTAATTCTTCGGAGGTGAGCATTCTGTATTTCATAATATATTTTTGACAACTAAAAGTAAGGAGAATTTAAGAAACAAAAAAGGCTACCTAGTGATAGATAGCCTAACATTGAACTAGAAAATATTAGAAATTATAAGTCAAAATATTGATTAAATCAACTAAATACCACAACCCGAATCCACCTAATGTTACTATAAACAGTAAATTCCAAATAGCAGGTTTATTATGATACCATCTATGTGCTGCAAGCCATCCTAAAAAAACAAATAAAATCAAAGTAAAAATCATGTCTTCGTCAGCTCTTGGAGTTAATGGAGGAACAGCTTTTTTTATCAATTTTCGAGATAATTTAATCTGCGAATTTTGAGGGTTTTGATGCGGAACAAGTTCCTCCGAATTGCAAACAATTTCTGATTCTGTAGAAACAGGAAAAGATGCATGTACATTTCCAGCAAATAAAAATGCTGCTAAAAATAAAAGTAAAATGGTTTTTTTCATGGGATAAATTTACATGTCAAAATTAGAGAAATTAGATGATACAACACAGAAAGTATTTTGAATTATTTGCACTTTTGTATTCTAATGAATAGACTAATTTTTCTTTTTATATTTTATCCTTTCATA
Source organism: Crocinitomicaceae bacterium (assembly GCA_044232905.1). Taxonomy (GTDB): domain Bacteria; phylum Bacteroidota; class Bacteroidia; order Flavobacteriales_D; family Crocinitomicaceae; genus CANHVK01. The sequence continues at coordinate 61,682 of JBIIKZ010000002.1, forward strand.
AATTTCGCACAACAGGAAAACAAAAACTCCTATGTAGGCTATATTACTACTGAAAATAAGCAGACTATTTCCTACCAACTCGTGTTTGAAATACAAATAGATAATTCAATTACTGGCGAATCGATTACGGATATCTATGGAAAAGATAAAACCAAATCAATTATTACTGGTAATTATAATGCACAGAAAAACACTTTATCATTCAAAGAAATTCAAAATTCTACCACAAAATCCAAAGCCTTAAAAGAGGAATTCTGTTTCATTGAAAGTCAGGATTTACAATTAAAAAAAATTGGAGATAAAGAAATTCTTACTGGTAAATTTAATGGCAGATTACCAAACGGTAGATTGTGTGCGAAAGGAAAAATATTCCTGACAAGCAAGGAAAATTCAATAATTGAACCGATAAATAAATCTTCATTAGATTCAATATTAAATGCAAAACTTACATTTAAAACATTAGTAGCTAATAATTCGATTTCAATTCCATGGAAGTCAAAAACACTTAATTTTTATGTGTGGGATGGTTCAAACGAAGACAATGATGTAATATCCATCTATTATAACAACACCCTAATCCGAGAAAATATTATCCTAAAAAATAAAAAAGAACGTATAACAATACCAATTACATCAAATTCCGAGAGTAAACTTAAAATTCAAGCGGTTTCGTTAGGTAAAGAAGGAAAAAACACCGTTAATCTTCTTTTTGTGGATAATGAAACCATTTATCCCTTCATCTCTATTTTAATTCAAGGAGAAAGTGTCATTTTTGATTTAAAATAAAAAAACCGCCAACTTTTCAGCTGACGGTTTACTATATTGTCACATTGAGATTGTCGAAATGCTATAATCCCAAAAGTACTGCTAAAGGATCTTTACCTCCGAATATCATTCTTTCTGGATTTTCTAACATCTCTTTCACTTTCACTAAGAATCCAACGGATTCCTTACCGTCAATGATTCTGTGGTCGTAGGAAAGCGCTACATACATGATTGGACGAATTTCAACCTTGCCATTAATTGCTACTGGACGCTCAACAATATTGTGCATACCTAAAATGGCAGATTGAGGAGGATTAATAATAGGTGTAGATAACATAGATCCAAATACTCCACCATTTGTAATGGTAAATGTTCCACCTGTCATATCATCTGGTGTGATTTTTCCATCACGTGCTTTAATTGCTAAACGCTTAATCTCGCGCTCAATTTCAGCCAATGTCAATTGCTCTGCATTACGAACTACAGGTACCATCAATCCTTTAGGAGAAGATACTGCAATTCCTATGTCTGCATAATTGTGAAAAATAATCTCATTTCCATCAATTTGACCATTTACAGCTGGATACATATTTAAGGCTTCTGTCACTGCTTTTGTAAAGAAAGACATAAACCCTAAATTCACTTCGTGGAATTTTGCAAAACTATCTTTGTATTTCGCACGTAAATCCATAATTGGTTTCATATCCACCTCGTTGAAAGTAGTCAACATCGCTGTTTCGTTTTTCACAGCAACTAAACGTTCTGCAATTTTACGACGCATCATCGACATTTTCTCACGCGATTGCTCACGTGTACCACCCCAACCTTGCGCAGCATCCGCAGATATACCAGCAGACATCGCCGCTACGACATCTTGTTTTGTTATACGGCCATCTTTCCCTGAAGCAGCTACTTTATTTGCAGGAATGTTATTCTCCGCCATAATTTTTGCAGCAGCAACAGAAGGTGTCCCACTTGCATACGATATTTTTTCGTTTACTGGATTTGGAGAAGGAGCTGTAGTTTTTGTTTCAACCGCTTTTGGCGCTTCTGCAACTGGTGCTTCTTCTTTAGCAGCAGGTGCGACATTTCCTTCTGGTCGAGCAGCAGAAGTATCAATCAAACAAACAACTTGTCCTACTTTTACTACATCTCCCTCTTCTGCTTTCAAGGTGATAATTCCACTTTGTTCTGCAGGTAATTCTAATGTTGCTTTATCTGAATCTACTTCAGCAATCGCTTGATCTTTTTCTACGTAATCTCCATCCGATACCAACCAAGTTGCGATTTCTACTTCTGAAATCGATTCTCCTGGACTAGGTACTTTCATTTCTAATACTGACATGCTATATTGGGTTTTATAGTGTTAATGTTTTGCATAATTAGTTGCATAGTGAAATAAATCATCATGCAATTTTTTCAATCTACGTTTGTGTAACGATGAAGATCCTTCTGCAGATGCTGCAGATGCTTGACGTGTTATTCCAATTAATGGTAAATGTCTTAATGTCATAGCTATGTGTCTCCAAGCACCCATGTTTTCAGGTTCTTCTTGCGCCCAAATTAAATTTTTAGCACCAGGATAACTCGCTACTAGTTCGTCAAATTGTTGTTGTGGAAATGGATACAATTGCTCGATACGAACAAACGCCATATTTTCAACACCTAATTCAGCTGCCTTTTCAGAAATCTCATAGTAAAATTTACCGGAACAAAAAACAACAGTATCTACTTGATTACGATTTGCATTTTTGTCATCGATTATTTCTTGGAAGCTACCTGTCGCCATTTCATCTAACGTCGATACTGCACTTGGATAACGCAACAACATTTTTGGAGAGAAAACAATCAATGGTTTTCTGAAATCACGTTTCACTTGACGTCTTAATAAATGAAAATGATTCGCTGGAGTAGATGTATTCACTACTTGAATATTATCATCCGCTGCTTGTTGTAAAAAACGCTCCATTCGACCGGAAGAGTGCTCAGCACCTTGCCCTTCGTACCCGTGAGGCAATAACATTACCAATCCGGATTGCGTAGACCATTTATCCTCTCCTGCAGTAATGAATTGGTCAATCATGATTTGTGCACCGTTGAAGAAATCTCCAAATTGTGCTTCCCAAATTGTCAAACCTTTCGGAGTTGCTAATGAATAACCATATTCATATCCAAGTACACCATACTCAGACAACAATGAATTATACACACTAAAATTCGCTTGTTTTTCAGCCAATAAATTCAATGTGATTACTTCCTCTTCTGTATCTTCCGTTTTAACTACTGCATGACGGTGAGAGAATGTCCCACGCTCCACATCTTGACCAGACAAACGAACTGGGTGACCTTCTACCAATAAAGAAGCATAAGCTAACATTTCAGCAGTTCCCCAGTCTAGTTTATCGTCTTTAATCGCATTTAAACGATCTTCAAAGATTTTAGAAATCTTACGGAAATATTTTTTACCTTCTGGAAGTGTCGCTAATTTATGTCCTAATTGTTCTAATTGCTTTTTATCTACACCTGTCGCTATGGATCTTACAAAATCCTCGGCAGTAGAATGTCTATAACCCTCCCATGTAGTTTTCAAGAAATCCCAAACAATTGCCTTCTCATTTTCCTTAGAGGCAGTATGCTGTTCTTCCAGGTAGTTATTGTACCCTTCCTCAATTTCAGTTGCTTTCTCTTTGGTAATAACTCCTTCTCCTAAGATTTGCTTTAAGTATATATCTTTCGGATTTGGGTGCTTAGCAATAATATTATACAAGTGCGGCTGTGTAAATTTAGGCTCATCTCCTTCATTGTGACCATATTTACGGTAACACAATAAGTCAATAAAAATATCACGATGAAAAACCTGTCTGTATTCGATTGCAATTTCAACTGCTTGTAATACCGCCTCTACATCATCCCCATTCACATGGAATACAGGACATAAAGTAGTTTTAGCAACATCGGTACAATAGGTAGAAGAACGTGCATCTAAATAATTAGTTGTAAATCCAACTTGATTATTTACCACAATGTGAACCGTTCCTCCTGCACGGTAACCGTCTAATTGCGCCATTTGAATAACTTCGTAAACGATACCTTGACCAGCAACTGCCGCATCCCCGTGAATCATTACCGGACAAACTTTAGACTCATCATGAAAAATTGAATCTAATTTAGCACGTGCTATTCCTTGAACAACTGGATCTACCGCCTCCAAGTGAGAAGGATTTGGAGCCAAAGTCAATCCAACTTTTTTACCACTTTTAGAAGTAATCTCCGAAGTATATCCTTGGTGGTATTTTACATCTCCATCAAAATTTCCTTCAATCTCAAATTCTTTTCCTTCAAATTCAGAAAAAATATCTTGCGGACGCTTCTCAAAAATATTTGTTAAAGTATTTAAACGACCACGGTGAGCCATTCCCATCACGAAATACTCAATCCCTAAATCGGCTCCTTTTTGAATTAAGGTATCTAATGCAGGAATCAAAGCCTCTCCACCTTCGACAGAGAAACGTTTTTGACCTACGTATTTTTTCCCTAAAAAAGCTTCAAAACTAGCTGCTTGATTTAATTTCGAAAATATTTCGATTTTTTTTACTGCATCGTATTTTGGACGATTTTTAAGTTCTATTTTATTTCTAATCCACTCTAAACGCTCTGGTTCTCGTGTATACATATACTCGATACCAATAGACTGACAATAGGTTTCTTCTAAATGATCAATGATTTCTTTTAATGTGGCTGGACCAATACCAACTTGAGTTCCAGATTGAAAAACGGTTGTCAAATCAGCGTCTGTCAACCCAAAGTTTTCAATTGCTAATGTTGGTTCGTATTTTCTACGATCACGCACTGGATTCGTTTTGGTAAACAAATGTCCACGAGTACGGTACCCATTAATCAAGTTTATTACCTTAAATTCTTTCTGAAAATTCTCTGGAACACCTCCTTTTTCATCATAATTTGTTTGAGCAAATTCAAATCCCTCAAAGAATTTTTTCCACCCAATATCAACACTTTCAGGATCTTGCTGATATGATTTGTATAAAAAATCAATCGCTGTCACATCCGCATTCCCAACGTAGGTTACTTTATCCATGTTTTTAGAACATTTTTATAGAACAGCGAAGTTACAAAGAAAATGTTTTTGAGGGGAAATTTTAGGGGAATATTTAAGCTATTTACTTCCTTTAAGTAAATTGTTTTTATTTTTTCTATTGTTCCAAATTCGTACAATCAAAATTTCATTTTCATTTACTATAGAATAATAAATAGAAACTTCAGGAATTATTAGAATTGTACGTGTATTTTCAATTCCTGTTAATGGAAATGTAGTAGGTTTTTAGTGATTAATAAACATGATTCATCTACCATAAACAAAAAATCATGAACTACTTTATCTGAAAAATATTTTTCTAAGTAAATAATACATTTGTCGTAATCATCTAAAGCTAATTCGGTCCAAATGATTTTCATTACATAAAATACTTTGGATGGCGATTTTTCATTTCTACCATTACTTGTTCATTCGAAAGAATTTTTCCTTCTTTCACTTGATTCAATCCTTCTTCAATTGCTTTTATTTGTTTTTTTGAAAGCGAAGTTTTCTTTACTTCTTGCTCAACAATTTGTGATGAAATTCCCATTTTATCCAATAATTGATTGATAAAATCAAATTCGATAGAATCTTTGGGAGTTATAACTAATGACTTCATGACTTAAAAGTTGGTATACAAACAAATGTAAGAAATTCGAAACTAAATTAAGAATACTTTTCCCTAAAAAAAACCTTCAATGCTTCTCTTCGTAGTACAACCCATGTAAATTCTTCCATCCAATTGGGTTCGTTAGAAGTGGCTAATTGTAAGTAAGTTTGTTCCGAAACATCCATGGTATACAATAATGGATGCCAACTAGATGCTTGCTTTTCGAGCAAGTACATCAAGGCTTCTGCCAAAGTATCTACTAATGCCTCAATGGAATAGGCAACTTGTGAAAATTCAGGTGCAAAATCAAACCCATGCACACCAAAATCTTTGACTAGTTGTAATTGCGTTTTCAACCGAAATTGTTCTTGCGCAAAACGTGCTTCTAATTCGGTGTTGCTATGTTCAGGCAACATTACTTCGTATGTATTTCAAAAAGTACAGGTCGACTAGGAGTAGCATCATTTTCAATTGGAGCCGTTTGTAAATTGAGCAAATACAAACCATCTTGAATAGAATCATCTACATAAATAAACTCGGTAATAGTTTTATGAAATTGAGGATTGGAAGGAACTTGCCAAAAGGCATGGTGAAACAATAATTTCCCTTCGTCATTTTCGCGATCAACTGATGGTAAATCAATTAAAAAATGTTGAACCCCTTTTTGATTTAATAATTCCACACAAGCCACATCCAAATACGGTGGATTAGTAGAAGAATAATTTTTATGCTTTTTGGAAAGTGTGTTTGGGGATGTACGTAAAACAATCGCTTCCACCTGTGAACTTGTAATTGCTTCTTGCAATAAATTATAACTAATTATTTCGTCGAATTGTTGCTCCTTTTCATTCCAAGTTTTATCAGGAAGAATAGTAATTAACTCAGCTGTAAGGAACGAATCTTTTAGTTTTTTATTTACAGAATATATCTCAGAAGTTATATGACCTAAACATTCAGTATGGGTTCCGTGACCATGTGGATTGAAAGAAATATTTCTAAAATTAGTACTACTCCCTTCTGTAACTAAGCCAATAAATCCTTCGGCACGTACCGGCTCAAAAACAGGTTTATCCACATACCATGCCAAGGGATTTTGGTCGTCATTTGAAAGCGGAATAGAAATGTCTAAACCCTTGGAAGTATCAATATATCTTTCTGAATCTAAATGTAATAACATAACTAATTATTTAGGCAATTTAGCAAGCATCTTAACATAATCTTCTTTGAATGTATTTTTCCCAATGCAGCCCATGCCAACTTTTGCATTATGAAAATGCTCTATTCGATTCTCCGGATTAGGATGTGTACTTAAAAATTCAGGAACCTTTGCTCCATTATTGTTTTTTTCTAATTTTTCAAAAAAGCCTGCTGCACCATCTGCATTGTAAGGTGTGCCACACAAATACAAAACGGAACGTTGATCTGCTTCTGTTTCATGTCCTCTTGAATTTTTTAAGTTAATCAATCCTAAACCCATTTGATTAATTTGCGGTGTAGTTTGTCCCAAAGCAATCATTTGAGCAACTTCCAATACAATTTGCAAACCATACATTGTGGTCATTTGTCTAGTAGAATGACGCATATCGGCATGTCCAATTTCATGTGCTAATACTCCTGCTAATTGGTCTTCACTTTCTAGAAATTTTAATATTCCAGTATACACATAAATATATCCACCCGGTGTACAAAATGCATTCAATGTTTTGTCATCGTGGATAATATGAATCTTCCAAGCAAAATCATTGCGGTAATCGACTTTTCCTGAGTTTAAGATATTGTTCTTGACTTTATTTACATATGCATAAATATCACGATACTGATTTGGGTCTAGTATTGGATACTGTTTCGGATCTGCAGCTATTTGTTTTTCAGTTTGCACCCCAAAATTTTTATCCGCAGAAAGTGGCAATATATTAAACCCTTTGCCTTTATTTTTTGGATCAATAATCCCACAAGCACCTATACCTAAAACAATGACAATAATTAATAGACGATATTTTGTTTTCATAAATTTAAATTTACATAATCGAAATTTAATTTAGATTTTTCGAAGCAAACAAGCTATTTATTTTTGAGTTTACTAAAGTAAATGATAAAATAAATAGCGAAGTTGAACGATGAAAAAGCAAATTAAATTATGATTATAGTACGATGTTAACGATTCGACCTGGAACTACGATCAACTTCTTTGGAGATTTACCCTCTAAATATTTATTCATTTCTTGCATTCCCATCACGTGTTCTTCAATTTCTTTTACCGCCATACTTGCTGGTAAATCTACTTTAAAGCGCACTTTTCCATTAAAGGATATTGGATACGAGAATGAATCAGAAACTAAATATGCTTCATTACAAATCGGGAAAACTGCATAACTCAAAGTTCCTGCTTCATGTCCTAATTTCACCCATAATTCTTCACAAATATGTGGCGCATATGGCGACAATAAAACAACCAATTCTGTTAACACTTCACGGTTATTACATTTTTGTTCACCTAATTCATTCGTTGCAATCATAAAGTTGGAAACCCCCGTATTAAAAGAGAAACGCTCTAAATCAGAAGTCACTTTTTGAATGGTTTTATGTAAGGTTTTTAATGCATCTTTACTTGCTTCTCCTTCCGTAACAATAAAAGAATTGTCTGGTCCTTGATGAAACAATCTCCAAAACTTACGTAAGAAATTATGTACGCCATTAATCCCTTTTGTATCCCAAGGTTTCGCTTGTTCAATTGGACCCAAAAACATTTCATACATACGTAAAGTATCCGCGCCAAATTTTTCAACCAACTCATCCGGTGTTTGAACGTTGAATTTAGATTTAGACATTTTCTCTACCTCTGTACCACAAACGTAAGAACCATCGTCTTCTAAAATAAAATCTGCGTTTTTATATTCTTCTCGCCAATTTTTAAAAGCTTCCGTATCTAATTTGTCATTGTCTACAATAGAGATATCTACATGTAATGGAATTGTATTGTATTCGTCTTTTTTCGAAGCTGTTACAAAGGTGTTTCCATCAATAGTTCGGTAAACAAAACTACTTCTTCCCAAAATCATCCCTTGATTAATCATTTTTTGGAATGGTTCATCAAAAGAAATGAACCCTTGATCGAATAAAAACTTGTTCCAAAAACGAGCATACAACAAATGACCCGTTGCATGTTCTGAACCTCCGATGTATAAATCGACACTATTCCAATAATCTGCTTTTTCTTTACTAGCAAAAGCGTCTACATTATTTGCATCCATGTATCGTAAAAAATACCAAGAACTTCCAGCCCAACCTGGCATGGTATTTAATTCTAATGGAAACACCGATTTATTGTCAATTAACTCATTAGATACAACGGTATTTTTAGTTGTATCCCAAGCCCAGTATTTTGAATTACCTAGTGGCGGTTGGCCGTCCTCTGTTGGTAAGTATTTTTCAACTTCTGGAAGAACAATTGGTAAGTGTTTTACGTCAATCATTTTTGGTAAACCATCTTGATAATATACAGGAAATGGTTCACCCCAATAACGTTGTCTAGAGAAAACCGCGTCACGTAAACGATAGTTTGTTTTGCCTTTTCCGAGTCCACGAGATTCTATTTCCGCTATTGCTTTTTTCATTGCGTCTTTGACTTCCAACCCGGTAAGGAAATCAGAATTTGCTATTTTTCCAGATTTCTCTGCATAAGCAGCTTCTGAAACATCGATGTTCTCAAAGATGTTTTTGATCTCGATATTAAAGTGCTTTGCAAAATCCCAATCGCGTTGATCGCCACATGGTACTGCCATCACAGCACCTGTTCCATAGGATGCCAATACGTAATCACCAATCCAAATTTGAATTTTTTCTCCAGTAAATGGGTGCAACGCATACGCGCCAGTAAATTGTCCTGAAATATTCTTCACGTCGGATTGACGGTCACGTTCTGACTTTAAAGACGCTGTTTTTTTGTAATCTTCAATTGCTGTTTTATATGCTTCTGTCGTAATCACATCCACCAATGGATGTTCTGGTGCTAATACCATAAACGAAACCCCAAAAACGGTGTCAGGACGAGTTGTAAACACCTCTATAACCTGCTCTTCAATCTGTAATCTGTAATCTGTAATCTGTAAATCTCTCGCTACCTGGAATTTCAATGAACAACCTGTCGATTTTCCAATCCAATTTCGTTGAATGTCTTTTACGGAATCGGTCCAATCCAATCCTTCCAATCCTGTCAATAAGCGTTCTGCATACGCTTTGATACGCATCGACCATTGACGCATTAACTTTTGCTCAACTGGGTAACCTCCTCGTTCCGAAACACCATTCACAATCTCATCGTTTGCTAATACTGTTCCTAACTTAGGACACCAATTTACCCATGAGTCCGCTAAAAATGCCAAACGATAGGTTTGTAGAATAGCTTCTTTTTGGTTAGCAGTATACGAATTCCATTCCTCCGCTATAAAAATTATTTCACAATCGGAACACGCATCTATATTTTTATTTCCTTCTTTTTCAAATACTTCTATCAACGAAGAAATTCGTTCTGCTTTGTCTGTCGTATTATCATAAAAACAATCAAACAACTGCATGAATATCCATTGCGTCCATTTATAATATTCTGGACTAGAAGTTCGTACCTCACGCGACCAATCAAAGGAAAAACCTACATTATCCAACTGATCTCTGTAACGTAATATATTCTCTTCTGTCGTAACTGATGGATGTTGACCGGTTTGAATCGCATATTGTTCTGCTGGCAAACCAAATGAATCATACCCCATAGGATGTAATACATTGAATCCTTTCAAACGTTTATATCGCGCATAAATATCCGAAGCAATATATCCTAGTGGGTGTCCAACATGTAAGCCTGCACCTGAAGGATATGGAAACATATCGAGCACATAATATTTTGGTTTATCAGAAGTGTCTGGCGTTTTAAAAGTTTGATTTTCAGCCCAAAATTTTCTCCATTTTGTTTCTATCTCGCGAAATGTATATTCCATGCTACTAACTTATTTTTTGAAAAAGTAAAGATAGAATATTTTTAAACGCATTATACGCTAATCCAATGCTAATATCTTACTCGCTACCTTTTCACTCGCACTTCCATTCCCCAACATCGCTATCAAAGTCGCACAATCTTGCTCCTGTTGCGCACGTTTTTTTCCACCTCTTAACACATACGATAATTCTTCTACAACTTGGTCCACATTACAAGCATCCTGAATTAATTCGCGTACCACCTCGCGGTCAAAAATCAAATTGACTAATGAAATAAACTTAATTTTAATTAAACGTTTCGCAATAGTATAAGAAATTGGCGAAGCGATATAACATACTACCTGCGGAACTCCAAAAAGTGCAGTTTCCAAGGTTGCAGTACCTGAAGTCACTAATGCTGCCTCAGCAGATTCTAGAATTTCATAGGTTTTTCCAAACAAAATTTTTGCATCATAGCCCTCAATAAATGGCGCATAAAAAGTTTCTTCCAATGAAGGTGCCCCAGCAATAACAAATTGATATTCCGAAAATTTACCCGCAGCCTCTAACATCACAGGTAATTTCGTGCTAACCTCTTGCCTTCTGCTCCCTGGTAAAATTGCTACAATCGGTTTTTCACTTTTTTCCGGGTACTGAGAATTCGGGTACTGAGGCTCTCGAAGTTCACGAAGTACTCGATAGTCCGCTATCGCATCAACCAAAGGATTGCCAACATACTCCACTTCCATACCATATTTCTTGAAAAACGCTGTTTCAAAAGGGAAAATGGTAAACAAAGTGTCTACGTATTTTTTGATCTTATACACGCGTGATTCTTTCCAAGCCCACACCTTCGGAGATATGTAATAATAGACTATAATTCCCTGTGATTTAGCCCATTTGGCCATCCGTAAATTAAATCCTGGATAATCAATCAAAACAAGTGCATCTGGTTGAAAAACAAGAATATCCTCCCTACACTTTTTGAAATTTTGTACGATACGACCTAAATTCATTACGACTTCCACAAAACCCATAAAAGCCAAAGCTTTATAATGTTTTTCTGGCTTCCGGGATGCTGCTTTCTCCATTAAATCACCCCCCCAAAAACGAATATCAATGGAGGAATCTTTTTGAATTAATGCCTTAATTAAATTGGATCCATGTAAATCACCCGATGCTTCTCCAGCTATTAAAAAAAGCTTCATCGAGTTATTTTATATATTGAACGTATACGATGTAAGGAATAAAAGACATCGATGCTAATATAATTCCTGTAGTAAAGTTATAGCGACGTTTATTTAAAGACCAATAAAACCAACTAAGATTAGCAATCACCGAAATCGAAAGAATTTTACAGCGAAAAATATCATTGGTAAAAAACATATCCCAGTAATAATCAAACCTTAAAAAACTTGAATTATCAATCCAAGGATAAATAAATTCCACAATAGGTGTTGCCAAAAAAACGGTTACTATTCCGAGTAATAGTCCGTATGTATGTTGTTTACTCCAATAGCGTAGATTCATAACTCAAAGATAAAGACTTTTTGTTTTGAAACATTTAATATAATTGAAATTAAATCTACATTTGTTAATATGAATCAAACCCTTGGTAAAGAATATAAACTCTGCAGTCAAAAAATTATTCAACAAATTTTTGAAGAAAAACGTTCTATAAAACAATTTCCTTTTGTAATTAATTATTGTTTTGCGGAATTGCCTTCGGATAAATCATTTCAAATCGTAATCGCTGCACCAAAACGTATTTTCAGAAAAGCGCACGACCGAAACAGAATCAAACGTTTGTGTAGAGAAACCATTCGAAAAAACAAATACCTATTAGAAGAATATCTTTCAGCGGCGAATAAACAAATCGCACTTTTTTTTGTTTATACGAATAAAGAAGAAATGGTGTATGATGTGCTTTTAAAAAAAACGGAATCACTATTTAAAAAACTAATCATAGAATTAAGTAAATTAGACGCTTAATTCATTTAGCAACCCGACTACATTATGCAAAAAATACTTTTTTTAATTCTAGTTCTCTCTTTTTCGCTGCAAATTGAAGCACAATCTAACGGATTCGAACTTATCAAAGGAATGGAATTGATGGACTTAATTCATCAAAATCTAGAATTGCATTATGTAGATGAACCAAAACCAGGGAAACTTTGCAAGGTGGCGATTGATGCAATGTTGAAAGAATTAGATCCATACACCGTTTATTACCATGAAGCTAACATGGAAGATTATAGAATGATGACCACGGGTCAATATGGTGGAATCGGCGCATTAATTCGTAAAATCGATAATTGTATCTACATATCCGAACCTTATGAAGGTAATCCTGCACAAAAATCAGGGTTGAAAGCGGGCGATAAAATCATTTCAATCGATGGGAAAGATATGTGTAATAAACCATCCGACGATGTTTCAGCTGCTTTGAAAGGTCCTAAAGGAACAACAATTCAAGTAAAGGTTTTAAGAGATGGGAAAGAATTAAATTTACCTATAACCAGAGACGAAATTAAAATCCCGGATGTACCTTATGCCGGTATATTGACAAACAATATAGGGTATATAAAATTAAATAGCTTTACACAAACTGCTTCCGAAGAAGTGATTAAAGCATTTAAAGAATTGAAAGAAAAAGGAATGAAGGAGTTAATTTTAGATCTACGAGAAAACGGAGGTGGTTTACTCATGGAAGCTGTTAAAATAGTCAATATGTTCGTTCCTAAAAATCAACTTGTTGTTAGTACAAAAGGAAGAATTCAAGATGAAAACAAACTCTATATAACAACGGAAGAACCTTTAGATCTTACTATTCCTTTAGTCGTGTTAATTGATGAAGGATCCGCATCAGCGAGTGAAATTGTTTCTGGTAGTTTACAAGATTTAGACCGTGCTGTAATCATAGGAACCACATCCTATGGTAAAGGATTAGTACAACGTACATTCGACCTAAAATACGGATCAAAAATGAAACTAACAATAGCAAAATATTATACGCCTTCTGGACGTTGTGTTCAAAAACTAGAATACTACGAAAAAGCAGAAGGTGAACGTCCACATGCGATTGCAGATTCTTTGATCAAAAAATTCAAAACATCAAATGGGCGAGAAGTAATTGATGGAAGAGGAATAGAACCGGATATCAAAATAAAAGAAAAAGAATTTAGTAGACTTACAGCCATGTTGGTAAACAAAAATTTGATCTTTAATTATGCTACTAATTACGCCAACACACACAATACGATTCTAGACGCATCTACTTTTACTTTATCGAAAGAAGATTATGAAGGATTTAAAAAATTAGTCTTAAAAGATACGTTTGATTATTCTACTGCATCGGAAGAAATGCTGCGAAAAATGCGTAAAACCGCAGAAGAAGAAGGGTATTTTGAGGATTCTAAAACAGAATACGATGCTTTATTTAAAAAATTAACCCCATCCAAAGAAAGTGATTTAGAAAAATTCAAAACTGAAATAACTAACATTTTAGAAAATGAAATTGTTTCTAGATACTATTTCCAAAAAGGTAGAGCTGTTCATGCATTTAAGTCCGATGATTTCGTTGAAAAAGCAAAAGAAATTCTACAAAATTCAAAAGAAATAAATACGATATTGAAAAAATAGTCGTTAAAATACTATGTTGCTTCAAAAAACGAATGCTAAAAACATCCAATTACTATTACTAGTTGGCTGTTTTTCAGTTATTATAGGATTATTATTTAGTAAAGCAATTCTATCATTAAGTACAGCATACTTAATACTTCTATTTATTCTACGTGGAAATTATTCAGAAGGATATACACGTTTAAAAAAAAATAAAGCTTTCCTCTTTTTCCTTTTATTTATTGCGTTTTATGGACTTTCATTATTTTGGTCATCCTTGATTTATAAAGGACTATCAGACTTACTCTCTAAATGCAATTTGATACTTTTACCGATTGTTTTAATCGCTTTACCAGCATTATCTAGTAAAAATAAAGCATCCATTTTAGGTCTATTTGCAGCATGTGTAATTATAGAAAGCAGTATAAATTTCACCCTTTATGAACTTAATTTCTCTCCGGATAAAGACATAAGAACTATGTCTTTATTTGTTTCACACATTCGATTTTCACTCTTTGTTGTTTTTGCGATCTTTATCCTAGCCTACCAAAAACAAGCGAAAATCAGTCTCAAAATAATACACTGGTTGGGAATTGCATGGTTACTATTTTACACCTACTATGCGCAAGTATTAAGTGGGGTATTAGCATTATCTATTTCCAGTATTATGCTATTAATCCTTGGATTAAAAAATTCGAAAAAATGGGTTAAAATTTGTTCGCTCATTAGTATTGTTACACTTATAAGTGCTTTAATTATGAGTGTATTATTTTTTAACAAGAATAACTATGAAAATATAAACTTAAAATCATATCCTAAATACACAAAATTAGGACACCTATACACCCATGATACTATTTCCAAAGCAATGGAAAATGGATATCCATTACATTGTTTTATCAACGAACAAGAATTAGATAGTACTTGGAAAACAAAATCAAACATCACACTTAACACATATACTAAAAATAATTTTAGCTATCGTTCGGTATTAATTCGATATTTAACTTCTAAAGGACTTACAAAAGATGCTGAAGGAGTAAACAAATTATCGCAAGAAGACATCAAAAATATAACATTAGGCATACCTTCCATTCTTCATCTAAAAGCAGGTTTGCAAAACCGAATAAACGAATTAAAATACGAACTAAATAGTCGCGAAAATCCAAACGGTCATAGTCTTCTACATCGGATAGAATACTGGAAAACAGGCTGGTCAATATTTAAACAACACTGGATAATTGGAACAGGAATTGGTGATTATAAAGAAACCTATCAACAGGAATACACAAAATCAAACTCCATACTAGAACCAAAAAACAGACTAGAAAGCCATAACCAATTTTTAGGAATCGCAATAGCAACTGGTACAATTGGAGTACTTTTGTTTTTAGTGCATATCGCCTATACATTTAGAATGTTTTGGCGTAAAAAAGAATTTATTCCTGTTCTTTTTCTTTCCATTTGTATTGCGTCTTTTTTGGTAGAAGATACTTTAACTACCCTTGCAGGTATGAGTTTTTATAGTTTCTTTATTGGATTATTTTTGAATAACCAATCAAAAAAATAATTAAGCTTTCAACTTAACAAAATTTATTTTCTCTTCTCCAGAATTCTTTTGTATACGCAAAATATAATTTCCCGCCGGCAACTCAGTAAAATCAAGGGCTAATTTATGCATTTCTTGTTCAAGCATGCCTTCATACATATTCTGTTGCTCCTGTCCTAATAATGAATAAACTGAAACTTTGACAAATTCATTTACTGTAGCAATCCGAAGTGTAGCAGAAATTGAAACCGGATTAGGATATAGCAAAGTCATAGAACCATTTTCAGCCAAATCATCCAAACGTAATGTGCAACCACCTATTATTTGATGAAACTTAATTTCATGTGCAAACATTTTTTGTATATCTACAGGCGAAACCTCAAACCAATCTTTTAATATAGAAGCATATACATCCCTGAAATCGATCTCCATAGGTACGCCTTCTTGATTTATTATTTGATCTGTAATAATTGGATTATTACCATAAATAGGTGTTTCTAAACAAGTTCCAAACAAAAATAATGGTGCAGCATCTCCATGATCTGTTCCAAAACTAGCATTCGACGCAATTTGTCGACCAAACTCTGAAAATGTCATCCCTGCTACGCGTTTATCTAAACCAAGTAAAGTAAGGTCATCTTGAAAGGCTTCTATTGCATCTGAAACGGATTGTAATAAATTCGCGTGGTTTCCAAGGGTTGTATCCGTATATAATACTTGTGAATCATGTGTGTCAAAACCAGGTATATTTACGACGTACACATTCGTTTTCAAACCACCTGAAATCATTTGAGCAACATACTTCAATTGTGTAGCTAACTGATTCTTTGAGTCGTATTTTTTAGATAAATTGTTACCTTTTTGTGCTGCATCCAGTACACGTGTACCATACTTATTTGTTTGAGCGATAATTGTACTTAAAAATTCCATGTGACTACCATAATAGGTACCATCATTTACTGCAGCTGATAAAGATACATTCACCGCATCATTTGGATTATTAACGGTATGTGAGAAATTGCCTAAAACACCTTGACATGTAGCAGAAACTTCATAACCCATACTAATCGCAAAAGGGTCTTTATGTGTTTCATCCGGATAACCCTCTGGAAAACCTGGGTAATCATTGTCAAAATTTCTACCTAACCAACCAGTTGTAATCGTTTGTTCTAGTGATCCACTTGTCCATATATCCGTAGAACGAAAATGCGAGCGATTTTGTACTGGATACCCAACATTTTGTACCACAGATAATTTACCTTTCTGCAATAAATTTGCCATCCCTGTCATTGCTGGATGAAAGGCGTTTTTTGGATTCACCTGAATTAATTTATTCTCTGGAAGAATGATATTTGTTCGTTGCTTGTATAAATTTGCATAGAAATCCATGGGGATTACAGTATTTAATCCATCATTTCCCCCGTTAAGACAAATTAATACTAATACTTTATCTTCTACACTTCGTTTTAAATTAAATAAGGGCTCAGTTACGGCTGCATAACTATAATTCTTGAACATAAAAGGTATAGTCAATGATGCAAGGGCTGAATTTTTTATAAACTTTCTTCTTTCCATAATTCTATCCTTATATTGTTTGAAATTCTGGTAACTTAAACAAACTATCTAAAGTTAAACCTACACGAAACATTAAAGCTTGTTTCATAGAAATATCTGATGGATTTTTTAGATATTCATCATATTGAACGGACCATTCAAAATCAGGAAGGCCATTCGTTAAAATAGATTTAAGCTTCGCTTTCGCTTCTATTGACAATCCTTTAGAACAAAAAATCAATGCAAAATCATCGACTAGTTGAACTGGGTCAGCGGGTGAAGATAGTCCCTGAATAAAAGCGATCAAATCAATTTGCCAAGATTTGGATTTATCTACCTTGGATTTAAAGTTATCCGTTAAAGTTAATACAGAAGAAATCAAAAAGCGTAAATTAATATAACTAGAATTAATCCATAACTTCGTATAATTAGGGGCCTGATAATAGGCAGGCCACCCTCCAACATTTGGTGGTCTAAAGTAGTTCATACCCATTACTGCACATATTTCACCCAACTGACTATAAAAATCATAATTAATTGGTGTTGTATACGAAATCTTCGACCCTGTACTATTTAACATTGAAAACACCAATTCAATTGGATTCTTAATAATAGTGCCTCGATTTGTAACTTCATAAAAATGAGCGCTTGTTAATAAAGCTCTTACAACTGGTTTCAATTCATAATTATGAAACAATAAAAGTTGAACCATAGGATCAATAACAGTAGCTTGCACATCCGGCGTAATGGCATAATTTACAAACCATCGGTATAATTTTTTACAAATAAATTGCGCCGCATGATCTGTTTCGAATAAAATATCAATATAATTTGCATATTCATTTTCGTTGCCATTTACAACAACTCTATTTCCTAATCTAGAAGATAAATTTTTGGTTGTTGTATCATGTTTACTAGGAACAAATGTTGCATTTACTTTTGTACTGATACTACTTTGAACTCCATCAATTCTCCATCCTGTCAATATTTTTGCGCCTTCTTTTATATCGGACTCCGTATAATTTGTATAATCCCCTTCTCCAACTTGCACCCCTTTTCCTATAGAAAATAATTCTAATAATTCACGTGAATAATTTTCATTAGGACTATTCTTTGTATTTGAATTTCCATTTAAAAACTGTAACATACTTGGATTAACAGTGATTTTTTTAACTAAATCCTTAAAATTTCCTAACGCATTATCCCGTAGTAATTTGTAATAAAAATAGGTTGCTCTAGCATCACTACTCTCTTCAACTGCAAAATGATTCTGCCAAAAAAGTGTCATCTTTTCATGAATACTGAAAGATTCATTGCTAATATTTTGAAATATCCATCCAGCTAACGATTTATTACGAGCACCTTGGGTTTCTTGCGGATTTGAAACTGGAAAAGGTGAATCCACCCAGGATTGCCCTTGACTAACAACAGCTTCTTTGTCACTAACCACCAATGGCAAGGTTGAAACTGGTAAAATGAGTAATTCATCAACTACAGTTTCCATACCTTTTTGACTAGCATACTGTATTTGCTGAAAAGTAGGACCAAACAACGTTCTTCTTAATAAGTGAGATGCTAGATGCTCATCCCAAACTCCAGAGTAGGCTTCTAAAGACATAAGTTATGATTTAGTATGTATGAAATTAATATTACGCATTAAACCGTCTTTTTTAGTACGTTTAACTGCACTATTCTTAAACAAATTGGAAAACAATTCATCTGTCAAATCTCTCCAATCATTTTTAGTGTAATATAACCATAAATTATTGGGTGAAAACAAAGGCTCCGTGTGAGGCGATGAGAAACGATTCCATGGACAGACATCTTGACATATATCACATCCAAATATCCAGTCATTCATTTTACCTGTAAATTCACTTGGAATTATCTCCTCTTTTAGTTCAATGGTTAAATAAGAGATACATTTAGATCCATCTACTACATAAGGTTCTACGATTGCTTCTGTTGGACATGCATCAATACATCGTGTGCAAGTCCCACAATAATCCTTTATAGGACCGTCTGCTTCTAATTCTAAATCTATAATTAATTCAGCAATAAAGAAAAAAGACCCTTTTTTAGGGTGAATCAAATTACTATGTTTTCCAACCCAACCCAATCCAGATTTTTTTGCCCAAACTTTATCCATAACTGGTGCAGAATCGACAAAAACACGACCATCTACTTCGCCAATTTCAGAACGTATACGCGCTAAAAAAAGTTTTAATTTTTCTTTTAATACAAAATGATAATCTTTACCATAAGCATATTTAGAAACTTTAAAGGAATCCTCTTTCTGCTTTTGCTCTGGATAATAATTATAAATAAGAGAAACAATACTTTTAGCTCCTGGAACCAATAAACGTGGGTCTAAACGCATGTCAAAATGATTCTCCATATACGACATTTTGCCGTGTTTAGAATCCTTTAACCATTTTTCTAAACGAGGTGCTTCTTCAGCTAAAAATTCAGCTTTCGAAATTCCACAAAATTGAAAGCCTAATTCATAAGCGATTTTCTTTATGATTTTTGTAGAATTAATGGAATTCATATTCGTTTAAAATAGTCCGCCTTGAACATAACCAAAATCTCTCCCTAAATGTTTATACGCTTTCTCAGTAGCTTTTCTACCACGTTGCGTACGAATTAAAAATCCTTCCTGAATTAAAAATGGCTCGTATACTTCTTCCAAAGTACCCGCATTCTCTCCAATAGCTGTCGCAATAGTAGATAAACCAACCGGACCACCTTTAAATTTATCAATAATTGCTAATAATATTCGATTATCCATTTCGTCTAATCCATATGCATCCACATTCAATGCTTCGAGCGCTATTTCGGTAATCGCTAAATCAATATTACCAGTTCCTTTCACTTGCGCAAAATCGCGAACTCGTCGCAACAAAGCATTCGCTATTCTTGGCGTACCGCGACTTCTACTGGCAATAGAATAAGCAGCCTTTTCATCAATTAATATATTTAACAAATCAGAAGAACGTTCAACAATAGATGTTAATGTTTTAGAATCGTAATATTGTAAACGTGCATTTATACCAAATCTAGCTCTTAATGGAGATGTCAATAAACCAGAACGTGTGGTTGCACCAATCAGGGTAAATGGATTCAATGAAATCTGAACAGTACGCGCATTCGGGCCACTATCAATTAAAATATCTATCACATAATCTTCCATCGCAGAATACAAATACTCTTCCACTACAGGACTTAAACGATGGATTTCATCAATAAATAATACATCCCCAACATCTAGATTCGTTAGTAATCCTGCAAGATCTCCTGGTTTATCTAATACAGGTCCGCTCGTGACTTTAAAACCAACACCTAATTCATTTGCAATAATATTAGCTAAAGTAGTCTTACCAAGTCCAGGAGGGCCATGCAACAAAACATGATCTAATGGTTCGCCGCGTTGGGTTGCTGCTTGGACAAAAATTTCCAGATTATCAACTACTTGTTTTTGACCAGCAAAGTCAGTCAATTTTTTAGGACGTAATACTTTATCGTAATCGTTTTCTATAGGTTTGTCAACCTCTCCGCGATAATCAAATGATTCTTCTTCCAAAACAGTAGTTGTAAATGATAATACAAAAATAAAAAAGCCTTCTAACAAATGTTAGAAGGCTTTCAAATATTATAAACAGATTAATGTTCTTCTTCTCCTTCAGTTAAAGGAACTGTTTGAAGAATAAAGTCTTCTTCAGCACCTGGCTTAGAATAATCATAAGGCCATCTATGAACAACCGGTAAAGCACCTGGCCAGTTACCGTGAATATGTTCCACTGGTGTTGTCCATTCTAATGTATTTGATCTCCATGGATTTTGAACTGCAACTGGACCCCTATAAATACTATAAAAGAAATTAAATAAGAAAATTAACTGTCCAATGGCAGAGATTATAGCAAAAATGGTAATAATAACATTTAAATCTAAAATCATTTCATATGTATTTGTATCGAATTCATTATATGAAGAATAATCATAATAACGACGTGGTGCTCCAGCTAATCCAACAAAATGCATAGGGAAAAATACGCCATAAGCACCTACAATAGTAACCCAGAAATGCGCATAACCTAAACGAGTATTCAACATACGACCATACATTTTAGGAAACCAATGATAAACACCAGCAAACAATCCAAACACAGCAGACATACCCATTACAATATGGAAGTGAGCAACTACGAAATAAGTATCATGTACAGCAATATCCAAAGCAGAATCCGCTAAGATAATACCAGTAACACCACCTGTAATAAATGTAGACACTAAACCGATAGCAAACAACATAGCAGGAGTAAATACGATACTACCTCTCCACAAAGTAGTGATATAGTTAAATACCTTTACAGCGGAAGGAATAGCAATCAACAACGTTGTAAATACGAAAACACTCCCTAAAAATGGATTCATCCCAGTAATAAACATGTGGTGACCCCATACAATAAAAGAAAGAAAACCAATTGCTAAAATCGAGCCAATCATTGCTCTGTATCCAAAAATTGGTTTTCTAGCATTCGTAGAAATAATTTCAGAAGATAAACCTAAAGCAGGCAATAATACGATATATACCTCAGGGTGACCTAAAAACCAAAATAAATGTTGATATAATATAGGTGATCCACCGTGATTTTCTAACATCTCACCACCTACAATGATATCCGATAAATAGAAACTTGTTCCAGCTAAACGGTCCATCATTAATAATACTGCAGCTGATAATAAAACTGGGAAAGATAAAACACCTAATATAGCTGTCACGAAAAACGCCCAAATAGTAAGTGGCATCCTAGTCATTGACATACCTTTTGTTCGCAAATTCAATACAGTAACAATATAATTCAAAGAACCTATTAAAGAACCAGCAATAAACAAAGTCATAGATATAAGCCACAAAGTCATCCCTAAACCAGATCCTTCAACAGCTTGAGGTAAAGCAGATAATGGAGGATAAATTGTCCAACCAGCCATTGCAGGTCCTGTTTCAATAAATAAAGAAACTAGCATGATAACGGAGGATGCACCAAACAACCAAAAAGAAATCATATTAAGAAATCCTGAAGCCATATCTCTTGCACCTAATTGTAAAGGAATAAGCAAATTAGAGAATGTTCCTGATAAACCACCTGTAAGAACAAAGAAAACCATAATAGTACCATGTATGGTTACTAAACCTAAATACATGTTCTCTTTTAAAACCCCACCTGGAGCCCAAGTCTCACCAAGAAATAAGGATAAGAAATCCGAACTTTCCCCTGGCCAAGCCAACTGAATACGGAATAATAAGGATAATAACATCGCTACTAAGCCCATAAACACAGCAGTAATCAAGAACTGCTTTCCAATCATTTTATGATCTTGACTGAAAATATATTTAGAGATAAAAGTTTCTTCATGATGATCGTGATGAGCATGAGCATCGTGATGTCCGTGTGTGTCGTGTGTAATTGCTGACATTATATTTAATTTAAAAAAATTAATTAATTTATTACATTCCCATTTTAGTAGTATCACCTACTAATGCAACAGCCGATGTAGAATCAGAGACCACAGTAGCAGGCTTTAAATAATCATCTTTAAAAGTAGTTTTTGATTTCAACCAAGCATTATATTGCTGTGGTGTATCAATAACAACAATCATTTTCATTTTGTAGTGCGCACTTCCACAAATTTTATTACACATTAAGACGTAATTAAATTTAGGATTGTTTTTTCGAATACGCATTTCTTTTGTAGAAATTGTTGGTATTACTTTTAAACGGGTAACTTGTCCTGGAACCGCATTAATTTGTGAGCGCAAATGCGGAAAATATGCAGAGTGAATAACATCTTTAGCTCTTAGGCTTATTTCATACTCTTTACCTTTCAATAAATGTAAAGTATCTTTTTGTATAATATCATCGTAAGCGGATGCATCTAATTTAGCATTATGTCTCGCCTTCATTTGATATAACAAACGTAACAAACGTGTTTTACGATCTAAATCTGTTTCCATATTCATACGATCTTCAGGAATAAAGATATTCTTTGGATTATTTAATTTATTCTCCAATAATTTTATTCCTAGAACTGTACTATCCGCTTTTCCAAATTCCATGTAACGTATAGCAGAATCAAGTGTAGCAGAAGTTAATAGAGCTAACTCGTTTTCTTGTGTAGTTAATTTGTAATCAAATTTTCCTAACACATTATCCTCCCCAGAATAACGAGCAGTCCAATCAAATTGTTTCGAAAACAACTCAATGCGTATTGCTTCTTTCGAAGAATCTCCAGTTATATCGTTCCAAGTTTTCAAACCTAAAATAATGATAACTGCTAATACTATCGCAGGAATAACTGTCCAAATGAGCTCTAATTTATTGTCATGTGGATAGAAATACGCTTTAACACCTGGTTTACGCACATATTTCCAAGCAAAACCGAACAATAACGTATTTGTTAAGAAGAAAGTAGCAATGATAATTACAAAGTTCAAGTTTAACAGCCAATCGGTAGTTTCACCATGAACAGAAGCAGCATCACCTCTTCCAGTCCATCCATATTCCATCATTAAATAAATGAAACCTGCATAAAAGAAAATCATGAAAGCAAGTAACAAATTAGCATTTAACTTATTATCACGATTTGTTACATCCTCTTCTCTTCTGTTTCTTAATTTAGAAGATAGCTCATATAATCTAACTAATTGGGCTACAGCAAGAACACCCAATACGATTACTATAATTGTTATTAATTTAAAACTCATCTTGTTTTGGTTAGCTATGAATAAAAATTATTATTAAATATCGTGGTGAATACTTTCGTCTAGGAAAGGGTGATTCACAACAGTTAACGGTGCTTTAGTAAGATTTTTTAGTATGGTTTTCAAAAACAAACCTAAAACAGCAAGTAATAAACCAATTTCTAAAAATCCAATTCTTGCATGCTCACCCATAGAACCTGCCATGATCATAATATAAACATCCACCCAGTGTCCAACTAGAACGATAGAACCAACAAATGTTAAAATTCCTGCATGACGTTTTGCATCTCTTGACATTAACAATACCATCGGGAAAGCAAAATTAACTAAAAACATACCAAAGTATAAAAATCTAAAGTCTTTAATTCTTGTTAAGTGGTAGGTAGTTTCTTCTGGTATATTAGCATACCAAATCAACATAAATTGAGAGAACCATAAATAAGACCATAAGAAACTTGTTGCAAAAGTCCATTTACCAAGATCATGGATATGACTCTCATTAACATTTGGTAAGTAACCATTTTTCTTTAAATAAAGTGTTAATGTTACCAAAGTAATCATTGTAGTACACCACATTCCAGCAAATACATACCATCCAAACAAAGTACTAAACCAATGCGCATCAACAGACATAATCCAATCCCAAGACTGCATAGAACTAAAAACAGCAAAGAAAACTAAAAATACAGCTGCTTTTTTGTAATTAGTAAAGTGGATTTCTGTCCCTCCTACTGTATCTTCTAAAATAGATCTTTTTCTAAAACCTCTGTAGTAAATATAATATACAGACAAATAAACAAGCGTTCTAATCCAAAAGAATCCTTTATTTAAATAAGTTGATTTCTCTTGAAGTATTTCGTCATTTTTAACTATTTCATCATCCATCCATATATACAAATGAGCACCATCTTGTAGGGTAATAATCAACAGAGTTACAGCTAATAGAATTATACCTACAGGTAGAAAACCAGAAACCGCTTCAATCACTCTTTTTACAGATGCATACCACCCAGTTTCAGTTGCATATTGTAATGCTAAAAAGAAAAGAGCACCTAATCCTATTCCGAAGAAGAAAAAGCTATCAATAAGTAAATTACCAGCAATACGAGTGTTTAAATGATCATCACCTATACTTGTAGCAATTCCAATACCTGTAAACAACAATCCTACGACAATTAATGTCAGGGTAAGGATGTTAGCGTTTTTTGTTACTTTGAATTCCATCTTACTTTATCTTTTATTATTGTTTTGCTGGTTTATCTACTTTTACTGAATCAGAAACAGCAGCAACAGCTGATTTTCCATCTGCACTGAAAGTTCCATAAGAAGCATTTTGAAACTTACGAATATAATGTACCAAAGTCCATATTTCTTTTTTATTCAACATAGAAGCGTGCGCTCCCATTGCTCCTTTACCATAATAAATGGAATAAAACAATTGTCCATCACCTAATGTAGCTCTATCCGTATAATTTGGAACACCAGCATAAGCTCCACTTGTTACCATCGGACCGTTACCATCTCCTTTTTCACCATGACAATGCATACAATTTGCAGCAAATAATTCTTTCCCTTTCTTTAAAATTGCTTCTGCATTTTTAGAAGTCAATAATAATGGATTCTTATCATTAGCCGCTTGATTGTACTCATAATCTGCTTCCGTATTTGTAGTATAATCATACCCAATCAAACCATGTGTTGAAGCAAATGCAGCAGATGGTTTTCTATTGTATGGTAACAGTAACAATACTTCTTCTTCATTCGTTCCATAGTAGGGAACTGTATGATTAGGTGGTGTTAAAGCGGAAGCAGTGTTTTTTAACGAATCGTTAATTTTACCTCTAACTTCACCATAATCTACATATGCTTCTATCGCGGGTGAACGATACATGTCAGGCATATATTCTAACCCAGCACTATCCTTATCAGCAGAACAAGAAACCATAATAATTCCAGTAACTGCGACTGCTGACAAATTTGCTATTATCTTAAAAATTTTATTCATCACTCTGATAAATTACGATATAATTGGATAATCTATTTAACTTCTTTTTGATCTAATTCTACGTATCCAGTTGTTTGAATTAAAGATGTTAATTCTTCTTCTGTAAAATTACTATTTTCAGACATTCTGAATTCCATAACAAAGCGGTCATCCGTAGTACGAGGATCCGGATTAGAAGCAGGTAAACCTGGTAAAATTTTATTTCTTAAAAAATAAGTCAAAGCCATACCATGTGCTGCACACAAAACAGTAAACTCAAAAGTTACTGGTATGAATGCAAGAATATTGTCAAGATATGTATTATTTGGTTTACCTCCAATGTTCATTGGCCAATCTGAAATCATGAAATAACGCATAGCAATAGTAGCCAACATTGTTCCAGTGATTGCATATAAAAATGCCATGATACCTAGACGAGTATTTTGAACTCCAATAATAGGATCAATTCCGTGAATCGGAAATGGAGAGAATACTTCAGATACTTTAACTCCTTTTGCGACTAATTTCTTTGCACCATCTTTTAGTACATCGTCATCGTCATACATTGCGTAGATAATTTTTTCTGCCATGACTCCTTATTAATGATTGTTAGTATTATGGTTATCATCTGCATGTCCATCATGTCCATGCGTATCTGGAGCATTTTTATAGGATTCTCCAGAAGATTTTAATATTGTTTTCAACTCAGCTATTGGAAGCACAGGGAAGAAACGAGCAAACAATAAGAAAAATACAAAAAATAATCCGATTGTTCCTACATACACACCTAAATCGATATGACTTGGGTAGTGCATACTCCAAGAAGAAGGTAAATAATCACGGTGAATAGAAGAAACGATAATTACATAACGTTCAAACCACATACCAATATTCACAACAATAGAAATAATGAATGTAAATAATAAACTTCTTCTTAATGGTCTAATCCACATCAACTGAGGGGAAATAACATTACAAGTCATCATTGACCAATACGCCCACCAATATGGTCCAGAGAAACGATTGATGAAAGCATATGCTTCATACTCAACGCCAGAATACCAAGAAATGAATAATTCTGTAATATAAGCAGTACCAACGATAGAACCTGTAACCATGATCACAATGTTCATATACTCCACGTGACGTGTATGTATGTATGCTTCTAAACGCATCGCTTTACGCATTACCAACATTAATGTTTGTACCATTGCGAATCCAGAGAATACCGCTCCTGCCACGAAGTATGGAGGAAAAATAGTAGTATGCCAACCAGGAATTACCGATGTAGCAAAGTCAAAAGATACAATCGAGTGAACAGAGAATACAAGAGGTGTAGCTAAACCAGCTAATATTAACGAAACCATTTCAAAACGATTCCAGTTTTTTGCTCTACCTGACCAACCGAAAGAAAGTATGGAATACATTTTTTTAGGGATTGGTCTTTTTACTCTGTCTCGTAATGTTGCAAAATCAGGAATTAAACCAATGTACCAGAATACCACTGAAACGGAAAGGTATGTAGAAATTGCAAAAACGTCCCAAAGAAGTGGTGAGTTAAAGTTAACCCATAAAGAACCGAATTGATTTGGAAGTGGAACTACCCAGTATGCAAGCCAAAGTCTTCCCATGTGAATCAACGGGAAAATACCTGCCATAAATACTGCAAAGATTGTCATAGCTTCTGCTGAACGGTTAATCGCCATTCTCCATTTTTGTCTGAATAACAATAATACGGCTGAAATTAACGTACCAGCATGACCGATACCAACCCACCAAACGAAGTTAGTAATATCCCATGCCCAACCAATTGTTTTGTTTAATCCCCAAACACCAATACCGGTACCAATCAAATAGGCAATACAACCTACTCCATATAAACCGATAATCAATGCTATTGAGAAAAGAACATACCACATTTTTGGTGCCTTATCCTCGATAGGTTTACACACATCAGCTGTAATATCTGCGTATGTTTTGTGACCTAAAATTAGAGGTTCTCTAATTGCTGCTTCCTTATGCATTACTTTCTAATTTAGCGATTAATGATGAGCTTTATTCTCTTTCTTTTCACCGTGGTGAGCAGAAACTTTAACAACTTGTAACTTTTCTAAGTCCGAATTTTTTTCATTTCTAACTTTTACTTGGTACCAAACGTTTGGTTTTACCCCTACTTCTTCAAGTGCTTGGTAAGAACGTTTGTCATCCGAATTTTTACGAACTAAAGATGTGATATCGTTCCAGTCACCTACTGTGATTGCATTTGTAGGACAAACTTCAGCACATGCTGTTACTACGTCTCCATCGATAACTGGTCTAGCTTCTTTTTTAGCAACTAATTTACCAGCTTGGATTTTTTGAACACAGAAAGAACATTTTTCCATAACCCCACGTGTACGAACGGTTACGTCAGGATTTAACACCATTCGACCTAAATCGTCTTGTGCAGGGTTCACTTGTGTGAATTTTTTATAGGAAGGGTAATTAAACCAGTTAAATCGTCTCACTTTATAAGGACAATTGTTTGCACAATATCTCGTACCAATACATCTATTATATGTCATTTGGTTTAATCCTTCGTTACTATGAGTTGTTGCAAGAACTGGACAAACTGTTTCACAAGAAGCGTGATTACAATGCTGACACATCATCGGCATGTGCACTACTTTTGGATTTTGAGCAGCAACTTCCGCTTTATCATAATCAAAAGTTTCTTTATTTTCTCTTGTTCCTACAGTAGCCTCTTCATCCGATGCATAATAACGGTCGATACGTAACCAATGCATTTCACGTCCTCTTCTAACTTCGTCTTTCCCAACAACAGGAACATTGTTTTCTGATTGACACGCAACCAAACAAGATCCACATCCGATACAAGAAGAAAGATCGATAGTCATTCCCCATCTATGGCCAATTTTCTCCACTGGATGCGCTTCCCACAAGTCAAACTTACTTATATGCTCTGGTCCATGATGCGTTTCCAACATATGAGGAGGATTGTACGCTTCTTTATCTTTAGAGGTATAAATATCTAATGTCGTTTCACGAACAATAGAATGACGTCCCATTACTGTATGGTGAATCTGAGTTGCAGCGATTGGATAAATTCCCTCCACTTTTGTTACAGTTCCATTTGCAGCAAAGGATAATGTTCCGTGCTCAAAAGAAGTAAATACAAATGCATTTTTTCCGATAGGTAAACGTTTTCCGTTTTCATCCGTTGCATGACCACCATATTCTTTCGTTTGGAAAGCAGCATTCCCGATATTTTCATCGTTAGCTCCTCTTCCATATCCTAATGCAACACCAACCGTTCCAGGAGCTTGACCTGGTGATGGATAAACAGGTAATGTTAATTCTTTATTACCAACTTTGACAGATGCTAAATTCAATCCGTTTTCTTGATCAAAAGTAGTTGCATAGTTAGTCCCCATTTCAGTAGGATTCATGGTAATATAGTTATCCCAAGTAACTTTAGATACTGGATCAGGTAATTCTTGTAACCATGGGTTGTTCGCTTGTGCACCAACACCAATTCCTGCTTTTCTATATAAAACAACTTCTAAAGCTGATCCTTTTGGAAGTTTACCAGCAACATTGTTTAAAGCATCATCATTGAAAACTGCAGGTGTATTTTCTACAGCAACATCGATGCAACTATCATGAATTGCTTTGTTCCAGAAAGTCTCGAAGTCCGCGTATTTAGAAGTCGCTTTAATATTATCTGCTGACCAAGTAGTTTTTATTAAATCATATACAACTGCTGAATCTTTACCGCTTCGTTTAGCAGCACCAGCCCAAACTAAAAACGACTCTTGTGCAGCTGAAGTTTCAAATAAAGGACGTATTGTAGGTTGTGCAATTGCAAAATGACTTTTCTTTGGATTAAAATCATTCCAAGCTTCTAATGCATGATGATCCGGACAAACATATTTACATTTAGTAGCTGTTTCATCCGCATAACCTGCTAAAGAAATCGTTAAATCAACCTTAGTCAACGCTTTTCCAAATGCTTCACCGTTAGCTAAGGTATAAACAGGATTTACACCGTAGAAAATTACAGCATCAGGAGCTTTTCCAGCAATTGTATTCGTTACGAAAGTATTTAAAGCTTCATCATTCGAAGCAAATAAATTAACAGTATTAGAAGTGTTAATTGATTTGCCGTATGTGCCTAAAACTGTATTCAACTTGTTTGCTAAGATTTGAACTGCAGTATTATTAGAACCAGCAACAACAATCGATTCGCCTTTCGATTTTTTCAAGGATTCAAAAGCTAAATCAGCAACTTGTTGTGCTTGTTTTGAAAGCGTTGTTGAAGCAGCAGTTTTAACACCAAATTTGTTTAATAAATAAGCAAGTACATTTGCTTCTTCAGATGGTTTAACCATTCCTCTGTAGTCCGCATTTGAACCAGTGATCGAAAGGATGGATTCGAATTGGAAATGTTTAGACATCCATTCTCCATCCGGATTTCTTCTAGCACTCCATTGGGATGTATATTCCGTCGCTAATAACCATGTAGACAAGAAATCAGCACCTACAGAAACAATTGTTTTAGCTTTCGAGAAATCATAATCTGGAATAAAATCAGTTCCGAAAGATAATTTATTAGCATTTCGAATACCAGCATAAGAAACAGCATCGTATTGAATGTGCTCAAAAGAAGTTCCTACTTCATCTCCTGCATTTACTAAAGCTTTCAATTTCGCAATGGAAGCATTTGTAGATGGTGAAATTATTGTATTAGAAACTAAAACCACTTTTCCTTTTTTAGCTGCAATATCCTTTAATTTCTCTTTGATTTCTGCATCAACAGTTGACCAAGATGCAGCGTTATTTCCTTTTCTAGCACCTGCTAAACGAGCAGAATCATATAAAGGAAGAACAGACGCAATGATTTGAGGATTTACACCTCCTTTTGTAACGCCGAAATCTTTATTTCCTTTGATGTAGATCGGACGACCTTCTCTTGTTTTAACCAAGATAGAAGCGTAAGAAGCTCCATCATAATAGGTAGAAGCGTACCAAGTTGCCACACCTGGTGTAACGTTTTCTGGTTTTACTACGTAAGGGATTGCTTTTGTCACAGGTGCTTCACACGCAGCAACAGTAGCAGCAGCAACACTGAAACCTAGAAATTTCAAGAAATCTCTACGAGCAGTAGAAGATTCTTTTAGGTTTTCGTCTGCTAAAAATTCATCCACTGACATGGATTGAGGAAACTCTTGGTCTCTACCTTGAACGAAACTTGGGGTTTCGTTTAATTCTTCAAGACCTTTCCAATATTTTCTAGTCGTACTCATATGCTTTTAGCCTAGTCGTTTAATATTAATAGTGACATTTTGCACATTCCCATCCTCCAAGTTCTTTAACGGTAACTTTACCATCATCCAAGTACTTGTTGTAAAGAGATTTGTCGTTATTCAATAGACGTCTATGAATTTCATCATAATATCCATCTTTTTTACCATCTAATGGTCCTTCCTGAATTGCTTTTTCACCGTGACATTCGATACACCATCCCATCGTTAAAGTTGGTTTAGTCAAGGGAATATTTCCTTCAATTTTATTTAATTCACCAACAGGAACTACACGCACAGCTTCTTTTTGCTTCGTCATATCCCCGTGACATTGTTTACAATCAACAGCACCAACTACTACGTGTTGTGAGTGATTAAAATATACGTGGTCTGGAAGAACATGTACTTTATTCCATTTGATAGGTTTCGTGTGACCAGTATATGATCCAGCTCCTTCGGTACTCCAACCAGCAGCTTCGTAAATCGCTTTTATTTTTTCTTGTTGTTCTGGTGTTCTACCATTGATTTGTTTGTGACAATTCATACAAACATTCACCGTTGGTAAACCAGCAGATTTAGACTTCGTAACAGAGTTGTGACAATATTTACAGTCGATTCCGTTTACTCCTGCGTGAATTTCATGCGGGAACTCGATTGGTTGAGATGGTTGATAATTTTCAACTACACCAATATCACCCAAACTTAAAACTAAAGAAACTATTAAAGAAAAAACTAATACAAGAGAAACTATTCCAACATAGATTTTATTTTTCCAAGCCCAAGCTTTAAACTCCTGCATATAACTTTGTTCATCCGCATCTTTCGATTCATTTAATGCAGCTTTTAACTGACGACGAACACCACTTACAGCACCGATGATTACAGCAAAAATTACACCTAGAAGAATCCATACCCAAGAAAATGATCCTTCTTCTGTCTCTTCAGATGCATTAGCACCTTCCATTGAAGCACCACTTCCGTCAGCAGCTCCACCACCAGCTCCAGCAGCAGCAGGATCTGGAGTTGAATCTACATAATCCAAAATTGCATCGATTTCCTCTTTTTTCAATTCAGGAAAAGCTGACATCGCAGTAGCAGACCACGTAGAAACAGTTTGTGCATATGGATCAGAAGCTACGGCAACTTGCCAGTTATTTACCCATTTGTAAATTGAGCCTTCTTTTGCGCCTCCATCCGACCATTTTTTACGAACCTGGAATAACTTTGGTCCAGTCCCGTTCTTATGAGGTTGGTGACACGTAGCACACTTAGCCTTAAAAAGACCTTCTCCTTGTGCATTAGCGTTAAATGAACCTGCAAAAAACATCAAAGTTAATGTTGCAAAAGTCCATTTGTTAACTGATTTAAACACTTGATTTATAAATATTTTCATAAATAAATTTTTTGTCGTGTGAGAAAATACACCATTTGACAGTAGCAAAATTAAAATAATCACAGTGATTTGTGACAATTCTATGACAATTTTAATTGCAGATGATTTAATTTAAAATGATTCTAAATAAGGATGCTAAAAATTAATATCAATTAACAATTTTATGGTGACAACTCTATGGAGCAAATTTCTTATTTAAGTATATCTTTGTAATTATGAAAACATATTTATTTTTTCTTTTTACACTTTTATTGTTAACTGGATATAGTCAGAATACCAAAGAAAATTCAGGAGTAGTTATCATCAAAGACAAAAAGATTGACGATTTAATCAAAAATAAAAGCAATATTCGTCGAATTTCCACTGCTGGATATCGTGTTCAAATTTATTTCAGTACGGACAAGGACAAGGTACAAGATCTTCGCATGAAGTTTATCAAGCAATATCCAAAAATGGAGACTTATATTACGTTTGATGCACCAAATTATATCTTACGTGTTGGCGATTTCACGGAAAAAAATGATGCAGAACGATTTAAAAAAGAAATATTTAGAGAATATCCTGAAAATTTCATTCTTAAAACTGCTATTAATGTCCCAAATGATGATGAGGATAATTGGGACTCTAAAGATAAGAGTAACGAAGAGACGAAGTGAAGCTATTATTCTAGTTTTTAGATTGCAGATTTTCAGATTGGTTGTGTGGCTACGTAGCCCGTTGAAAAACATGCTTGGAGAAGATATCCACCGGTGGGTGCGTCCCAATCAATCATTTCACCAACAACACTAATTTTTGGATAGTTGATTAATCGTAAGTTTTCATCCAATTCATTCCAAGAAACTCCACCACAACACGAAATTGCTTCTTCAATAGGCCTGAACGAAATGGGTTGAATAAAAAAAGACTTTATTAATTTGGCTATGTAATGTATTGATGTATAATCTTCTTTTGTCACATATGATTTACACCAAGAAATTATTGGAATTGGAATTTTCAATTTCTTTAATCCTTCCGAAATATTTTTAGCATTTTTTAATAGTTCCATGATTTCATTTTCGGAAAAATCGGGTTTGAAATCAATCAAAATTGGCAAAGAAATATTTGAACGAATAGAAGGATTAAGATAATAAATAGGAGCTCCTTCAACTCCGTAATTGGTTAAAACAACTTCGCCTTTTCGTTTAGAATCGTGGTGGTAAACAATTACATTTTTAAAAACTTCTCCTTGAAATTTTTGTAAAAATTCATTAGGTAATAAACAGTTAATACCTGCATTAGAAGCCTGGAATGGTACAATTTCAATTTGTTTCGTTTTAAACAGCGAAACCCAAGCAGCATCTGACCCTGTTTTTGGCCAAGAGGCAGCACCTAGGCCTAATACAAGATGATCGAATCGAAGTTTTTCAATATCTGTATTTATTTTTATTACAACTTCATCCGATGAAAAGTCTAGAAGTGTTGCTTTAAAGACAAACTTTACACCTTGATTCTTTAAAAAATTCAACCAAGTATTCAACACAAAAGCCGGTTTGATTTCTTTCACAGGAAAAAATTTACCTGACGAACCAACATAGGTTTCAATTCCTAATTCTTTGAACCAAGCAATTAAATCATCGTTGGTAAACTGACGAATAACATTAGCGATTTGATTATGAGAATAAAAAGAAACGAAATTATCCAATGAACCATCATGTGTTAGATTAAAGCCTCCGTCTCCTGCCACTAGAAATTTACGTCCAGCGGTTTTCATTTTTTCAAAAACAAGTACCTCGGATCCATTTTTGATTGCTTGTGTAGCAGCCATGAGTGAAGCAGGTCCGGCACCGATGATAATAGTTTTCATTTAGATTAACAGATTGACAGATTAACAGATTGAAGATTAACAGATTGCAGATTAACAGATTGCAGATTGGCAGATTGGCAGATTGGCAGATTAACAGATTGGCAGATTATCAGATTAGAGATTGACAGATTGATTGAAAATCCTTGAAAAATTATGGAGAAAAAGTTTAAAATGATAATAAAAGATAATTAGGTTTTGAATTTGTCAATTTATGAGAAATTAACCGCAGGATTACAAATCACAACGGAACATTTTATTAATGTGTGGAATTATTATACTTTATCTATTTTATTTCACTGATATTTGAGCAGCCATTGCTTGTGCTTTTTCTACGAGTTCTTGGACATCTTGATTTCCGTAAGTTAAAGTAACCGCCATTCTTCTATAAGGTCTTGTCGTTGGTTTCCCAAATAAACGCAAATCACTGTTAGAAAATATTGCCGCTTTGTCTAATCCTGTGAAAACCGGTTCAATTTCTGAAGTTTCAGTCGCTAAAACAACTGCACTTGCGCCATTTCTATGTAAATCTATTTGTGGAATTGGAATATTTAAAATCGCACGGGCGTGCAATTCAAATTCATTGTAGGACTGCGTACCAGCAAGTGTAACCATACCAGTATCATGTGGTCTTGGAGAAAGTTCTGAAAAATAAGCCCCTTCTTTTGTTATAAAGAATTCAACCCCCCAAAGTCCAGCACCACCTAAAGCTTTGGTAACATCCGCAGCCATTTGTTGTGCCTCCTTTAAATGTTCTTCATTCATTGGCATTGGTTGCCAACTTTCTTGGTAGTCTCCTCGTTCTTGTCTGTGGCCAATTGGCGGACAAAATAAAGTTGGTCCATCTTTTTGCGTTACAGTTAATAAGGTTATTTCGTAATCAAAATCTATAAATCCTTCTACAATTACTTCTTTCAAATCCCCTCTAGAACCCTCTAAAGCGTAATCCCATGCTTTTTGCCAATCTGCCTCCGATTTAATTACAGATTGCCCTTTACCAGAGCTAGACATTAAAGGCTTTACCACACAAGGCATTCCTGTGTATTTAACAGCTTCTACTAATTCATCGAAGGAAGTTGCATATTTGTATTTAGCAGTACGAACACCTACTTCTATTGCTGCAAGGTCACGAATCGCTTTACGATTCATTGTAAAATTTGCAGCTTTTGCACTAGGAACAACTTGAATTCCTTGTGCTTCATAGTCATAAAAACGTTCGGTACGAATTGCTTCAATTTCTGGTACAATTAAATCTGGTTGGTGTTTTGCAACAATTTGATCTAGCTGATCCCCATTCAACATATCGATTACTTCAAATTCATGCGCGACTTGCATAGCAGGTGCGTTTTTGTAACTGTCAACAGCAATTACATATTGCCCGAGGCGTTGCGCAGCGATGGTAAATTCTTTTCCTAATTCACCAGAACCTAGTAGTAAAATTTTTTTTCTCATGAAAACAAAGGTAACAAATAAGAAAAAAATAGCACAAAAAAATTGTTTGTTCTTGCTATTAATCACCTAACTAATCTAAAAAAAAGACTATTTTTGTTCTTTACTAAACAAGAATTTATGTCGATTGGTGTTAAAATATTTGCTGGAAGAGCTTCGAAAGATTTAGCTGGAAGAATTGCTACTTCCTATGGTACTACTCTAGGAGATGTTAAAGTCCTAGATTTCAGTGATGGCGAGTTTCAACCATCTTTTGAGGAAACCGTTCGTGGTCAAGATGTATTTATTGTACAATCTACCATGCCACCGAGTGACAATTTATTTGAGTTATTACTATTAATTGATGCGGCAAAAAGAGCTTCTGCTCGTAAGATAATTGCTGTGATTCCATACTTCGGATTAGCGAGACAAGATCGAAAAGACAAGCCACGTGTTGCAATCGGTGCTAAATTAGTAGCAAATATGTTAATGGCTGCAGGAGTTGACCGTGTAATAACGATGGATTTACACGCGGAACAAATCCAAGGATTTTTTGAAGTTCCTGTAGATCATTTATATGCTTCTACGATTTTCTACAAAGAATTGCATGAGTTAAACAAAACAGGTAACTTAATTATGGCTGCGCCAGATGCAGGAGGTGCTAAACGTGCAAATTCGTATGCTAAAGTTTTAAATATCGGATTGGCATTATGTCATAAAAACCGTAAAAAAGCGAATGAAATTGCAGAGATGACCGTTATTGGAGATGTAGCTGGTAAAGATGTTATACTTGTAGATGACATGTGTGATACTGCTGGTACATTAACAACTGCAGCAGATTTATTTATGGAGAAAGGTGCTAAAAGTGTTCGTGCATTTTGTACACATGCGATCTTATCTGGACCAGCATATGAACGCATTGAAAATTCAAAAATTACAGAATTAATTGTAACGGACACCATTCCATTAAAGAGACATTCTGACAAAATAAGAGTATTACCAATTGATGAATTATTTGCAGATGTTATTAAAAGTTTAATAACTAACAAGTCAATTAGTGATTTATTCGTAATTTCGTAATCTAATAATCAAAAATAAAACAAATGAAAGTATCAAAATTGAGCGGTTTGTTAAGAGCAAACGTAGGGAAGAAAGATGCTGCAGCACTTCGCAGAGAAGAGAGAGTACCATGTGTACTTTATGGACAAGGAACGCAAGTTCACTTTTCAGCTCGCAGAATTGACGTTGAAAAATTAGTGTTCACTCCAGAAGTGTATCAAGTTGATTTAGATGTTGAAGGAAGAACAGCGAAAGCAATCATCCAAGATATCCAACAAGATAATTTAAATGGAAAAGTAAAACACGTAGATTTCTATGAGTTGAACGAAACTAAACCAGTTAAAGTTGCGTTACCAGTTCGTTTAACAGGTGCATCTCGTGGTGTATTAGCAGGGGGTAAATTATTGCAAGTATTCCGTCGTTTGACAGTATTTGCTTTACCTAGTGCTTTACCAGATGCTGTAACTATTGATATTACAAAGTTACGTATTGGTCAATCTATTCGTGTAGGACAAATCGAAGCGAATGGATTAACTTTTTTAGAGGCTGCTAACGCAGTTGTTGTTTCTGTTAAAATGGCAAGAGGGGCTGCAAAAGGTTCTGACGGTGGTGATGACGAAGACGAAGAATAAGAAATTTCTTTTTAAAATTGAAAGCCTGACGAACTATCGTCAGGCTTTTTTTGTGTTATAAACCTTATATTTGTGCCATGACTGAACTAGCACAAAATCTACAGACGCGATTTACGAATGCACAAATCACTTTACTCGAAAAACAGACTTCTTCCGATATTGATTTACTATTAATTTCCACCGTAAAACGTTCACCGGTTCAATTATTAATGAC
The DNA here is from genome assembly GCA_044232905.1 of Crocinitomicaceae bacterium. Lineage (GTDB taxonomy): Bacteria > Bacteroidota > Bacteroidia > Flavobacteriales_D > Crocinitomicaceae > CANHVK01. The sequence goes on from JBIIKZ010000002.1 coordinate 99,458, forward strand.
TTGCGGTCTCGCTGAATATGTGCAACCTATTCCCGAGAAATATAAAACACTCCAACATATTGAGTTATACTTTTGTTTGCCAAGCTATTGGGAAATAAACGCTCTTGACAACCCTTCCATGCATTGGGTAAAGCCATGGATTCAAAAGCTTGCGCGGTTTTTAATTGAAAAACAAACTTGGTATGGTGTTGGGCATACATTTCCAAATGGCAATCCTTCGGAAGCAATTTCTCCAACGATGCAGCAAAAATATTTTTTATTGAATACCCCAAGCTATTTTTCGGAGGAATTACAGCCTTTAGAAGTCGGTGGAAAAACAGTAGAATTTTTAGCGATTGTACCCATTTTTGAAGATGAATTGGATTACAAAATGGGGAAGGGAACGTATAAATTACAAAAGAAATTTTTAGATAAAAATATCACGGAACTATTAGATGATTATCGTATGTCTACCTTGAAGAGCAAATGGCGGGTATTTCGTTAAACTTATCTTTTTGAAACAAAAATATACTAATTCCTTTGTGCTAATAAACTTTAGCTAATTATACAATATATTTGCAAGTTATACGTTATAGGGTACAATTTTAAGATTATGGAACAACAATTAGATACGATTATACAAACGGAAAACATCGTTCAATTTATCTGGAAAAAGCGCAAATTAATTGGTTTGGTAACGCTAGTTGGAGCAATTGCTTCGTTAGTTATTTCGTTTTTTATCACCCCTGAATATTTATCTACCGCGATTGTTTTCCCAACAGCGACTAGTTCTGTCTCCTTCTCTGAACAACGAAATGCGAAGGCTTCTTCGATGGATTTTGGGGAAGAAGAACAAGCCGAACAAATGATACAAATCTTACAATCTGCTCAAATTCGCGATCGTATTGTGAAACAATTTGGTTTGATGAAACATTATGAAATTAAAGAAACAGACCCATATAAGAACCATAAGTTAGGCGAACAATATGCAGGACATTTTAGTTTTACCCGAACTCGCTACGGTTCTATTCAAATAGATGTATTAGATAAGAATGCTACCCAAGCAGCAGCGATGGCAAACAAAATTGTAGACCTCATCGATACGGTAAAGAATGAAATGATTAAGGCTAGGACAATTCCTGCTTACGAGATTAACAAACGGGAAAAAGAACTCATCGAACAAGATATTAAAATCATCCTCAATCGTTTGGATAGTTTGAGTGCCATTGGCGTGGTAACGGATGAAGGTCGTGCTACTCTTTTTCAAGCATATAATGAAGCAAAGGGTAAAGAAGATAGACGTTATTTCCGTAAACAAATTGATGTGAATGTGAAGCACGGAGCTGAATTTGATGGTTTATCGATGATGCGGGATGAAAAAATGACAAAATTAGCAGAATTTGAAACCGCGTATGACCAAGCAGAATCAGATGCGAATGCAAATTTTAGTCACAAGTTCGTTGTAGAACGCGCAGTAAAAGCAGATAAGAAGGAAAAACCAAAAAAATCGGTGATTGTTCTTATTTCAACGCTTTCTACCCTATTATTAATGATCTTTTTACTCTTGTTACAAGAACGTATCCAAGAACTTCGAAAAGCGTCCTAGTGCAAACGATCAAATCCAATTTATTCGCAATTATCGGAAGTATTTTATTTATACTATTTTCTCTTATTGCTTTTTATGTAGAAAATTGGTTTTACTTTTTTATTCCGTTTGCCCTAATTATCATCTACATATCCATTTATCACACCAAATATGTATTTCTATTTATCCTTTTTGCAACTCCATTAAGTATAAACATTGAGGAATTTGTAACGAGTGTCGGTTTATATATCCCAACTGAACCCTTGTTGTTTGGACTACTATTACTCGTAATTATGTATCAATTGCGGACAAATTTTATCCCCGCTTTTGTTTTTAAAAACGAACTAGTTTGGGCAATTGGCATCTATTTAGCTTGGATTTTCATTAGTGCGTGCATGAGTACACACCCACTAGTTTCCTTTAAATTTTTATTGGTAAAACTTTGGTATGTAGTCCCATTAATTGCTTTTGGTGCACACATTTTTCAAAACAAACGGTATATCCGTTCATTTTTATGGCTTTATAGTGTGTCTATGTGTATTGTGATTGTTTATACGGTTATTAAGCATGCTGGATATGGTTTTGCGGAAAAACAAAGTCACTGGGTGATGGACCCATTTTTTCGGGACCATACTATTTATGGCGCAGCAGTAGCATTGATTTTCCCATTTCTATTAGGATTATACTTCTCCAAAAAGCACGATTTATTTACCCAAGTTATTTTATTGGTATTGTTAGCGATCAATTTAATTGGATTGTATTTTTCGTATACTAGAGCTGCATGGTTGAGTATTGTTGCTGCAGGAGGTGTTTGGTTATTAATCGCTTTTAAAGTAAAATTTAAGTACATTCTATTCACTGTTTTCAGTTTGGTTGTGGTATTAACACTCTCTTGGACCGAAATTCAATTTGCACTTGCAAAAAATAAATCCGAACATACGACAGAAGATTTTGGGAAACGTTTGGAAAGTGCTGCAAATGTTACAACGGATGCGTCCAATCTAGAGCGCTTAAATCGCTGGTCATGTGCAATGTCGATGTTTGAGGAACGACCAATGTTTGGGTTTGGTCCAGGAACCTACGCTTTTGAATATGCCCGGTTTCAAAAACCAGAAAATATAACGATTATTTCTACCAATTTTGGGGATGGTGGAAATGCACACAGTGAATATTTAGGGCCATTATCGGAAATGGGAGTTTTTGGATTATTAACGACCTTGTTGTTAATCGGAACAATCTTTTACAAAGGAATTACCTTATACAATCGTTGGGGCGAAGGAGATCGCGAGATGCGCGTGTTATTACTAGGTATGCTATTGTCGTTAGTAACTTATTTCGTTCATGGGATACTAAATAATTACCTAGATACCGATAAAGCCTGTGTACCAATTTTTACGATCTGTGCGTGTATTGTGGTGATGGAAAATAGTTTACAAATTAACAAATTGCAAATTACAGATTAGTTGATTATACGTTAACGCCAAAAATATACCCCACTAATGCTGTTAATCCCATTGCAAGCGTTCCCCAAATGGTGATGCGCAAGATTGCTTTTTTAATGCTGGAACCACCAGTTTTTGCGGCGATTGTTCCGAGTAGTACTAAAAAGAGAATCGACGAAGCATATAAGGCATATTCCATTCCTGGTAAAGGAGAAAAAAGCACAACTATAAGCGGTAATATTCCACCGAGTGTAAATGCAGCGCCAGAAGCTAATGCAGCTTGAATTGGATTTGCTTGCGTTATTTCGTTGATTCCTAATTCGTCGCGGACATGCGCAGCCAACGCATCTTTTTCGGTAAGTTCGATTGCTACTTGCATCGCGGTTTCTTTGGATAATCCTCTTTGTTCGTAGATGGTTGCTAGAATTTGAAGTTCTTCTTCTGGCATGTCTTGTAATTCTTGTGCTTCGCGGGCGATATCGGCTTTTTCGGTATCCATTTGGGAACTTACCGACACATATTCCCCGGCAGCCATTGCCAATGCACCAGCAACTAAACCGGCAATTGTAGCCAACACAATTGGTTCTCGGGACGAACTTGCTGCGGCAATACCGATAGCGATACTCGTAATGGAAAGAATACCATCATTTGCTCCTAACACAGCCGCACGCAGCCAATTACTTCGATGTATGTAATGATTGTCTAGGTAATTATCGATATCTACCATACGATTTTGAATTTTAGTTGACTTAAAGGTACAATAATACTTGAAATGAATTAAAGAAAATAAAATAGTTAAATAATAAAAATTAGTAGGATGTCAAATATTTCTGACACCCTACTTTTACTTTACACTAAATCCCCATGAGTTCTTTTAATTCATTGGTATTATTAATTTTAGTAACTAGCTTAAAAATCAGTTTTTGAGTAGTTGGATCGTCTTTCGAACATTTAAGCAGTTGCTCTGTATCCACTTTTGCTAATACATCTCCTTCTAAAACAGTATATAAAGCGGCAGTTTTGTCTTGAAAAAGCAATAATTTTTTAGAGAAGGCATAATCAATGCTTATTTTATCGCGTTTACTTACATAGAAATAACGTTCTGGTACAAATCCATTTTTTCCTTTTGGAACTACCAGCTCTACTTTTGCTTCGAAAGCCTCTGGATTTTTATAAAAACGATCGCAATTAAATACCCCAAACTGACTAATCGTCAATGTTCTCATCACATCATTCATTTTTGCGAGTGTACTTTCTTGCGATTGGATTTCTTTTAATGTTTCTGCGTAGTTACTATCCCATTTTTCAGGACCGAATTTAAACAAACTTTTGATCGTCATTTTAGGTCGGATTAAGGTGGTAAAAGTTTCATTTTTAGCATCCAGATTTTGGAAAGAAAGCTCATACACACCTTCTTCTTTTTTATCTAATTTAGCAATAGATGTCTTTTTCCAATTTGGAAATTTTTTTCTATCAATACGCTCCCAAATAATACGGTTACAATACTCTTTACTATTATTTAGTTCAACTGCATCGTAACAAATAATATTTTCGGAATAAATTCCATACTTTAACAATCGTTTTGGAATTGCTTTTTTAGGATTTTCGTAGTATTTCGAAATCTCTCGGTAATCTTGATTCAAGTAAATATCTAAAAGATCGAAGAAATTAAAAACAAAAAGTTCATTGTTAAATGCTGTTTTATCTTTCAATTTGGAAATTTGACGACGTACTATTTCTTTGTCCATGTTTGGAATTTTTGTTTCTTCTTCCGTTTTTGTCCAAAGTCCTGTTTTTTTATCGAGCATGTAATTAGAAAATCCATTTTCGGCAGAATAACTAGACAAATCCATTTTAATTGGATGTTGTTTATCAATCATCACTTCTTGTCCGGACGCAGTAGTTGCCTGCATTTCAAACATTCCGGCAGATTGAAAAGGAACATCTTTATTTTCGCTATCTGAATATTTCATTGGGATTCCAGAAGTTAGCATTTCCGCAGGATCCATGATGGATTGTAGATGTAAAGTAACCGATTCCGTAATTGGAGCGCCATCTTTATCGACTAAACTTAATGAATCGATGTAAATTTTCGAGCCATTTTGCGTAGTAATAACCTGACTTACATTTGGTTGAATCACGAAATTTTCTTTAGGTAAAGACACCGATTTGAAAGGCGAAGTATATGCTAATTTATTCTTTGCTTTTGCCTTGTTTTTATGAACAGATGTATTGCAAGCACCTAGTATGAGAACACTAACCAGTATACAGTTAGTAATAATCGCGTGTATTGTTTTCATAGGGATGAAGATTAAAGGTTAAGTAGCATCAAGTCATAGGCTTTTTGTTTTTTGATAATACGCAGATGCAATGGAAGCATAACAAAATTGCGTTCCAAGGTATTTTGGTCCATTTGGAAAGGTGTTGCTATTTTCATTTTGAAGAATATTTTGATACTTCTTATGAAAACCAATATTATAACAAGCAGCATAAAATCGAAGTTTATCCTTGGTAGTAGTAAATTTAAAAAAATGAAACTTGTGTTCGCAAATAGCTATAAATGCATGTAAATACGTCAATTGCCAATCCATTTGTTTCAAACGCGTTAAACGTAATTTACGCTCTAATACTGGTTTTGCTTTTTTAGCAATTATCAATTTTTTATATTGGTTAAAAGCCGCTGCATTTTTTTCGATATACTTTTCAATGTGTTCTGCAAAGGACGGTTTCATTTGAAAATGACCAATGGAAAAATCTGCTGTTTTAGCACCATAACGCATATAGAGCAATTCCAAACCGGATGTTTCGATAAAATCTTGAATGTAATTATAGCGTAATAACTCTGGGTAAACAATTGCCGTCACAAAATCATTTTCATGGTGGAATTTAATGGCTTTTTGCGCCATTTTTTGTTGGTTAGCTTGCAAAAATTTAGCTACTTCTTCCCGTTCGTTTCTAAAATAGATTTCATACGATTCCTTTGCCAGTATCGAACCACTGAAACATACTAAAAAGAAGATGGAAAAAATACAGTTCATGGTATAAAAGATTTCGAACGATACGTATACTAACGCAAATAATTTAAGAATCGTATATGCTAAATGCTTCTTTTTGATGTAAATAATAAAATGAAGAAAATGACAGTCAAAAAATACGAAAGTGATTTTAAGTTACGTTAGTACTATAATCCCAACGCATTTTTTCATTCTTAAATTTCACGGCCATGAACAAGTTCCTATTAGTGACCTGCATCTTTATCAGTCTTGCTTTTCAAACATTAGCTACTGTATCTAAATGGAAAGAATTCCGAATTGGTTGGAATTATACCCATAATCATTTCAAGCGCAGTACACAACTTGCTAAAAAAGCGCTTCATAAAGACGGAAAAAATGGATTTGTGCATTATTGTTTAGGGATGAGTTTATATCACACCAAAGGCATGCAAACAAAGTCAATTAGTGTACTCGATAAAATACTTGGCCATTTAAATTCGGCTATAAAACACAAAGATTCACGGATACAAACCATGATGCTTGCGGATACCAGTGCCTTACGTGCACTTAAAGAAAAGGCTATGGAGGTTACAAAAAGTGAATTTGTTAAGTTTCCGAGTAAAAGTTTAAAGCGTGTACAAACCATGATTGCTATCTATGGAGATTCGGTAGCGATTTACAAAGAATTTGAAGTAGAAAGAGCGGAAGTAGAAAAAAGACAAGCCGAATTCGCCAAAAAATTGGCAGAACAAACCCTAAATAAAAACAGACAAAAGGACTTAAAATCAAACGAAAAGTCAAGCACTACGATTTATACCGTTGAAAAAACGAGTTTAAAAAATTTTAACGATACCTTGGAAAACTATTGTGGAATTGAACTTACGGTACAACAGAAAAAAGTACTAAAAACCGCATTGACCTACAATATGGTTAGTAGTTATACTTCTGGAAACAACCCGAAAATTATGCAGTTTTTTCACCAAACAGGATTTCCAAAGATCAAAAACGACGAAGTAAATTGGTGTGCTGCCTTTGTCAATTATTGCATGGAAGAACTTGGTGTAGCTCACCCCAATTCGTTATTAGCAAAAGATTGGATGAAAGTAGGAACTCCTGTAAAGGAACCTCAACCAGGAGATATTGTTGTGTTTTGGCGTGGAAAACAAAAAGGATGGCAAGGACATGTGGGCTTTTTCATCAAGGCAGATAAAGCAAAAAATCTTATCTATGTATTTGGTGGAAACCAGGATGGTGCTGTATGTTTAAAACCGTTTACTACTGAAAAAGTACTAGGTTATAGACGAATAACTTTGTGAAAAATTCCTCTTGTAGCATGTTACAAACTACAAGAGGAATAAATATATAACTTATAAAGTACTTACTTGAATTGCAAGTTCTTGTAATTGTTTGTCATCTAACGTCGATGGAGCATCAATCATTACATCACGCCCTTTGTTGTTTTTAGGGAATGCGATATAATCACGAATTGAATCCGAACCACCCATGGTTGCTACCAAACGGTCTAAACCAAATGCTAAACCTCCGTGTGGCGGCGCACCATATTCAAATGCTTTTAATAAGAACCCGAATTGTTTTTGTGCTTCTTCTGGTGTAAAACCTAATAATTCAAACATACGTTCTTGCAGTGCACGGTCGTGAATACGAATGGATCCACCTCCTAGTTCTACACCATTCATCGCTAAATCGTATGCATTTGCTCTCACTTTTCCTGGATCCGTATCAATCAACGCGAAATCTTCTGGTTTTGGAGAAGTAAATGGGTGGTGCATTGCATGGTAACGTTCGTTTTCTTCATCCCATTCTAACAAGGGGAAGTCCATTACCCATAATGGTTTGAATACATTAGGATTACGTAAGCCTAATTCATTCCCCATGTGTAAACGCAACTCATTCATTTGTTTGCGTGTTTTTTCTAAACCACCACACAGTACCAATAACAAATCACCTGCTTGCATGTTTGCTCTTTCCGCCCATAAAGCCAATTCTTCTGGACTATAGAATTTATCTACGGAGGATTTCAAGGTACCATCAGCATTGTATTTTAAATAGATCAAACCAGTTGCTCCAATTTGCGGACGTTTTACCCAATCTGTCAAAGCATCTAATTGTTTACGCGTATATTCCGAACAATCTTTTGCGTTAATAGCAATGACTGTTTCCGCATTATCGAAAACAACAAATCCTTTATTTTGCACTAAATCCGTTAAATAAACAAATTCTAAATCAAAACGGATGTCAGGTTTATCCGAACCATATTTCTCCATCGCATCCGCATAGGTCATACGTGGGAAATCTCCTTCAAAAGTTACCCCTTTCACTTCTTGGAACACGTGTTTCACCAAACCTTCAAACATATTTAATATGTCTTCTTGTTCTACAAACGCCATTTCACAATCAATTTGCGTAAACTCTGGTTGACGATCCGCACGTAAATCTTCATCGCGGAAACATTTCACAATTTGGTAGTAACGATCAAAACCAGAAACCATCAATAATTGTTTGAAAGTTTGCGGAGATTGCGGTAAAGCATAAAACTCCCCTGCATTCATACGACTTGGAACAACGAAATCGCGCGCTCCTTCTGGTGTAGATTTTATTAAGTATGGCGTTTCTACATCCAAGAAATCGTTTTTATCTAAATATTTACGTGTTTCTAAAGCCACACGGTTTCTTAAACGCAACTTTTCTTGCACTGGACCACGACGTAAATCTAGGTAACGGAATTGTGCACGTAATTCTTCCCCACCATCCGTATCATCTTCAATGGTAAATGGAGGAGTTACTGAAGCATTTAAAATCGTCAGTTTAGTAACCAAGATTTCAATTTCACCCGTAGGGATATTTTTATTTTTGCTAGAACGTTCGATTACAGTTCCTTCTACTTGAATCACAAACTCACGACCCAATTTTCTTGCTTGTAGGCAAAGTCCTTCGTTTTCCTCTAAATTGAAGGCTAATTGTGTGATTCCATAACGATCACGCAGATCGACGAAGGTCATACCTCCGAGGTCACGCGAACGTTGAACCCACCCAGCAAGTGTTATGGTTTGATTTATATTTTCAAGGCGGAGTTCGCCACACGTATTTGTTCTAAACATGGTGATAAAATTTGAAAAGCAAAGATAAAAAAAAGGAGTGCAAAACGCTTCATTAAATGAATATCTAAACTAAAAACCAAATAAAAATGAATTATACTTTATATCTGGGAATAAGAATGCGCGTAATTGTTCTCTAATATGGATAAATTATGTAATTTTAATATACAAAAATGTCCCGGAAATGTATTCAATTTGTGTAAAAGGTAAAGTATTTCGTCCATTGGTTGTTACAGAAAATCACCTAATCCTACATTATTATCTTGAAAATTATAGCAATGTAATCTTCCCAAAAAAGGAAATTTCGATTGTGCTTAACCTCCGAGAAGCAAACATTTCATTAGACAATGCCTTGGATATGGTGGAGAAAACAATTGGGAAAAAAATGGAATTATACCTCCAATTTCCTAAAATTGGTCCGATGTACAAAGTAGACATTCACGAAAGTAAGTTATTCTAAACGTCCAGATTTACACGCAATAACTACAATAATTTACATATTGCTCTGTATGCATGAACGCTTGATTTTCGTCGTATGTTTCTTCCAAAATTTTACCTAATACATCCGGGAAAAGCTCAATCATTTCAGCGATGGAAACAGATTGCGTAAACAATTCAAATGGACTGTTTTTAATATTCACTAATGAAATAATGGCGCTACTTTTAGGAATACGATGAAAACGCTTGAAATACAAGAAACAATAGAGCATTAATTGAAAGAAATGTTTCGAGTTTTTAGCAGAATCAACTAAATATTCTATTTTTTCCTGCCCATTTTTCAGGTCTTTCCCGACATCTTTGACATCTACTTTTCCTGTTTTATAATCCCAAATATAGATTTCACCATTTAGTTCATCCACACGATCAATAACACCTTTCAAGGTAATTTCTTTCGGTTGACCAAAAACTTGCACTGTAATCTTTTCTTCCAATTTTTCCTCCAAGGCTACGATACGAATTCCAGTATTGAGCAATTCTAACACCCTTTTTCGTTCAAACTCAAAAAATCGTTTTGTAAGTTCCAAGGCCATTGTAAAACTCAAATAATTTTTACCCTTGGAAAAAGCCTCTACATCTCCATTAAAATGAGCACTAAATTGTTTACGCATTTCTAGTGGATATGCCTTAATCATCTGTTCAATATCCTCTACTAAAATTTTAGGTGTTACAATCGATTTTTCTACCCCAAGCTTATCTTTTAAGGAATACGGCATATATAATTCTTCCAAAACTGCATGTACAAAAGTTCCAAGTTGGTTACTTTCAATTGACTCTTCCACTTTTTCTTCTTCTCCAAAACGAAGTACATATTTATAGTAAAAATCGAGTGGACACGTAAAATAGGTTTTAATTGCACTTGCAGAAATACCAGCTAATAAAAGTTGGTCTAGTTTTAAAACTAAATCATTCGTTTTATCTATCGATTTTATTTTTGTAATCTGTTGATTTGATTCAAGTGTATAGAATTTTTTAGTAAAATTTATTTTCGAAGAAAACTTGGTTAGTTCTAATTCTAACTGCAATAAATAACGACTTGGTTCGTTTGAATTAACTCCTTCCATCGACGAAGAAAAGGTGATATACATTTCCGAACAACAATGTAATAACCTGTAAAAATGGTGGGCAAATAAACCTTGTTTATCGCGCGGTAATGGTAAACCAACGTGTTGTCTTAAATCCATTGGAATCAAGGTTTGGATTGGATTTGTAGGAGGCATTTTACCTTCGTTCATTCCAACTACTAAAATAGTTTCAAAGTCTAATAATCTGGTTTCTAATAACCCCATTATTTGAAGTCCACCCATCGGATTACCATAGAAAGCCATTGCATCCCGAGTCCATTCTTGGTTAAACAAATTCTTAAACGTATGGATAGACATTTTTGGGAAATCCTCCGAAATACAATTTTGAAAATCTATTATCGCATGATCAAATCCATGTAGCAATGTTTTTTCATACAAATATTGTTCCGCCAATATTCCAAAAAGCGTTTCATTAAATTTCCGGATAATTGTAAGTGCTTTTTGCCAATCATTTGCCCAAGGAGTATACAATAAAACAAGTAATTCATCCAAGCGTGGTGAAATATGCACCTTATTTACTTGCTGGAAAATCGTATTATATTTTCGCATGTTTTGTTCCTTCTCATGGATAAGCTTTTCCTCTTCCTTCGATAATAAAGCAATGATAAATGGATGATTCCAAAACGCCAATAAATCTTTGTGGTAGATAACCACCCGATTATGTTTTAGAATTCCTTCTTGAATTTTAAATAAAAGATCTACCCATGTTCTAACGGAACTATTTTTCAATGGTAACCCTAATGTAATATTGGCTTCTCCAACATTGGAAGGAATCGAATTAATTAAAGGAACAATTAAACTTTCATCCGCCAGTAATACAAGGGTATTTGCAATTTTTTCAGGAGAAAATGATTCTAAAAGAGAACCGATTGCTTTCACTTGTCCTGTAGATTGTGCGCAAGAAATCAGCGTAATATTTTTTTCTTGTGTTCCGATTGCATTCGAAATAAAAGAAGGGTTTTTAATTCCTAAGAAATTAGTTGTATTTCGAATAAATGCACCTGCTTCATGAAGTTTATCGTCCAAATAATACGTATCTGCATCAAACAAAACAGTTCCTCTTCCTAATTGCTGTAATTGTTTAATAATTTGTTTTTCAGCTAATGACATGGCATTAAAACCACAAAAAAGAAAATGAGCGTTCGCATTTTTAGCAAATACACGATCTATATTTTCAGATAATTCACGGTAGGATTTACCACTATATGTTGCATTTTTTGCAAGTAAACGTGCATTAAATTCTTGGTAATACACAGGGAGACGGTCCCAAAATTCCATAAATCGTTTTTGACGTTCTGAAAGCTGCATTCCTTCCCCAAAACTCCAATTTTCAATCTCTTTTATGTCTTTTAAATTTCGAAATAAATAGGTTGAGTCAATGAGGTAACGTTCCATCTCATCAAAATCGGACAATAGAATGTTTCCCCAGGTCATAAATTCATCAAAAACAGCATCAATTGCTTCTTTACCTTGTTTAGTATGCACTTCAAACAAAGTCAATAATAGACGCGTTTTATTCAGAATTGTTGGACTTGTATGTTGCTTTACCCACTGATTAATCGTTAAGATAGTTGGTGAAAAAACGGGTTGTTGGTAGGCACCATAAATGGCCTGTTGGACATATTGTTTTGCACGTTCCGACGGAAGAATAATGATCCAATCTTCTAAAGGAACTGTTGAATCTTTTACAAATGCAGCGATTTTATCTACAAATTTCTCCATAACCAAGTATTATAGGGCTAAATTACACAGGATATTAGATACAACCTTGTTTAATTCACAAGTAACTTTATTTTTGCAGAAAAAAAATCGTGCGACTGACCTTTCTGATTTTATCCTTCTTTTTAGTGTATTCTTTCACTGCGAAAGGTCAGCTCATCAACAATAACCTAGGAAAAGCGTTCGAGGAACAGCCATTTTTTCTCCCAAAAGAAATCAAACTTAAAAAAGTAAAAGAGATACGTTGTACCTATTTTGTTAAAAAAACAGGAGACATCATGCGCGATATGGATAAACAATCCGTCTACTATTTCAATGAAAAAGGATATTTATCGAACGTATTTGAAATTCAAAATCCTGGAGTGAATGCAGATACAGCGTATTTTGAATATAAATATTCTCCGAAAGGATTATTAAAAACTCTTCGGAAAAACAATTACGCAGGATTTACCTCCACGAATTACAGTTATGATTCTACTGGACAAATTCTTAAAGAAGAATATTACCGAGATATTGCACTCAACCGAGATTTAACGAATGCGGTATTTAAGCAAGATAGCCTAATGGACTATGAAACAATTCGTTACAAAATATACCCAAATCAACGAAAAAAAATAGTATATAACAGTTATGGCAACCCGTATTTAGATTTTATCACCTACACAAACGCGAAGGGGCAAATTATAGAGGTTGACAAAAAATTGAAAATGACTTCCGAGATAAACGAAACAAAATATTACTATAATTCTTTGAATCAAATAGATAGTTTAGTAAATTTTTCGAGTTTAAGTCCTAATGAAACAGAATCGATACACTTCAAATACGACAGTAAGCAGAATCTAATTAGCAAAAAATCCTACAGTAACAAAAAATTACTTTATAGTACTGAGTATTTATATAACAATAAAACTGGTGTTTTATCTTCTATCATACAACAAGAAGTAGCAACAAACTTGCTTTCTATTACACGTTTTGAAACCATTTACTATGATTAAACACTAATTCCTCACATTTAATATTAGATTAAATGACTTCCTTCGTGTATCTTTGTGAAAAATTCTGCTCGCGATGAACACAAGAAAAACAGGAAAAGGTGATTCCTTTTCAAAATTTAAAGACAAAAAAAAATCTATCAAGGTTTCCAATCCTACTAAAGGAAAACCAGCATTCAAAGGAAAACCAGCACCAAATGCAACAACAATTACTCCGACTACGGAATCCAAAATAGAAACTCCTACTCCAAATAAAAAGTTCTTTCCACAAAAAGAACGTGTTCGTAAAGGAGATCCAATGCCAACCTTTAATGAAAATGAAATTCGTTTAAATAAATTTTTATCGAATGCAGGTGTCGCTTCCAGACGTGAAGCGGACGTATTAATAGGTTCAGGTGTTGTAAGTGTCAATGATGTCATAGTACTTGAAATGGGCTACAAAATCAAGCCTGGTGATATTGTGAAATACGATGGTCAAACGATTAATGCTGAACCTAAACGCTACGTTTTATTAAATAAGCCAAAAGATTTCATCACAACGATGGATGACCCATTGGGAAGAAAAACAGTAATGACTTTGGTACGTAAAGCATGTAAAGAACGTATTTATCCTGTTGGTCGCTTAGACCGAGATACAACGGGTGTTCTTTTGTTTACGAATGATGGAGATTTAGCTAAAAAATTAACCCATCCTCGCTATAATGCCTCCAAAATTTACCATGTTGAACTGAATAAAGCAGTCATCATGGAAGATGTAGAAAAACTTCGCAAGGGAATCGTATTAGAAGATGGGAAAATTGCTTGTGATAAAGCGGAATTTATTCCAAATACGGGAAGTCGTGAAATTGGTGTAGAAATTCATTCTGGGAAAAATCGCATTGTACGTCGTATGTTTGAAGCTTTAGGATATACTGTGGTAAAATTAGACCGTGTGCAATTTGCTAGCTTGACAAAAAAGGATCTTCCAAGAGGATTTTATAGACATTTAACAGAAAAAGAAATTGCTTTCTTAAAAATGAGTTAAATGATTCGGTATTGCTGGATAAGCTTTAGTTTATTTTTGTTCGTATTCCAAACAAACGCACAAGTCCAAACCCTCCATAACGCGGTTGCGAATGGGACTTTAAATTGTACTGGAGGACTCCAATTCAAACAAATATCTAACACACCTATTTTACCATCGAACAATTATGTAATTGGGATAAATTATTGTTTCAAACACCATTATACGATTGGTTTAGAATCAAATTACACCGCTTTTAGTCCGATGAATTTTACACCATCTGCAAGCTGGGAAAGTAAAAATTTATTAACTGGAATAAATGTACAGCGAATTGACCATCTTTTTAAAACAAAAATAGGGAAATTTAAAATCGCTTCTATTCTAACGATTGGTGGTGGTGGTGTGTTTTCAAGCGACGAATTAATTGAACAAAATCAAACAAAAAAAAGCAGCTTTAATCCGACTGGTTTTTACACCAACGCTGGTGTAGGTTTACGACTCGAATTTTTCAGACGGATATTTATAGAGATAAAAGAATCAGGTGGTTACCTAGTAAAAAACAAGGTAGACCTCCGATTGAGTAACCAAAATAAGATTTCCACTAAAAATTGGTATACAGAAACTCAATTAAAATTTGGTGTATTTATTTTTATCAACACATTAAATAAATGTGGAACATGTCCTAAATGGTGAGTTTTACTATTGGATTCAAATAAATATTATTTTAGACATTAAAATGTCAATAAAAAAACTTGCTACTTGCAAAATAAAGCCTTAAACTTGTACCTCTAAAACTGCACAAACTAGGTTTATGAAAAACATATTATTTCTTACTTTTCTTTTATTCATAGGTAATACAGTACTTGCTGCACTATCTATTGAGGGAAGTTACCAAGGGAAAAATTTGATTGTTCAAAACCCGGAAGATCCAGACGGATTCGGTTATTGCGCTACTAAAGTAACAGTGAATGGCAACATTATGCCAGGTGGTATAGGTGCAAGTGCCTTTGAAATTGATTTTTCTTATTTTAACCTACATATTGGACAACAAGTATTTATTGTTATTGAGCATAATTCTGGTTGTGCGCCAAAAATCTTAAATCCTGAAGTATTACTTCCTAAAAGCACCTTTAAAGTAGCGGAAATTATCGTAAGTGCTTCTGGAAAACTTTCTTGGAAAACTACCGACGAAAATGGTAAACTCCCATTTATTGTTGAACAGTATCGTTGGGACAAATGGGTGGAAGTTGGTCAAGTACAAGGAAAAGGAAAAGCAAGCGCTCCAAATATTTACGATTTTCAAGTAATTGCCCATTCTGGTCAAAACACAATTCGTGTGATTCAAGTAGATCATACAGGATCTAAACGTACATCCAAAGAAGTAAAATTCACGTCTAACTTACCGGAAGTAAAGAAAACACCGATTAAAGTAAAAGAAGACATAAAATTTACTGCATCTGAACGACCAATCGAAACGAAGTATGAAATCTACGATGCATACGGAAACATTGTTAAAAAAGGATTTGGTTCAAGCGTAAATTGTAGCACTTTAGTAAAAGGTGCTTACTACATCAACTTCGACAATAAAACGGAGAAATTCGTTAAAAGCTAATTCAGCTTTCACGCTCATGAAAAAAATAGAACACTTGGGAATTGCAGTTGCTAACTTGCAAGATTCAATTACTATGTTCGAAAAATTATTGAACACTACTTGCTACAAAACAGAAGAAGTAGTTTCAGAAGGTGTTCGCACCGCTTTTTTTCAAGTAGGAGAATCTAAAATTGAACTTTTAGAGGCTACGAATCCAGATAGTCCGATCGCAAAATTCATCGCAAAACAAAAGGGAGGAATACATCACATTGCATTTGAAGTAGAAGATATTGCATCTGAAATGAAACGATTAAAAGCGTTAGATTTTATCTTAATTCAAGAAAACCCTAAAGACGGTGCCGACAATAAACGAATCGCTTTTTTACATCCAAAAAGCACGAACGGCGTATTAGTAGAACTCTGTCAAGAAAAGAAATAAAATTCCTACATAAATTTCCTTATTTTTGTTTCTCTAAATTTTCAACTATGAAATTCGCAACAAAAGCAATCCACGCTGGTGTTCATCCAGACGAATCAACCGGTGCAATTATGACACCAATTTACCAAACGTCTACCTATGTACAAGATGGTGTTGGAAATCACAAAGGATACGAATATTCTCGCACATTGAATCCAACGCGACATGCATTAGAAAAAAATATCGCAGCAATTGAAAACGGTCGTTTTGGAGCTGCATTTGGTTCTGGATTGGCTGCAATTGATTGTGTGATAAAAATGTTGAATCCTGGGGATGAAGTAATCTCAACAAACGATTTATATGGTGGAACGTACCGTTTGTTTACCACAATTTTCGCGAAATACGGTATCCAATTTCATTTTGTGGATATGTCCGATGCTTCCAATATTGAAAATTATATTACAGCAAATACAAAATTGATTTGGGTGGAAACACCAACGAATCCAATGATGAATATCGTAGATATTGCAGCAGTTTCTCAAATCGCAAAAAAAGCTGGCGCAATGTTAGCGGTTGACAATACATTTGCTACCCCTTATTTACAAACTCCTATTGATTTAGGGGCAGATATCGTGATGCATTCTGCTACGAAATATTTAGGCGGTCACTCGGATGTGGTTATGGGGATTTTAGTAACCGACAATGAAGAAATTTCCAAAGAAATGTACCGCATTCAAAATTCTACCGGAGCAGTAACAGCACCGATGGATTCTTTCTTGGTATTGCGTGGAATCAAAACCTTACACCTACGCGTACAACGTCATTGCGAAAACGGAGCTGAAATAGCGCATTGGTTAGTAAAACATCCAAAAGTGGACAAAGTATATTGGCCAGGATTTGAAACGCATCCTAATCACGCAATCGCAAAAAAACAAATGCGTGATTTTGGGGGTATGATTTCCTTTACACTTAAAGGTAACAAGATCGAAGATGCACATGCGATTGTAAAAAAAGTAGCCGTTTTTGCGTTAGCGGAATCCTTAGGTGGCGTGGAATCCTTGATTGGACATCCAGCTACCATGACACACGCTTCAATTCCAAAAGAAGAGCGAGAAAAAACAGGTGTTGTTGATTCGTTGATTCGTTTAAGTGTAGGAGTAGAAGATGTAGAAGATTTAATTGCAGATTTAAAACAAGCGCTTGATTGATTATGAATTAATCATCTATAACGCATAATCTCCGTAAAAAGTATCAAATATTTTTATAACTTTGTATTCTTTTGGACCTTCCAAAAAAGAGCGAAAAGCACTTAAATGATACGACGATATGAGTAAAATGAAACTTTCCGAATTCAGTTTCGATGTTCCGCACGAATTAATTGCACAGCATCCAACTGAAAATCGTGATGAAGCGAGAATGATGGTAATCAATCGTAAGGAGAATAAAATCGAGCATAAATTATTCAAAGACATCATTAATTATTTTGACGATGGCGATGTAATGATCACTAATAATTCGCGTGTATTTCCAGCACGTATGTATGGAAACAAAGAAAAAACAGGAGCAAAAATTGAAGTTTTTTTGTTACGTGAATTAAACCGTGAATCGTTATTATGGGATGTTTTAGTAGACCCAGCTCGTAAAATTCGTATTGGAAATAAATTATATTTCGGAGATGATGATTCATTAGTTGCAGAGGTAATTGATAATACAACATCCCGAGGAAGAACATTGCGTTTCTTGTTTGATGGAGATTACGATGAATTTAAAGCAAAAATTACGGAATTAGGTGAAACTCCACTTCCTAAATACATCGAGCGTGCTGTAGAACCAGAAGATGAAGAACGTTACCAAACGATTTATGCGAAAGTAGAAGGGGCTGTTGCAGCACCAACTGCAGGTCTTCATTTTTCCCGTGAATTATTAAAGCGTTTAGAAATTAAAGGGATAGACTTCGCTGAATTAACATTACATGTTGGTTTAGGTTCATTTAGAACGGTGGAAGTGGAAGACCTAACAAAACATAAAATGGATTCAGAACAGGTTATTATCCCTGAAAAATGTGCTGAATTAGTAAACAAAGCGAAACGCAACAAGAAACGCGTTTGTGCAGTTGGGACAACAACGATGCGTGCTATCGAAACTTCTGTATCTACCGAAGGTATGTTGAAACCATTTGATGGATGGACAAACAAATTTATCTATCCTCCATTTGATTTTAGTATTGCGGATAGTTTGATTACCAATTTCCACCAACCATTATCCACCTTATTAATGATGATTTCAGCATTTTGCGGACATGATTTAATGATTGAGGCATATAAAACTGCGATTAAAGAAAATTATCGTTTTTACACCTACGGAGACGTGATGTTGATTATTTGATTTATAAATTTGATTTTTCACCGCTCGACATCAAAATTTAATCCTCATTTACTAATGTAAAATCCGGTTTAAATTTATCGTCTGCCTCGAAAAATCAAATTTAATGAAATTAAAAATGTTACAATATTTTGAATGGTCGTAATTTTTACGGCCATTTTATTGGCTATAACATTCCTATATTATTCTTCAGCTTTGTATTCAAAAGGATATCCATCGAACATTTCGGTCAATCGATGCACTTGATAAACACTTCGTGTATATGCATTCGATAATGCAATAATACATACTGTGTCTCCTCGAAGGGTTGCATAGCATCCCGTATTTCCATGCCACCATCCTGTATGAAAGAAATATGGTTTTTTATCCGGAACTTCCACCATGCGCATTCCTAATCCGTAATTTCTAGTCCCTGGATTTTCATAACTATACCCTTTGTATATTTCATTGCGCGCTTTTTTCGAGAGAAAATCCGTTGAATAAGTAGCAATGTCCATTTTAAGTAAATCACGTGCAGTGCTGTACATGTTTTTATCCCCATAAATTCCATCTAAAAAATCAACCGCCTGTATTTGAAAACTAGAATTATAAGATGGGGATATTTCATTAATCTTATCTGGCGTATCTAGTATAAAACTATTAGACATTTTTAAAGGATCGAACACCAGCATTTTCATCGCCTCTGGAAATTTTATTTCCGTAACTTTCTCAACAATAAGTGCTAACAATGCATAATTGGTATTACAATAGGCGAAATGTGTTCCGGCAGGGAAATTCAATGGAAATACGTGTTTATTCAAAAGTTTCAACACATCTAGATTGGTCATCTTGTTAGAATGGTCCCAAATACGATCTGCAAAATAACCATAATAGGGAACACCGCTACGATGCGTTAATAACATACGAATCGTGATTCCTTTATATGGAAAAATCGGTAAGTGTTTTCGGACATCGTCATCTAATGAAAGCTTATTTTTGTCCGACAAACGCATGATTGCTAATGCAGTAACAGATTTACTTATGGAAGCAAGGTGAATTGGAGTATTTATTTCCAATTTTTTTTCTTTCGCATAATCTAAATAGCCGTTTACCTTTTCAAAAATTATTTTTCCATTTTTTGCAACCAAAAACATTCCATTAAATTTATCATCCCCAAGTATTTGATTGTAAAATGGATAAATGTGTTTTCTTTTATTTGTAATATATTGTTTGGAAATTTCGTTAAATCTCGGGGTATATTTTGGAATCTCTAAGGATGAATTTGTAGAATTATTGTTATTATCTGTACAGGATGAATTTGTAATCAATACCAGAAAAAAAAGAAAATAAATGAAGTGTTTCATAGGATTAACAAAAATACTAAAATTGCTATACATTTATTCCCCTAACTCTAAACTTGCTCTGTATAATTTTAACTCATCCCACGAAAACGCATCGCCAACTTTTTCTTTTAAGGGAGTCAAGGAAAGTTCTGCATATCCCTCGAAAATAGCTGCTAATTCGGAAATCCGTTCGGTAGGCATAACATCTGCTAATTGAATTTCTCCCATTTTAATCAATTTCACGAAGTGCGATATGATCGTTCCTTCTGACATAACACGATTGGCAGCAATTTCAGACAAAGACATATTTTCACGTATAAATTCTAATGTAACTTCATACGTCGTTTTTTTTGGCATTTTTTCTTTTTTTGTACTTGACTGTTTTTTAGGTCTTGACTCCTCCTCCTCTTCCTCGAAAATATCCTCCAAAAATGAAGTGGGTGTTTGCAGTTGTTCAGCTTTAATTTGGTCTAAAATGTTTTTTCGATAATTTAAAATCTCTGGTTTCCAAATCTTATCCTTCGTAATTTCCTCGCCATTTAAAAGCATTTCCAACATGTTGCTTGCACGCAACAAGGAAGTTAAGACTTCAAATTGAGCCGTTTCTAATTCTTCCAACTCTTCGTAATACGCTTTAATTTTCTTAATGCGCTTTACCTCTTCCATTTTTTTCAATGTACTAAGGGCACAATTTTCGAGCGTTTTAAAGAAGTACGCATTTGCAGCTTGTACACGTTCAGCAATAAATGTAAGAGAAATTGGATGCGTAGAAAATAATTTATTTAATTGACTAATAAATTTTTGAGATGGTTCGATTAAAGTATGAAAAACATTCGCTTGATGTGCTGCCCAAGACTTATGTTTCCCTTTTTCACTTTTAGAGCCCAACAAAAGATAACTTGCATCGTGAATCCTCCATAAAGAATCAAGGTCGCGCCATTCAAAGGATTTCACTAAAAAAGTATATACAAAATGCATGGTATCATCTTCTAGAAACTTTTCTAAAATAGCATCTTCTTGTTTGGACGCCGTATAAAGCATTACCTGTTGATCATTACTCAATCCATTCATTCGCAATGGAGAGAGTAATACTAGGCCTTTCAAACTTCGCAAACGGGACAGCGCAACATACGCTTGGCCGGGAGCAAAAACTTGAGAAACATCCAAGATAGCTTTTTCAAAAGTTAATCCTTGACTTTTGTGTACCGTTATTGCCCATGCTAATTTTAAAGGATAATGAACAAAAGTGCCCAAAACTTCTTCTTTAATTTCTTTTGTACCTTCATCCAGCGTGTATCGAATATTTTGCCACTCGTATTTCTCTACTTCAATCGTTTTCTTTTCTTCTGGAAAATCAACTAAAATTTCTTGGGAAGAAATTTCTTTGACTACGCCCATTTTACCATTATAATAGTTTTTTTCAAAAGATAAATCATTCTTTACAAACATAACTTGTGCTCCAACTTTTAATTCCAATACTTCATCTAATGGATACATATGCACTGGAAACTCACCTGTAATTTCAGTAGCATATTTTCGGGACACACCCTTTAATTCGTGAAGCGATTGTAGATTAATGGTGTCTGCTTTTGCATTATGGGTTGTAAGTGTAATATATCCAGCATTATTTTTAATATCAAAATTTGGATGGACATACTCATTTAAAATTTGGATATCTTTTTCATCAATTTGATTATTCCGTAAATGATTTAATAAATGAATAAATCGTTCATCATCTTGTCGATAAATTTTAGTAAGTTCAATAAATAAAGGTGGATTTTCTTGAACTACCTTCGCGTGAAAAAAGAATATTCCGTTGTAATAATTTTTTAATTCTACCCACTCTTCATTTTTAACTACTGGAGGTAATTGTAATAAATCACCAATATAAAGAACTTGTACTCCGCCAAAAGCTTCATTGCGTTTACGAATAGTACGTAAGGTCCAATCAATCGCATCCAATAAATCTGCACGTAACATACTTACCTCATCAATTACCAATAATTCCATGGATTGAAAAAGTGCTTTGCGTTTTGCAGGAATGCGAAAATGTTTAACCAGTGTGTCTTTAGTTTCCCATTTTACGCGGTCATTAAATTTTGGTGTTACCCCAAATTCTGGAATAAATCCAGAAAAAGGCAATTGAAAAAAAGAGTGTATTGTAACACCGCCAGCATTCAAAGCAGCGATACCTGTTGGTGCAACGATAACTGCTTTTTTATGGGTTGTGGTGATAATTCTTTTTAGTAAAGTAGTTTTACCTGTCCCTGCTTTTCCGGTTAAAAATATGGATCGATTTGTTTGATTTATAAAGCGAATTGCTAATTCAGAGGAAGTCGTTGTTTCGAACATGTATTGTTATTTTTACTTGAAATTAAGCATAAATATTCAAAGAACATTATGAAAAATAATCGCAATTCAAAGAATAGTGAACATGGATACTATGAAAAACAGAAATTTTGTATTTTTACTCGTATGAAATATTCAGTCCCATTTTTAATAACTATAGGTATTCTATTAACTACAAGTTTCACGAATTCAACCAATATAACTATTCCGATTATCGTCAAAAACATCAAAAACTCAAAAGGGAGATTATCCATCGGAGTATTCAAAGATGCAAGTTCATTCGAACAGGAAAAACCATTTAAAATAATACTCGTCTCCAAAAAGGAATTGGTAAATGGAACATTAAAATCAACGATTGAAATAGAATCTGGAATTTATGGACTTTCAATTCTAGATGACGAAAATAGCGATCATAAAATGCAATATAATATGATTGGGATGCCTAAAGAAGGATTTGGATTTTCAAATTATTATCATGAAGGATTTACAAAACCAAACTTCAAACAATTTTTAGTTGTAATTAACCCAAGCCAAAAATCCCCAATTACTTTCAATTTGCGGTATATTTTATAGAATAAATGTAAATGACTTATACTCAAAACTATAATTTTCACGGAAAAATAGTACCTTTGCACTCAATTAAACAAAGCTTAAAGTGATTGATATTCTTAATAAATCATTCGAAAAATACATTTCTGTTGAAGAAATTCAGGAGCGTATTGCTTTGTTGGCCCAGGAAATCAATGCAGATTTTACAGGAAAAGAAGTAGAATTTATAGCTATTTTAGACGGTTCTTTCATGTTTGCTAGCGATTTATTTAAAAAAATAACCCTGCAAACAAGGATCTCTTTCTTAAAAGTTAAATCATACGAAGCAACTGAAAATACTGGAAAAATAAATGAATTAATTGGACTACAATCAAATGTAACTGGTAAACATATCGTATTATTAGAAGATATCGTAGATACAGGCGCTACAATGGATTATGTTGTAGAAATACTTCAAAAACAAGAACCTGCATCCATTTCTATTGTGACCTTACTATTTAAACCAGAAGCATTTAAAGGAAAATATTCTCCTAAATACATCGGATTAAACATTTCAAACGAATTTATCGTTGGCTACGGAATGGATTTTGATGGTTTTGGCAGAAATTTAGAATCTATTTATCAAATAAAGGGTAGTGACCCAAAAATACCACTATGTTAAATATCGTTTTATTCGGACCTCCAGGGGCTGGGAAAGGAACTCAGTCAGAAAGATTAATTCATAAATATGGATTAATCCACCTTTCCACAGGAGATATTTTTAGAGCTAACATCAAGGGCGAAACAGAACTTGGAAAATTAGCAAAAAGTTACATGGACCAAGGTTCTCTTGTACCTGACGAAGTAACAATCAACATGTTGCGTACCGAGGTGTTAAAACACCCTGAAGCAAATGGTTTTATCTTTGATGGTTTCCCACGTACAAATGCACAAGCACAAGCATTAGATACTTTTTTAGCTACATTAGATTCAGCAATTTCAATTATGCTGGCTTTAGAAGTAGAAGAAGCGGAACTTCGAACACGTTTACTTTTACGTGGTCAAAACAGTGGTCGACCAGACGATGTAAATCCGGAAGTAATTCAAAAACGCATCGATGTGTATAACAACGAGACTAAACCGGTAAAAGACTTTTACCAAAAACAAAATAAATTCGTTTCAATTGATGGTCTTGGAGAAATTGATGAAATTTCTCACCGATTATATACAGCAATTGACGCTTTAAATTAAAAATATGGCTTCTGATAATTTCGTAGATTACGTAAACATACATTGTACTTCCGGAAACGGAGGTGGCGGATCTACGCATTATCGTAGAGAAAAATATATTCCTTTAGGTGGACCTGATGGTGGGGATGGTGGTCGTGGCGGACATATTATTGTACGTGGAAACACACAATTATGGACTTTACTTCACTTAAAATTCAAAAAACACATTAAGGCTGGTCATGGGGTACATGGAACCGGAAACTTAAAAACTGGAGCTGAAGGGGATGATCAATACATCGAAGTTCCGATTGGTACAATTGCAAAAGATTCTGAAACTGGAGAGGTTCTTTTTGAAATAACTGCAGATAAAGAAGAAAAAATATTAGTGCCAGGTGGGCGTGGTGGTCGTGGAAATAGTTATTTCAAATCGAGTATTAATCGCGCGCCACAATTCGCACAACCGGGTGAACCAGGGCGTGAGAATTGGATGATATTAGAATTAAAAATTTTAGCGGATGTTGGTTTAGTTGGTTTCCCGAATGCTGGAAAAAGTACACTTTTATCCGTTTTGAGTTCTGCGAAACCAGAAATCGGCGATTATGCATTTACTACACTTCGTCCAAATCTAGGAATTGTACCTTACCGAACCCATTATTCCTTTATTATGGCAGACATTCCTGGAATTATTGAAGGTGCACATACCGGAAAAGGGTTAGGATTGCGTTTTTTACGTCATATTGAACGTAACTCTATTCTTTTATTCATGATTCCTGCAGATTCAGATAATATCCAAAAAGAATATGCTGTTTTACTGAACGAATTACGTCAGTATAATCCTGAATTGTTAAACAAAGAACGTGTTCTTGCAATCACTAAATCTGACATGTTGGACGATGAAATGAAAGAACAAATGAAAGCCGATATTCCAGCAATTGCCTATTTGTTTATTTCCTCGTTAGCGCAACAAGGTTTAGTAGAATTGAAAGACCTACTTTGGAAAAAATTAAACAATGCTTGATTTTTTGGAAGCAATCGACCATGCGATTGTACTTGCAATAAATTCCTTACACACACCCTTATTAGATGAGATAATGTGGTTAATTTCAGGTAAAATTATCTGGATTCCAATGTATTTTTTCTTAATTTACTTAGCATACCAGCATTTTGGAAAGAAAAATACCCTTTACTTTGTATTATTAGTAATTACGGCGATTGCACTTTCTGATTTAGTTTCTTCACAAATAATCAAAAAATCCGTAGAACGCTATCGGCCATCCCATAATATAGAATTAGCACCTGAACTCCACTTTTACAAACAAGAAAATGGAGAATATTATCAGGGAGGAAAATATGGTTTTGTTTCTTCACATGCTGCAAACTTTTTTGCAATTGCATTATTAGTAGGACTAATTTTTAGAGAAAAAGCACCGAAATTAATTTATACATTATTTACAATTGCTGTTTTAGTTGCATTCTCACGCATCTACTTAGGAGTACATTATTTAAGTGATATAGTGGGCGGTGCATTAGTTGGCACAATTATTTCTTACCTGCTTTGGAAATTTGTGTGGACGAAACGAGTAGTAAATTAATTCTTTTTGTATATTTGCAAATCGTTTCAAATTATAAGAACGGTTATATGTAAATGCCCCGGTGGCGGATCCCGATAACTATCGGGAGGTAGACACAAGTAAAATGCCCAGGTGGCGGAATTGGTAGACGCGCTGGATTCAAAATCCAGTTCCTCTGGAGTGCGGGTTCGATTCCCGCCCTGGGTACACAAATGAGTACTGGTTCGTTCCGAAAGCTTTCGGGACCAACCTCGAAAAAACAAATGAGCGCTTCCAGCTCAGAAGTAGTTTAAACCTTGGTTTTCGTAAGAAAATCAAGGTTTTTTCTTTTTAATAGATGGCATCTGTATACATTCTCTATTCAGAAAAATTAAACAAATATTATACTAGTAGTTGTAATGATTTACAGCATCGTCTTGAAGCACATAAAAACAAAACTTTTAATAAAGCATTTACAATAAATTCAGAAGATTGGATACTCTATTTTAGTTGTATTAACCTAGATTACAAACAGGCACGCAATATCGAATCGCATATTAAAAAGATGAAAAGTAAAGTTTATATTGAGAATTTAACCAAGTATCCTGAAATTATCGAACGTTTAAAAGAAAAATATAAATAAGTGCAGGTTCGTCCCGAAAGCTTTCGGGACCCGCCTCGGGTACACAAGTAGACGCTTCCAGTTTACGAGTAAGCTTAAGCCTCAATTATCGCAAGATAGTTGAGGTTTTTCTTTTTAAATAACTTGACCCTTTTTCCCTTTTTGCGTATCTTAATACTAAAAAGAACTAAATGACCAACCAAGAATTAGGAATCCTAGGAGAAAAATTAGCGCAAGATTTCTTAAAAAACAAAGGATTTGTACACCTCGATTTAAACTACCGATTTGGAAAATTAGAGGTTGACATTATATCCATCGAAAATAATCAACTTGTTGTTACAGAAGTTAAAACAAGACAAACAGCGGAAATAGGTGAACCTTGGAGAGCTGTAACACGTGCCAAACAACGCCAAATTATAAAAGTGGCAGATGCATATATCAAATGGAAAAAGTTAAACATAGATACTCGTTTCGATATCGTTTCTATTGTACATAATCAATATCGAACAGAAATTGAACATATTGTAGATGCATTTACAACGGTTTGATATAAAAAGCGCAAAAACTACACAAGAAAAATTGTACTTTTACGTTGAATATAGCTGCATGAAAAAAACTACTTCACTAGCCTCTCTTATACTTCTCACTCTGACTTGTATTCTAGTGTCCGCTTGTTCCACGGAAAACAATGCTTTTATCAACCGTAAATACCATGGAATAACTGCAAAATATAATGGGTATTTTAATGCAAACGAACTTCTAAAAACTGCATTAGAATCTTACCGTACAAATTCAAAAGAAAATTACTACGACATTCTTCCGATTGAACAAGTTCCAAACGATAAAGAATTTCAAGCATTTCTTCCAGCAATTGATACTGCTATTACGAAGTGTTCCAAAGTCATACGAAACCATTGCATGCCAAGTATGGAGTTTGGAGGAGGAAAAAAAGTGGAAAACAACCCTTGGATCGATGAAAATTGGAATACGATTGGAAGAGCATTCTACTTAAAACATGAGTATGAACTTTCCCAAAGAAATTTTGAATATGTTCAACGATTATTTACAAATGATAAATCCTATTATATCGCATCTATGTGGATTATCAAATCGTTAATTGTAACCAATAAAATAAACGAAGCAAAAGAAAAATTACTGGAACTAGATCTATTAGTAGAAAAACAGAAAAAGGAGAAAGAAGCAAACAAAACCAATATAGTCGGAAAAATAGTAACTTTTTTTGCTAAAAAAGAGAAAAATAGTGTCAAGTTACTTCCGGAATTTACCAAACGTTTAGAAGTAGAATTAGCATTATTAAAAGGAGATTTATATACACAAACTGGAGAATATGCTTTAGCAATTGAAAATTTAGAAAAAGTCATTAATACATCCAAAAAGAAAGCAGAAAAAACAAGGATACACTTCATCCTCGGACAATTATATAGTTTATCGAAAAAATATGAACTAGCAAAAAATCACTTTTCTAAAGTGGTTACATATCCACAAGCACCATTTGAAATGCAATTTAATGCGCGAATCAATCGTGCATATCTTGGGAAAGATGAGAAAATAAAAAAAGAATTGCAAAAAATGTTACGGGATGACAAAAACACGGAATTCCGAGATCAATTGTATTATGCGTTAGCAAAATTATTTTTACAAGAAAATAATCGTGCGGAAGCAATAGTATTGTTACATAAATCAACTTACTACTCTACGGTAAACAAACGGCAACAAGCAATAAGTTACGAAGAATTAGGAAATTTGAGTTACCAAATAAAAGATTATATCAAAGCACAAAAATATTATGATAGTTGCGTGAAAGTGATGCCTGATACCTATCCAAATAATGAAGATATTCGTAAAAAAGCATCCAAACTTAAAAACCTAGTTATTGCGGTGGACATTGTGGAATATGAAGATAGTCTGCTACGTTTAGCGAAAATGGACGATAAAACTAGAAAAAATTACCTGGAACAAACCATCAAAAAGATTAAATCTAACGCAGAGAAAAAACAACGAGAAGAAGCAACTAGATTAAGAGATATACAAGCAAAACAAAAAGCTGCACAAGAAAATGATCCATCCGGAAATAAATGGTATTGGAACAACGTCAAATCAAAAGCGGATGGTATTAGTGAGTTCAAGAAAAATTGGGGCGAACGAGAAAACGAAGATGATTGGAGACGTAGCGATAAGTTAGTAATTGCAACTAATAACATAGACAGCTCACAAACAAAAGGAAGTGGAAGTCTTAACTCTGAAAAAGAAAAAGATACTTTAACCATCGAAAATCTACTTGCAAATATTCCACTGACAAAAGCATTACAAGATTCATCGATGGAACGTTTGTTGGCTGCGCAATATGAAGCAGGACTCATTTACAAAGAACTGCTTGGAGAATATAAAATGGCTACCGAACGTTTTATGGATGTTATAAACCGCGACTATATAAGTGATTATAAACTATTGTCTTCCTATCAATTATACAAAATATATGAAGGAAAAGACAATGCAAAAATGCAAGCACAAAAGAGTTATATACTTCAAAACTTTCCAAATTCCGATTATGCTAACTATTTGAAAGACCCTAACTTTTTCACAAAGAAAAAAGAAGAAGAACGAAAAGCGGAAGCTATCTATGTGAAAGTTTTAGAAAAATATAGAGCCAACGAATACATTGAAGTTATAAATGCTTCTAATGAAATAATTAACAATGACCCGAAGAATGTTTTTCTTGCTAAATACATGTTATTAAATGCAATGGCACAAGCTTCACAAATAAATGACAAAAAAGAGATCGAACCGTTATTACAGGAAATTGTCCGAAAATTTGCAGGTACATTAGAAGCTAAAAAAGCCAGCGAATTAATTGAAATTATCCAAAAAGGAGTTTCTCAAGACAAAAAAGTGGAATTCAACAAAGAATCTATTTACAAATTTGTAGAAGGACAAGCAGTATGGATTATTATTTTTCTAGATCCTAACAGTGATTCCAATGCAGCCAAAAATAAAATTGCATTGTTTAATGAGGATGCTTATGCTGGAAAAGAAATTACCGTTTCTTCTAAATTATTTAGTGAAAATCAAAGTATTGTGGTTTTAAAATCATTCACGCATACAG
Organism: Crocinitomicaceae bacterium; assembly: GCA_044232905.1. GTDB lineage: Bacteria > Bacteroidota > Bacteroidia > Flavobacteriales_D > Crocinitomicaceae > CANHVK01. The sequence goes on from JBIIKZ010000002.1 coordinate 128,986, forward strand.
ATGCCGAAGAATATGTAGATCACTTTAAAACAGACAAAACAAACCTTGACGCGTATGCAAACTTGCCAATTTACTTAATTTCGCAAGAAAATTTAAAAGTGTTGTTTGAAACACATAAACTCGAAGAATACAAAATATTTTATACTGAATATTTCAACTAATGGAAAAAATCTGGTACGGTAAACACTTTCAATTGGGTGTATTAGGAGGTGGTCAACTTGGAAGAATGTTGATTCAAGAAACAATCAACTACGATGTGCAAGTACATTGCTTAGATCCAGATGCGGATGCTCCTTGTAGAGATATTGCCCATAGTTTAACCGTTGGTTCATTAAATGATTTTGACACTGTTTATAAATTTGGTCAAGACAAAGATGTAATTACCGTTGAAATTGAAAATGTTTCCATCGAAGCATTAGAAAAATTAGAATCCGAAGGAAAAAAAGTATTCCCGCAACCAGCTGTACTAAAAATTATTCGCGATAAAGGATTACAAAAACAATTTTACGCAGACCATAATATCCCGACTCCAGCTTTCTATTTGGTAAACAACAAAGAAGAAATTGCAAACTATATTTCAGAATTCCCTTTTATGCAAAAAATGCGAACTGGTGGTTATGATGGAAAAGGAGTAACACCATTACGTACCGAAAAAGACTTGAAGACAGCTTTTGATGTACCAAGTGTTTTAGAAAAATTTGTGGATTTTGAAAAGGAATTATCCGTAATCGTTGCGCGTAATGAGAATGGTGAAACGAAGGTGTATCCGACAGTAGAATGTGAATTTAGTCCAGAAGCCAACTTGGTAGAATTTTTATTTTCTCCTGCGGATGTAACTCCAGCAATTGAGAGAGCAGCAGAAGAATTAGCAATTAGTATCATCGATAAACTTGGGATGGTTGGAATTTTAGCGGTTGAATTATTCCTTACTAAAGATGGTCAGTTATTAGTTAACGAAATTGCACCTCGCCCTCATAACAGCGGACACCATACCATTGAGTGTAACATAACTTCCCAATTTGAACAACACATGCGAAGTGTGTTAAACCTTCCTCTGGGAGATACACGTATTATCCAACCAGGTGTCATGATTAATCTTCTAGGAGAAAAAGGATTCCAAGGAAGTGTTATCTACCAAGGATTAGAAACTGCAATCGCTATACCAGGTGTAAAACCTCACATCTACGGTAAAGCAGACACAAAGTCCTTCCGTAAAATGGGACACATAACAATTGTTGCTCCAACGCTAGAAGAAGCGAAAACGAATGGTAGAAAGGTGAAAGAATTGGTGAAGGTGATTTCCTAATTTTTCCTGTAGGGATAGGGCAAGCCTTATCCCTACAGGAAAAATCTATTTATTCTTTAATTTGCATTCCTCCTCTGCCAATCTCCTCGCCTCTTCGTCTACTTTCACAAAATCCTCATATTCTGGTTCTTTCACAAAAGTAGCCTGATCCATCACACTTCCATTAATTCTGGCAATATCTAAAAATCCAATCTCCCCTTTCAAAAAAGCTTGTACCGTAACTTCATTCGCAGCATTCAACGCACAAGCTGCAGTCCCTTCGCGATCCATTGCTATAAAGGCTAAATTCAAATTTTGAAACGTTTCACGATCCGGTTGCTCAAAAGTCAACTGCGGATAATCCATAAAATTAAAACGCGGAAAATCTGTTTTTAAACGTGCTGGATACGTAAAAGCATATTGGATTGGCAACTTCATGTCCGGCAAGCCCATTTGTGCTTTCATACTTCCATCTTCAAACTGCACCAACGAATGTATAATCGATTGTGGGTGAACAATCACATCAATTTGGTCTGGACGCAAATCAAACAACCATTTCGCTTCTATGACTTCCAATCCTTTATTCATGAGTGTCGCAGAATCGATCGTGATTTTTGCTCCCATCGTCCAATTTGGATGTTTTAATGCTTGCGCTGGATTAACTGTTTCCAATTGCGGGCGTTTCCATCCCCTAAATGGCCCTCCAGAAGCCGTTAAATAGATTTTCTCTATCGGATTAAGGTTTTCTCCTGTTAAGCATTGAAAAATCGCTGAGTGCTCAGAATCTACCGGATAAATCGTAACGTTATGTTCTAAGGCTAATTTTGTAATTAACGAACCAGCAACCACCAAAGTTTCTTTATTCGCTAATGCTATCGTTTTCTTTGCTTTTATGGCTTCAATCGTCGGCTTCAATCCTGCATAACCAACCAAAGCGGTCAATACCACATCGATTTCAGAACCTGTAACGATTTGATTCAAAGAATCCTTACCGCAAAAAACTTTGATATCCTCCTCCCACAAGGCAGTTTTTACCTTTTCGTGCAAAGATTCATCTACGATGACAACACTATTCGGTTTGAATTTTTTGGCTTGCTCAATCAACAAATCCGCATTGCCATGTGCAGTCAATACTTGCAAATCAAAAACATCTGGATACGATTCAATTACTTCCAATGCTTGGGTTCCAATCGAACCTGTAGAACCTAATAGTGCAATCCCTTTTTTCTTTGTCATAGTATTTTATAAAAAACCCGTAACAAACTAAATCGCTACGGGAAATTATCATTCAATATTTTTGGAACAACTTAACCAATTATTCTGTCACTCGTCACTTTAAACTCCAATCTCAACTACCATCCCCCACTCATCACATCTGGAAAAATACCCAAAGCAACAGTAAGTAAAATACAAAGTATCAATACCAATTTCACTGTACCACTCATCGGAATAACCTCTTCACTTTCTCCTTTAAATATAGTTACGATTAAACGGAAATAGTAGTAAATACTGATTGCAGAACCAATCAAAGCCACAACTACTAATTCTATTCCGTGATTTTCTAAGTAAGAAGTAAATAAATAGTATTTTCCAAAGAATCCTGCAAATGGAGGTATACCAGCCAAAGACAACATCGAAATAATCGTTGCTAACGCTAATAAAGGGTTTTTCTTCCCTAGTCCTTCAAAAGAACTAAAGTTTGTATCTCCTTTTGCTTGCAATACCAAAGCAATGATAGCAAAAGCAGCAATTGTCGCTACAGAATAAGCTAAAGTGTAATATACCAATGCATTTCCTCCTGAAGCGTTATTTGCTAAAATCGCTAATAACAAATACCCTGCATGAGAAATACCAGAATATGCTAACATACGTTTTGCAGAGGATTGGAAAACTGCAATTAGGTTACCCAAAATAATTGTAATACCGGCTATATAAGACAAAGTACATTCCCAAGTAGCACTTTGTGAACCAAAACTTACCGTAAACAATTTGTAAAAAGCAGCTATTGCAGCAGTCTTAACAATTGTAGACATTAAACTTGTTACTTGTATTGGTGCTCCGTCATACACATCTGGTGCCCAAAAATGAAATGGTACAGCAGATATTTTGAAAGACAATCCAATTACTAAAAGCATAATTCCAGTATACACCAATTCTAAATGTTCTGGACTGTTCTCCATATACATTTTGATTTCAGCAATATCAAACGTTGCCGTAGCTCCATAAATGAATGCTATTCCCATCAATAAGAAGCCTGTTGCAAATGCACCCATTAAGAAATATTTCATGGATGATTCATTGGAACCTAAATCTCCTTTTTTACTACCAGCCATGACATACATACAAATCGAAAGAATTTCAATCCCAATAAATAACATTGTTACATTGTGGTATGAAACCATACAAACTGCACCAACCAATGCAAATAAAATCAAGGTAGTTTTATCCGCTACATGTTCAGCGTCATCAAAAATAGGCGCAGAAGTCAAAAACCATAAAATTGCTGTTAATACCAAAACCGCAATAAATGAAATGGCTAAATTATCAAAATTGACCATGTTTGAAAATTGTAATGGCGCAGGATTATCCCATTCTAAAAAGGTAATTCCAAGTGTCAAAATCAACCCAACAATCGTAAGTTTATAAATGATTTTTTTGAAATTTAAGATTTCAGATAATATCCCTAAAAACCCTAATCCACTTAATAATATTAATGCTTTCATACTTATGTTATTTCCGTTTGGACTTATTTAATCGTTATTTCCATGATGGTATACAAATTCTTCACTGCAGGAGTAATCACATCTAACAATGGTTTTGGATAAACACCTAGCACAAAAATCAAGATGATTAGTGGGAATAAGATTACTTTCTCTTGCCAAACCAAATCAAAGAATTTATTTGAGATAGCAGATTTATCTCCCAAAATAGATACTTGGTAACTTTTTAACATATACACAGCTCCTAAAATAGTAGACAATCCAGCGAATCCAGCTAACCAATAATTGTATTCATAAATACCTACTAATAATAAGAATTCACCTATAAATCCACTTGTTAATGGCAGTGCAATACTTGCCATCATGATAATCATAAACGTAGTAGCATACACTGGTGCAACCGTTCTTATTCCACCTAATTCATTCAATTGTCTTGTATTTGTACGATTTACCAAGATGTCCACAACATAGAATAAACCTACAGCAGAAATACCATGCGCGAACATTTGAACTACTGCTCCAGCGATACCGTTGTGTGTCATACTAAATACACCTGCTGCAATTAATCCAACATGTGCTGCTGAAGAATAGGCGATCAAACGTTTGTAATCTTTCTGGAACATTGCCAACAAAGAAGCATAAATTACACCTATCACTGCTAATGTTATCGCATAAGGACCATAATTATTTACACCCATTGGTACTATCGGTAATAAAATTTTAAGCGCCCCATACACTCCCATTTTAGACATAATACCCGATAATAACATCGTACCTGGTGTAGGTGCATCCGTATAGGTATCTGCTAACCAAGAATGGAAAGGGAAAATTGGCATTTTAATAGCAAAAGCAAAAAACAACATCCAGAAAACCCAGTTTTGTGTACCTTCCGACAATTGTAAATCATACAAGGCTTGTAAGGAGAAATTATGCGGTAGTGGCGTTTGTAAATACAAGTAAATCAAGGCTGCCAACATTAACAAACTTCCCGCTAAGGTATAGATAAAGAATTTAAAAGTAATACGAATACGATCCGCTCCTCCCCATAATAAAGCGATGAAGTAAATAGGTAATAAAGCAATTTCCCAGAAGATGTAAAATAAGAAAGCATCTTGTGCTGTAAACACCCCAATCAATCCAAATTGCATTAACATCATTAAGGCATACAATGTAGATGGATTTTTATAGGTGTTACGATTTGCAACCATAATAATAAATGGCATCAACAATGTTGTAAGAAGTACCAATACTAAACTTATACCATCCATACCAACATGGAAATTGATACCCATTCCTTTTATCCAAGGAATATTAGTCACGTATTGGGCAAGCACTTGTTTTTTATCAAACTGAACAAACGCTGTAACGCCTAATACAAGTTGAACTAAACTTGCACCAAAAGCGATTTTTTTAACGTTTTCTCCTTTTAGAAAGAATAATAAAATTCCTATAACTAACGGGAAAAATAAAAGTGTAGTAGTTATCATTCTCTGTTTGTTATTTGTTAAATAAATTAAGTGCTAATATTACTAGAATTCCTATCACCATTGCGAAGATGTAGAAACCTGTGTTTCCTGTTTGTAGTTTACGCGCTTGACCACTGATAAATACAACCAATTTTCCAACTCCATTTACGATGGCATCCACTGCTTTTAATTCTAAGAATTTGTACGAGAAACTTGCTAATCCATTCAATGGTTTAACGATAATCGCGTTATAGAATTCATCTACATAGTATTTGTTTGCCAATAAACGTGGTATAAATCCTTGTTTCACGCTATCATCTGCAGGAACAAATCCTTTGCTAACAAACTTGTTACGCGCAAATAAGATCATCAAAATAGTTATGGTAACAGTAACACCCATTAAGACATATTCTGTTGAATGCGTTAATTTATGTCCGTGTGCATATATTTCAGATTGTTTAAATACTGGCGCTAAGAAATGTTCTAACCAATGATTACCACCTAATACATGTGGAATTCCAATAAATCCAGCCACAATCGCTAATACTGCTAAAACAACCAACGGAATGGTCATTGTTTTTGGGGACTCGTGTAAATGATGTTTTTGCTCTTCTGTTCCTCTAAATGTTCCCATGAATGTTAAGTAGAACAAACGGAACATATAGAAGGTAGTCATCATAGAACCTAATACCCCTAATACCCAAAATATCGGATTCACTTGAAATGCATGTGCTAAAATTTCATCTTTAGAGAAAAACCCGGAGAAAGGAGGAATACCAGAAATAGCAATTGTTCCTACTAAGAAAGTCATATAGGTAATTGGAACGTATTTTTTCAAACCGCCCATTTTACGAATATCTTGTTCGCCACCCATCGCATGAATTACACTACCAGCTCCTAAAAATAATAATGCTTTAAAGAATGCATGTGTGATTAAATGAAAAACACCTCCAGTAAAAGCACCTACTCCAAGTGCTAAAAACATATATCCTAATTGAGATACAGTAGAATAAGCCAAAACTTTTTTAATATCGTTTTGGAAGATCCCAATCGTTGCAGCAAAAACCGCTGTTGCTCCACCAATAATTGCAACAAAACCAAGTGTATCTGGAGAAAGGCTATATAATAAATTGGAACGAGCAATCATGTAAACACCTGCAGTTACCATCGTCGCTGCGTGTATCAATGCTGAAACAGGTGTTGGACCTGCCATTGCATCCGGTAACCAAGTATATAAAGGAATTTGAGCACTTTTCCCCATTGCTCCAACAAATAATAATAAAGTAATTGCTACAATTGTTGGGTCATTTTCTGTGAAATTTAAAGCCCCGCCAAATACCCCACTATATTGAATCGTACCAAATGTGGTGTAAATTAAGAAGATTCCCAAGATAAACCCTAAATCCCCAATACGGTTTACGATAAATGCTTTTTTCGCAGCATCATTGTAAGGTTGATTTTTGAACCAAAAACCAATTAATAAATAAGAAGCCAAACCAACACCTTCCCATCCTGCGAACATTACTAAATAGTTATCCCCTAGTACTAACAACAACATGAAGAATACAAATAAGTTCAAGTAAGAGAAGAATTTCGCATATCCTTCATCATCATGCATATACCCCATGGAATATAAGTGAATCAAAAATCCAACTCCCGTAATGATTAACAACATAATGGATGTCAATGAATCCACCAAGAATGCAATATTCACATGGAAATCTGCTGTTGCAATCCATTCAAATAGCGTTACTGTTGTAGGTTTCCCATCGCCATTTAATACATCAAAAAATACACCCAATGAAATAACAAACGAACAAAAAACCATTGCACTAGCAATGATACCCGCTAAACTTTTAGAGAAGTACGATTTTCCTAAACTAATTAGTAAAAATCCTACTAATGGTAAAAGTGGTACCAACCAAATTAATTCCTTCATCGTTCTTAAAATTTAAGTTTATTAAGAAACCCAACATCTGTTGTGTTTGTATTTCTATGCATCATAATTAAAATGGAAAGTCCTACCGCAACTTCTGCAGCTGCAACAGCCATAATAAAGAATACAAATACTTGTCCTGATCCGTCACCGTGATGCGCTGAAAATGCAACCATCAACAAATTCACTGCATTTAACATCAACTCAATACACATAAAGATGATGATGGCATTTCTTCTTAATAGTACACCTATTACTCCAATGGAGAATAAGATAACACTTAAGAAGATATAATGATTTAATGGAATCGCCTGTAATGTCCCCATAACTTATTTTTTTACTTCTTTTTTACTCAACATAATCGCCCCTATCATCGCGCTTAACAACAAAACAGATGAAATTTCAAATGGCAATGCAAATTCACCAAATAATATTTTACCTAAATTAGCAGTTACACCAATTTCTGGATTATCTTGAATCAAAGGCATTGTCTCTGCCTTATGAAATGTAGCAACCAAGGTTAACATTAATAAACCACCTGAAAGCACTCCTGCAAATTTCACCCAATTTTTCTTAACTGGTTCGGAATCTACGTTTAGGTTTAAAAGCATCAATACATAGAGGAATAATACCATAATTGCTCCGGCATATACCACAATGTGAACGATTGCTAAAAACTGCGCATTCAATAATAAGTAATGACCAGCAATTGCAAAAAACGTCAATACCAAGTATAAAACACTGTGAATAGGATTTTTAGAAAATACCACCATCAATGCAGAAAGTATTGCTAAAAAGGAAAGGAAATAAAATACGTACTGTGTCATAGCTTCTATTAATTATTTATTATGACTATATTTTTTGTTTTGCTTGAAATCTATGACATTTTGTGTCTGACGTCTAGTAACATCCACTCTATCATCTACTTTCTCTACTAATTTGTCTTTACCAAAAACAAAATCATTTCGTTCAAATTCAGTCGGAACCAAACGATCTGTTAAGAAAATTGCCTCTTTCGGACAAGCGTCTTCACACAAACCACAAAAAATGCAACGTAACATGTTGATTTCATAATTTGCAGCATATTTTTCTTCGCGGTATAATTTTTCTTCCCCTTCTTTACGTTCTGCTGCCTGCATTGTAATCGCTTCTGCAGGACAAGAAACAGCACAAAGTCCACAAGCCGTGCATCTTTCCGCACCTTCATCATCGCGTTTTAATACGTGGTGACCACGATAGATTGGACTAAATTCTCGTTTTTGTTCTGGATACTGAATCGTAGCCGCTTTTTTAAACATGTGCTTAAACGTGATAATCATTCCATTGATAATTGCAGGTAAATACAATTTCTCCGCAAATGTCATCTCTTTTTTAAGGACTGCTTTCGATCTATTAGTAAGTGGTTGCATCTCTTTAACTCTTAATTTAATTTACCATTCATCCACATCACAACTCCTGTGATTAAGATGTTTAAAATTGCTAATGGAATCAATGATTTCCATCCTAAACGCATCAATTGATCGTATCTGAAACGAGGTAAAGTCCATCTAACCCACATAAAGAAGAAGATAAAGAAGAAAATTTTACCAAACATTACCAATGTACCTAAAGCCGTAGCCATATTCGTTGATAAACCTAACGCTTCATTAATTTCGTTTTGGAAAGGGAAATTATATCCTCCAAAATAGAACGTTACGATTACTGCAGAAGATATAAACATATTGATATATTCTGCAAATAAGAACAATCCTAATTTCATACTGGAATACTCTGTATGGTAACCACCAATTAACTCAGATTCAGATTCTGGCATATCAAATGGAGCACGATTCAGCTCTGCAAAAGCACAGATTAAAAAGATCAAAAATCCAAGTGGTTGATATACAATGTTTGCTAAACCAGCATCTTGTTGAGCAGCAATTTCACCTAAACTCATTGTACCAGTTGACATAATCAGCGCAATGATTGCTAAGCCCATAGCGATTTCATAACTAATCATTTGTGCAGAAGCACGAATCGCACCCATCAATGAGTACTTATTATTCGATGCCCATCCACCAATCATGATTCCATAAACTCCTAATGAAGTTACACCGAAAATGTATAGAACACCAATGTTTAAGTCCGCAACTTGAAGATTAAACGTTTCTCCCCACAGCTCAATTTTTCCTCCCCAAGGAATCAATACACCTGCCATTAATGCAGTAGTCATCGCTAGACAAGGTCCTATAATAAACAATGTTTTATTAGAAACATTCGGAATAATTTCCTCTTTCATAAACATTTTGATACCATCCGCAAGTGGTTGAAGTAGTCCAAATGGTCCCGCTCTGTTTGGTCCCACTCTATCTTGCATCAAGGCAGAAATCTTACGTTCAGCAAAAGTAGAATACATTGCTACAACTAAAGAAACGACAAACAATGCGACTACTAAAATGATTTTAAAAATATAATAGTTTTCCATCCGTTATGCTTTATTAATATTAGATGCAACTTGTCTTTGGTACTTCTCAACATCTTCTTTGATGTCTTTCAAATGCTCGTAATGGTTTGCAGAAATTACAGACTTATTATTAATATGTCTTGGTCCTTCAATAACCCAGTCGCTCACTTTTTTCTTATCAAAACGACAGGTATCACAAATGAACTCTTCTACTTCATGGTATGCGTCTTTACGACCAGTGACACGAAGTATATCTTCTCCTTTTTCCCATACTACTGCTTTACCAGAACATTTAGGGTTTTCACAATCTCTGTGTGCATCCATTGGTTTTGTAAACCAAACACGACTTCCAAAACGCGCTGTCTTGTCTGTCAAAGCTCCAACAGGACAAACATCAATCATATTTCCAGAAAAATCGCTATCAATTGCTTTCTCAATGTACGTTGAAATCTCTGCATGGTCACCACGATTAATGATTCCATGACAACGATCTCCATCCGCTACCTGATCTGCAACATACGTACAACGATAACAAAGGATACAACGATCCATGTGTAACTTGATTTTGTCACCGATATCGATTTTCTTATACGTTCTTCTTTCTTCTTCGTAACGGGTTGCTGCTGCTCCGTGTTTGTACCCTAAATTTTGTAGGTCACATTCACCTGCTTGGTCACAAATTGGACAATCCAATGGGTGGTTGATTAATAAAAACTCAACAACTCCTTTACGCGCTTCAAGCACTTCAGGACTTGTAATGTTTTCTACCACCATACCATCCATTACCGTTGTACGGCAGGATGGAACTAACTTAGGCATTGGACGTGGGTCGTTCGTAGAACCTTGGCTTACTTTTACCAAGCACGTTCGGCACTTACCACCACTTCCTTCTAATTTGGAATAGTAGCACATTGCAGGCGGAACGATATCACCCCCTACACTTCTTGCAGCATTTAAAATGGTTGTTCCGTCTGGAACTTCCATCTCTACTCCGTCGATTGTAACTTTTGCCATTTCTTTACTATTATCTTATTAGCAATTGTGCATTTCAATTAAACATTTTCCAATTTAGAACTTACAAAAGGTTCGTGTGCAAAATGTTTTGGATCTTTTACTTTTTCAGGGTGCAAAATGTGGTATTCAAACTCCTCACGGAAGTGACGAATAGCACTTGCAATCGGCCATGCAGACGCATCACCTAATGGACAAATTGTATTTCCTTCTATTTTTTTTGCGATATCTACCAACAAATCAATATCTTTCATCGAACCATGTCCGTGCTCGATACGGTGCAACACTTTCTCCATCCATCCTGTACCTTCACGGCAAGGAGAGCATTGACCACACGATTCGTGGTGATAGAAACGTGCTAAAGTCCACGTATGTCGAACGATACATGCAGTTTCATCCATAATTACAAAACCTCCAGAACCTAACATCGTACCAGAAACGAATCCACCATCCGATAGAGATTCATACGTCATCAAACGATCTTCACCGTTAGCTGTTTTTGTAATTAAATGTGCTGGTAAAATTGGAACGGAAGAGCCACCAGCAATCATCGCTTTGATTTTTCTACCTCCTTTAATACCACCACAGTATTCATCGGAATAAATAAATTCTTCTACCGTTAAACCAAGTTCAATTTCATACGTTCCTGGTTTGTTGATGTGTCCAGATGCTGAAATTAATTTCGTTCCAGTACTTCTACCAATACCAATTTTAGCATACTCATCTCCAGTAATGTTGATGATGTGCGGAACTGCAGCAATCGTTTCTACGTTATTTACAACAGTTGGCGAAGCATATAAACCAGAGATTGCAGGAAATGGTGGTTTCATTCGTGGATTTCCACGTTTACCTTCCAAGGATTCCAGTAATGCAGTTTCTTCCCCACAGATGTAAGCTCCTGCACCGATTTGAACATGCACATCTAAACTATAGTCTGTTCCAAAAATATTTTTTCCTAACAATCCAGCAGCATAGGCTTCTTCGATTGCTTTTTCTAAAATACGAAGTACATAAAAGTATTCACCACGAATATAGATGTAAGAAGTTTTAGCGCCTAAAGCGAAGCTGGAAACCAACATCCCTTCAATTAAGGAATGAGGGATTTTCTCCATCAAATAACGATCTTTGAATGTACCCGGTTCACTTTCATCCGCGTTACATACCAAATATCTTGGTTTTTCCGATTTTTTATCGATAAAACTCCATTTCATTCCCGCAGGGAAACCAGCTCCACCTCTACCTCTTAAGCCAGATTTTTTAACCTCTTCCGTGATATCATCTGGTTGCATGGTTTTGATTGCTTTTTCAGCAGCCGAATAACCTCCCATTTTACGGTAAACCTCCAGTGTTTCAATTCCTGGTACGTTAATGTGTTCTAATAATAATTTGCGTCCCATAGTAGTACTTATAACCCTATTAACAATATCTAGAGCGCTTGTTCTCTGCGCGTAATTTCTCTATCAAAGCATCTGCTTTCGTCTCATCCAAGTTTTCGTGGTAATCTGCACCACATTGTAACATTGGTGCTGTTCCACAAGAACCTAAACATTCTACCGTTTTCAAAGTGAACATTCCATCTTCGGAAGTTTCCCCGACTTTGATGTTCAATTTTTTCTCGAAATGCGCTACCAAATCATCTGCTCCATTTAACATACAAGGACCTGTTTGACAAACTTCTAACAAGCATTTTCCAACCGGTTTTAAGTTGTACATCGAATAAAAAGAAGCTACTTCATACACTTCAATAGGCTTAATTTCTAAAATGGAAGCAACGTAATCCATTACATCGGAACTTAACCAACCATCAAATTCTGCTTGTGCTACGTGAAGAACAGGTAGTAATGCAGATTTTTGTCTCCCTTCTGGGTAACGTTTGATTAACTTGTTTACAACCGCTAATGTTTCAGCTGAAAAAACTATTTCTTTGGACATATTCTACTACTTATAATTGAATCAATACTATGCGTCTAACTCACCTGCTATCACGTTCAAACTACTCAACGTCAATACAGCATCAGACAACATAGCGCCTTTAATCATTTCTGTATATGCTTGGTAATAAATGAAGCAAGGTCTTCTAAAACTCAAACGGAAAGGAGTTCTACCTCCATCGCTAATCAAATAGAAACCTAACTCCCCATTACCGCCTTCCACCGCATGATAAACTTCACCTACAGGAACATTTGTTTCACCCATTACAATTTTGAATTGGTAAATTAATGCTTCCATGTTATGGTAAACTTCTTCTTTTGGAGGAAGATAAAAATCAGGAACATCTGCGTAGATTGGTCCTTCAGGTAATTTAGCAATTGCTTGTTTGATAATACGTAACGATTGGTGCATCTCTTCTTGACGAACCATAAAACGATCGTAGATATCCCCATTTGTTCCTACAGGAATATCAAACTCGAAATCTTCGTAGGAAGAATAAGGAGCCGCTACACGCACATCGTAATCTACACCAGTAGCACGTAAATTTGGTCCTGTAAAACCGTAATTCAATGCTCTCTCTGCAGAAATTGGTCCAGCACCAACTACACGATCCATAAAAATTCTATTTCGCATTAATAGCTTTTCAAATTCAGCTAATAATTTAGGAAGACTTTCTAAAGAAGCGTTTACTTTATCCCATACACGAGGAGAAAAATCTCTTTCTAACCCTCCAATACGCCCCATGTTGGTAGTCAAACGAGCACCACAAAGTTCTTCAAAGATTTCGTATATTTTTTCTCTTTCTTGAAATACAAATAAGAAACCACTTAAAGCTCCTGTATCCACACCGATAACACTATTACAAACTAAGTGATCCGCAATACGCGAAAATTCCATTAAAATCACACGTAAATATTGTGCTCTTTTTGGAACTTCTATGCCCAATAATTTTTCCATGGTCATATGCCATCCAAAATTGTTGATAGGTGCAGAGCAATAGTTCAAACGGTCAGTAAGGGTAGGAATTTGATAAAAAGCACGTCTTTCTGCTAATTTTTCAAAAGCACGGTGAATATAACCAACCGTAGGAACTGCATCCATAATAATATCTCCATCCATTGTAAGGATATTTTGGAAAATACCATGTGTTGCAGGGTGAGTAGGACCTAAATTAAGGATAGAATACCCTAATTTTTCTGCATCTACTCTCTTTTTTTCTAATTCTGTTGCGTTCATAATATACGTATCTGTAACAGATTAATTATCTTCCAAACTTGCTATCATCTTTATCATCTCTCGTTTCATCTTCCAATTGGTATTGTTTACGCAATGGGAAATAAGGTTGATCATCCATGTTCAAGATTTTCGTTAAATTAGGATGACCCGTAAATTCAATTCCAAAGAAATCATACGTTTCTCTTTCCAACCAATTTGCAGTAGAGAAAAGAGAAGTAACACTTGGCACTTGAATTTTAGCTTCTGAAGTGTAAACTTTTAGACGAATTCGTTGGTTTTTCACCATATCGTTTAATTGATACACTACACAAAACTCTTCTTCTTTAACGTTATCTGGATAATGAACACCACAGATAGATGTTAAGAATTGAAATTTATATAATTCAAAATCGTATAAAAAAATCAACACCTCTAGAATGCTTTCTTTTTTAAACGTGAAAGTAGGGAAATCAACAATTAATTCTTGTTTCACCAATGCATCACCGAATTTATCCTGTAATGCTTTTCCAATAGATTCCGTTACGTTTTCCATATTATTCGATTCCGTAGGATGCTAATAATTCTTTATATTCAGGAGAACTTCTTCTACGAAGTGATTCTTTACCAACTAATTCTTGTACTTTCAAAATACCGTCAATCACTTGTTCTGGTCTTGGAGGACAACCTGGAACATATACATCCACGGGAATAATACGATCAATTCCTTGTAATACACTGTATGTATCAAATATACCACCACTGGAAGCACACGCGCCCATTGCTAATACCCAACGAGGTTCAGCCATTTGTAAGTATACTTGCTTAACAACCGGAGCCAATTTTTTAGAAATTGTTCCCATAACCATTAATAAGTCAGCCTGACGCGGTGAAAAACTCAAACGTTCAGAACCAAAACGACCTAAATCATAGTGAGAAGCCATTGTAGCCATGAATTCAATTCCACAACAAGAGGTTGCAAAAGGTAATGGCCACAAAGAATTTTTACGCGCTAAACCAACCACTTGGTCTAAAGATGTAGCAAAAAAACCAGCACCTTCGATACCTTCAGGAGCTTTGGTAATATTTACTTTTGATTCTATAATATCTTTATTTTCTGTACTCATAATCTAATTATTATCTTCCCATTTAAGAGCACCTTTCTTGATAACATAGAAAAAGCCTAATAAAAGAAGTCCTATAAATAAAAACATTTCTAATAATCCTGTTAACCCTAATGCTTTAAAGTTAACTGCCCAAGGATACATGAAAATTACCTCCACATCAAAAAGGACAAATAAAATAGCGGTTAAGAAATAACGAACAGAATAAGGTACACGTGCATTACCTGAAGATTCAATCCCACATTCAAATGGATCTAATTTTTTCTTTGTTTTTCTTTTTGGCCCTAAAAAATGTGTCGCAATAATGGTTGTAACCACGAATCCGAGCGCAACAGCAAGCTGAATTAAAATAGGAACATAACTAATTGGTGTTTCCATAAACGTGTAAATTTCAATTAATTTTTATATGTTTCTGAATGTCAAATAGTTGAAAACACTACGGTTTAAAAGCATCTATTTACAATAAGTAACAATCTGCTAAATTATATAACTTTTAGTTTTTTTTAACATTTTCGGAAAGAAATATTGAGATTAAAGACTTATTCCATTTTGACTTTTAATTCAGATTGCAAATATAAAATCCTTAATTTCGTTCCTCAAAACCCAAAAACTTCATGAGGTTACTTCTTGCTTATTTAAAAAATTACAAATGGCTTGTTATACTTGCGCTTTTTTTAGCAGCAATAAATCAAGTATTTTCACTCATTGACCCTTTATTCTTCAAACGCATTGTAGATGAATATGCAACAAATCCACATAAACATGATAAAGCATATTATATAAAAGGTGTTGGAGGGTTAATCTTATTATCCATGGGTGCTGCCATGGTTTCTCGTATCGCTAAAAACTTTCAAGATTATTTTGTCAATGTTATCACCCAAAAGTTAGGCGCTAAAATCTACTCGGATGGACTAAAACACTCGTTAGAATTGCCATATCAAGTATTTGAGGATCAGCGTAGTGGAGAAACATTAGGGAAATTACAAAAAGTAAGAACAGATGTAGAAAAATTAATCAATGCTTTTATTGGTATTTTATTTACCTCTTTAATTGGTGTCATCTTTGTGATGGTATATGCAATTAGAATCCATTGGCTAATTGCACCCGTTTATTTTGCTGCTGTCCCGCTATTAGGATTCATAAGTTCCGTATTAAGTAAAAAAATTAAAGTGATTCAAAAGAAAATTGTTGGTGAGACAACCGCATTGGCAGGATCAACAACAGAATCATTGCGCAATATAGAGTTAGTTAAAAGTTTGGGATTGGCCGAACAAGAAATTAACCGATTAAATGATACTACTATAAAAATTTTGGGGCTTGAATTAAAAAAAGTACGTTACATCCGTAGCATCAGTTTTATCCAAGGAACCTTTGTCAATTTATTACGAAGCAGTATACTATTTTTATTAATGTATTTGATTTTCGCAGATAACATGACCTTAGGAGAATTATTCTCGCTACAAATTTATTCCTTCTTTATTTTTGGACCCTTGCAAGAATTGGGGAATATTATTAATATTTACCGAGAGGCGGAAGTTTCTTTAGATAATTTTAAAACCATTTTAGATACACCTGTTGAGAAAAAACCTGATAACCCAATACAAATTAATGGGATTGAGACTTTAGCTTTTAACGCAGTATCTTTTCAACACCAGAGTGCTACGACAAAAGCTTTAGAAAACATTAGTTTTTCTACCAAAAAAGGAGAAACCATTGCGTTTGTTGGCCCATCAGGATCTGGAAAAACTTCGCTGGTAAAATTACTAGTAGGATTATATCAACCGGAAGAAGGAGAAATTTATTATAATGATTTTAAAAGTCACGAAATTGATTTAGACCAATTACGCGGTCAGATAGGATTTGTAACTCAAGATACCCAATTGTTTTCCGGAACAATCAAAGAAAACTTATTGTTTGTAGCTCCAAATGCGAGCGATGAGGCATGCATGAAAGCATTAGAGCAAGCAGCTTGTCAATCACTTTTAGCAAGAGCAAATAAAGGACTTGATACCATGTTTGGAGAAGGT
>JBIIKZ010000048.1:0-17745 GCA_044232905.1 Crocinitomicaceae bacterium
ATTGCGTTATGTGTGGAGTTTTGGAGACGGAAGCTTGCCTTCACAAGAGACAGCACCAACGTATACCTACGAAGGAAAACCAGGGGAATACAACATCCGTTTGATAGCGATTTCGAATGGGAAGAATTGTTCGGATACAGCGGTTAGAAAAGTATTGATTCCAGAGGAGTTGATCTACTACGTACCAAATACCTTTACACCGAATGGAGATGCCAATAATAACACCTTCCAACCAGTGTTCACAAGTGGGTACGATCCACAGGAATATACTTTTAGAATCTTTAATAGATGGGGAGATTTGGTGTTTGAGAGTCACAACGCGAAAGTTGGATGGGATGGAAGTTATGCTGGAAATGAACTGAAAAACGATACTTATACTTGGAAAGTTGAGTTTAAAGAGAAGAGTTCAGAAAAAACACATTCAAAAGTTGGACATGTGAATTTGTTGAGGTAGTAAATTATTGTTGATTTGTAGGCTCTACCTACAAATTAACAATTGATAAGTCGTAGAAAATCCAGCCCATATACCTAGTGCATTGTTACTAATATTTGAAGGGATATTGATCGGTGATGCAAATGGGCTACCTGCACTATTTAATTGGGAATGTTTTTTTCTATAATAGGTGTATTCATTTCTACCTATCGTTGAAAATTTTACTAGTACTGTATCACCTCTTTGATAATAACCTCGATATTCCTCAGGAATTGTTTCATCAAATCTTGAACGAGGGTTTTCGTAAAAAAAACTAAAAGGTAAACCATTGAAGAATTGATCATCAAACGTTGGGTTTCTTGTTTTGTAAAACTTCATGTCTACGTTGTTACCGTATTTATCGTTTTTAAAACGAAGTACTTCCCAATAATAGTTGTTTTGTTGGCTTGAAGGGTCTTTGATATCAGCATAGATTAAACCGTAATCCTTTATTGAGTTTTCAGGTTTCCAATAAAGTGAATCAAAAGCAACAGGACTTTCTATTTTAGTGGAGGATCTGTAAGTTTTTCCTTGGTAATTTATTTTAATGGAATATGTTTTACCTGGTGTGCCAATAAAAAGAGGGTTTAAAGTAGAATAGGCACACAAATGGTATTTTGACATTAATTCTTTAGGGATTCCAAAAAAAATGGAAGCAGCTTCTTCAAGTTCTTTCGGAATTTCGTCCGTGCAAATTTGTTGAAGAGTATCTGTTATTGAGCCATCGCTAATTTCTACAATGGCATCATAGATATAACTACCAAAGAGGGTGTCTAAATCTGCAGGTGCAAAAATATTTTTTGTTGTGGTCAATAAAATAAAGGGGGGAAGTCCAGTTTCAATTTTTCCATCAACAACAAAGCGCGGTTCATATTCAGGCAAATCAAGTTTTATTTCCTTCTGACAACTTGTAAAGTACAGAGAAATAACTAAAATAAAGATTGTATTTAAAATTCGAAATTCCATGTGACACTAGGTATTATAGGGAATAATGAGACTTGACGTACAGCAAGTTTAAAATTGTTATTCAATATGTATCCTTCAGGACGAAGGTAAAGGAAAAATGGATTTAAACGATTGTATACATTGTAAATCGATATGTTTACACTGTTTCTAAATCTTTTTTTAAGTTCGATAAATTCATTCTTTTCGATATCGAACTTTTTACGAGTAGCTTTGTCATACCAAGTTGCGGAAATATCTAATCGGTGGTAGGATTCCATGCGTGTTGAGTTTCTTTCATTGTATTGGTAAATCAGATTTTGATCTTGTAAATACCAACTTGAAGGCAATGTTAATGTATTACCTGTGGCAAATACAAAAGCTGTTGAAAATGTCCAATGATCATTGAATTTGTATGTTCCGACTAGCGTTAAATCGTGTCTGCGGTCATATTTTGCGGGGAAATAAGTTGGTTGTATTTCTTTGAAAAGGCGCTCTGTTTTTGCGATGGTATAACCAATCCAACCTGTAAATTTCCCTTGATTTTTACGAATAAAGAATTCAGCACCATAACTTCTGCCGGAACCAAAGGTCAACAAATTATCTAAGTTTTCTTTAAAGTTTGAACCTGGTAATGCACCAGGTTTAAATTCGATAAGATTATCCATTCCTTTAAAGTAGGTTTCTACGGATGTTTCAATTAAATTATCAAGAAAGTTTTTAAAATAACCAAGCGAAATTTGATAGCCTTTTTGAGGTTTTGCGATGTCAGTTGTAGGATACCAAATGTCTGTAGGAAGAGATAAAGCACTTAAGGAGGTTAGATGGACGTATTGATAATTATAAGACATTCCAAATTTTAAAGAGCTTGTTTCTCCTATTAAATAACGTGCAGAAATACGTGGTTCAATTCCAGGATAAAATGAGATAGGTTCATTGGTACTGTATTCCTTAGTAGCATCTAGAATCCCTTTGTCATTGTTTATTCGTGTAAAAGGACCTGTAAATAAAAATGAACTGGATCGAATACCTGAATTAAGTCTAAATTTTGGAGTAAAATCATATTCATCGTTGAAGTATACACTTGTTTCGTGACTTCGTAATTCTTGAGGTTTCCCAGTGTTTAACACGGTGTTTTTTTGTGTTGCGGAAAGACTAGAAGGTATGAAAGTATGAAAGATGTAATCAAGACCCCATTTAATTTTATGTGTTTCTGATCGTAAATAGGTGAAGTCGATTTTTTCTCCAAAATCGTAAATACCAGAACTTAGTTTAATTGAAAATTCGGTTTGTTCTGAACCAAATGAGAAATCATATTTTGTAAAATAGGATGTCGCATTTAGAATTAGTTTTGAAGAGAGTTGGCTATTCCATCTCAATGAAATCAGTGAATTTCCCCAAGGTATTTTCACATTGAATTCATCTGTTTTGTTCACATAGCTGAATTCGTCAACTCCCTTGTAAGCAGTTAGAAATAGTTTGTTTTTTTTGGAGATCTGATAGTTGGCATTGAAGTTTAAATCGTAAAAATAATAGCCTGACCCTGCAAATGGAGAGGAGGTTGGGATAAATGGTTTTGCCAATACATCAATATAGGTTCTTCGTCCTGCAATCATAAATGCACCTTTATTTTTTTTGATGAAAGGACCTTCTAAAAGTAACCGTGATGAAATTAATCCTATCCCACCTTTGACATGAAAATTGGAGGCATCTCCTTCATTGGTTGTTATTTCTAACACAGAAGACATACGTCCACCATGGTTTGCAGGAATTGTTCCTTTGATAAGATTGCCTGATTTTACTGCGTCAGCATTGAATACGGAGAAGAATCCAAATAAATGGGAGGCGTTGTACACTGGAACGTTATCTACCAAAACTAAGTTCTGATCAGGTCCACCACCACGAACGTAAAAACCTTGTCCTCCTTCACTTACGGATGAAACACCAGGTAAAAGTTGGATGGTCTTTAGAATATCTACTTCCCCCATAAAAGATGGCAAAGTCTTCACTTGTGCCATTTGTAGTTCAATTTGTCCTATTTTGGTACTGTTGGTATTTTCTTTAGTTTTTGCATTGACTTCAACTTGTGTTAACTCGTTTAAATTTGGGGTAAGTTTAAATTCAATCAGTGTATCCTTTGTTAAATCAATTTTCTGTTCAAGTTTTTTGAAATCATACGATTGAATTGAAATTAAATAGCTTCCAGTTGGGAGTGTTGTTTCAAATTCCCCAGCAGGAGTAGCGATATATTTTTTTGATAATGGAGAAATGTTGATTTTCGCTCCTGGAATAATTGATGAAGAAGATTGATCTACAACAATGCCTTTTAATTTAAATTCTTGACAATAAATTTCCAATTGAATCAGTTGAAAAAATACTCCAAGAAGTAGGCATTTAAGTTTCATTAATTTCGACCTCCAAATAGTGTACTACCAATTCGAACCATTGTACTACCTTCTTTCATAGCGAGTTGATAATCATCGCTCATCCCCATAGAAATCTCTTTAAAAGCAGGATTAAATTTGAAATAATGGCTCTTTAAAATGTGAAAAATGTTGTGAAGTAGTTGAAATTCATCCCTGACTAATTCTTTATTATCAGAAAAAGTAGCCATCCCCATTACACCGCAGAGTTCGATATTGTTCAGTTCAATAAACTCATCAGAAGAAAAGAAATCTTTTACTTCATCCAATGAAAATCCAAACTTTGTTGTTTCTTGGGCAATGTGAAATTGAAGCAGACATTTTATCGTTCGCTTATTTTTTTTTGCCTCTTTGTTAACTTCTTTCAATAATTTAATGCTATCAATGGAATGAATCAAGTGTATAAATGGTGCAATGTATTTAACTTTATTGGTTTGAAGATGTCCTATCATATGCCATTCGATGTCTTTTGGCAATGTTTCGAATTTAGCGACTAATTCTTGAACTTTATTTTCACCAAAAATTCGTTGACCTACATTGTAAGCCCTAAGTATATCTTCATTCGGTTTGGTTTTTGAAACCGCTACAAGTGTTACCTCTTCTGGAAGAGTTAAAGCAATGTTTTTAATTTTTTCTTCAATCATGATTCAATTTCATAAATTGTTAATCCACTTCGAAGCTTTGGTTCAACCCAAGTTGATTTAGGTGGCATTATCATTTGATGGTCTGCAACGCGTTTGACTTGCTCCATAGTAACAGGATATAAAACAAATCCAATTTTTGCTTTGTTCAGTTGAATTGGCTGAATAATCGCATTTAACCCTAAATTTCCCGGAATAAATTCAATGGTCGGATCAGTTTTTAAGTCTTTAATGCCTAAGATAGGAGTTAATATGAATTGAGTTAGGATTTCTGCATCCAAACACGCGACTGGGTGCGTTTTATCTATAATTTCCTCTTTGCATTGAAGTAAATACCAACTTCCTTCAATATTCATTGCTATTTCATGTTCTCTTTGAGGCTTGCAAGGGATGGAAGACTGGGAAATATTGAAGTGTACGGCTATTTTCTCTAACAATTCTTCAGTACTTAGTTCATTTGTGTGGTGAATAAGTCGATTGAATTCAAGAATATTGATTCGTTTCTCATCCATAAAAAATGCCAAAAAATAGTTATGACTATCATTTTGGGAACTCGCTTTGCTGTTAATACGTTGTGCTAAACTAGCTGAGGAGGCACTTCTATGATGACCATCAGCAATATATGATGCTTCAATGGATTCAAACGCTTGTTCGATGGTGTGTTGCTCTACTTTTGATAAAATCCAAAGTTCATGTTTTGTTTTGTCCGTTGTTGAAAATTCATATTCAGGGCGGTTGGCCATGATTAAAGCGTAAATATTTTCAATGGCAGGATTATGTGGGTAGGAAAGTAAAACAGGTTCAGCATTATAACCAACAACTTCTAAATAATTGGTGAACATTTCTTCACGTGTAGTAAGTGTTGCTTCGTGTTTTTTTATTTTATCAGAGGTATATTCTTCGACACTTGCACCAGCAATTATCCCTAAAAATTCATTTGTGGGTGTAGTTTGTTTGTACAAATAAATATGCGGAGTATGATCTTGAAAAAGGATTCCGTCTTCCATAAAATCACTGTATTTTTCTCGAACTAATTGAAAGCGATCGTTAGAATTTGGTTTGGTTTCAGCATGTTCTTTGTCAAATTCTGGATGAATGATTCGAATGAATGTATAGGGATTGGACTCTAATTTAGCTTTTAATACATTTTTCTTGTATGTAGAGACTGGACGAGTCACTACTAAATGTGCCTTATCTCGTGTAGGACGAATTGCTCTGAATGCTTTAAGTTTAGCCATAGTTAAATTATCTATTACGAAAATAACAAAAAAATAGGCAAAATAAGACTTTCATTTCTGTTCAAATTCGTTTGATATAAATTAGGACTTCAAATTCGCTAGAAATAATAATTCAATGGTTACTTTTAGTATCTTTCGAAGCTTTTTAATTTTATCACCTCCATAAACTCAGTATTAATGTTTGATACCAGTAAATCAGTTCTTCAAAAAATAGATTTTGCTTTATTTGATTTACATCAAGTTGAAGTCGTTGTGAAAAGAGATGATTTAATTCACCCAGAAGTTTCTGGGAATAAATGGCGTAAATTAAAATATTCAATTGCACAGGCTGTACATCAAAAATGTGAAGGTATTTTTACGTTTGGCGGTGCTTTCAGTAATCATTTAGTTGCCACTGCAGCGGCATGTCAAAATGCTGGACTTAAGTCAATCGGATTTGTTAGAGGAGACGAACTGAACTCAGAATCAAATGATACGTTAAAACGTTGCGCTGAATACGGGATGCAATTAGTTTTTATATCGAGAGAAGAGTACGCGTTAAGAAATGATAAAGTCTATGTTGATGAGTTGAAAATTGAATTTCCATTGTATTATTCTGTTCCCGAAGGAGGATCGAATTATTTTGGAGTCATAGGTTGTCAAGAGATTTGGACGGAGGTAACAACGGAGTTTGATGCTGTTTTTGTGGCACAAGGTACATCTACAACAAGTTGTGGTCTTTTGGCGGGAATACCTAATTCTACCAAAATGCATGTTGTTCCTGTTTTAAAAGGATTTGACGCAATAGGTACTATGAAATCTACGTTGAATTGGTTTTGCATGGACGAATCATTTGTTGATCAATTGGTTGAAAATGTTGTGGTTCATTCCGATTATCATTTTGGAGGGTATGGAAAAGTAACAAGTGAGTTGATAGAATTTATTCAAATGTGTAGCAAACAACTTCAACTTCCATTAGATCCTGTTTATACAGCCAAAGCTTTCTTTGCTTTGTATAAAAACATAATCAATGGTAAACTGAACGGGCAAAAGATCTTATTTTTACATACCGGTGGATTACAAGGCGCTGTATCGTATGAAAAGAAATTAGGTATTCAATTTTATGTATAATTGATTGATTTTTCAATGGCAAAAGTGATGTGTATTCAATAGGATGTGAATGTTATGAAACTAGTTTTTCTTTTTATAGTTTTAATTTACATTACCCATTTTGGTTACGGTCAGCTTGAAATTCCTTTTCAAGTAAAAACATTGGATTACACGACTCAAAAAAAAGAAGTAGGAGTAACTGTGAAAGCATTTGATGCTGGAATTCTTCTAACCACTGTTGTTTCTAATTCTTCTGGTACAGCAAAATTGTCTTTACCGGCTGGAAAAAAATACAAACTTGAAATTTCAAAACCAGGAAAAGTAGCACGTTTTGTAATCGTAGATTTAACGAAAGTAACGGAAGAAGCGCTAGATAACGGTGTTGATCCAACTGGAGGGGTAGATATGTCTTTATTTGAGGAGGTCAAAGATGTAGATTATAGTTATGTAGCACAAAATCCTGCTACTATTTTTTCTTTTGATCCGGAAGAGGGGATGAAATTCGATGTTGATATTGCAAAGAAAACCATTAAAGAAGTAGATAAGATCATCAATAATATTTCAGGTGTTAAACAAGAAGCTCAAAAACAACTATTAGCAAAACAAGAATCGGAGCGTTTAGCGAAAGAACAAGAAGCGCAAAAACAGCTATTAGCGAAGCAAGAATCGGAACGTTTGGCTAAAGAACAAGAAGCTCAAAAACAGGTATTGGCGAAGCAAGAATCCGAACGATTGTCCAAAGAAAAAGAAGCTCAAAAACAATTAGTAGCAAAACAAGAATCTGAACGCTTAGCAAAAGAACAAGAAGCTCAAAAACAATTACTTGCGAAACAAGAATCAGAACGTTTGGCAAAAGAACAGGAATCTCAAAAACAACTATTAGCAATACAAGAATCGGAGCGTTTAGCTAAAGAGCAAGAATCTCAAAAACAACTATTGGCGAAACAAGAATTTGAACGTTTAGCCAAAGAACAAGAAGCACAAAAACAACTATTAGCAAAACAAGAATCTGATCGTTTAGCAAAAGAACAAGAAGCTCAAAAACATTTACTAGCCAAACAAGAATCTGAACGTTTAGCGAAGGAACAAGAATCGCAAAAACAACTGTTAGCCAAGCAAGAATCTGAACGATTAGCGAAAGAACAAGAAACTCAAAAACAACTATTAGCAAAGCAAGAATCGGAACGATTAGCGAAAGAACAAGAAGCTCAAAAAAAATTGTTAGCAAAGCAAGAGTCTGAACGTTTAGCAAAAGAACAGGAAGCTCAAAAACAATTACTTGCGAAACAAGAATCGGAACGTTTGGCAAAAGAGCAAGAAGCTCAAAAACATTTACTAGCCAAACAAGAATCTGAACGTTTAGCGAAGGAACAAGAATCGCAAAAACAACTGTTAGCCAAGCAAGAATCTGAACGATTAGCGAAAGAACAAGAAACTCAAAAACAACTATTAGCAAAGCAAGAATCGGAACGATTAGCGAAAGAACAAGAAGCGCAAAAACAATTAGTAGCGAAGCAAGAATCAGAACGTTTAGCGAAAGAACAAAATGCCAAAGAGGAGGAGGAACTGGCTAAAATTGAACAGAAAAAGGAAGAAATGAAGCAATTACTTTCTTTGGCTGAACAGTCTTACAACTCAAAAAGATGGATCGAAGCCAAAAAAAAGTATGAAAGTGTGTTGAAGTTAAATCCTGAGCTAACATTTGCCCAACAAAGAATTAATCAAATCAATGCGCAATTAGTCATCGCAGCAAAAGAACAAAGTAAACCCAAAGAAGATAAGTTAGAGGTAATAACTGGAGATGCAACAAAAGGATCTATTACCGAAAATGCAGCATTGTTGGATGCAGCTAACAAAAAAAGAATGGCAAACAAAAGCAAACAGGTAACTACTACTGCAGTAAAAACGCAGAATAAAAATGATTCGTTAATCGCCAATAAGGAGAAAAAAATGAATAAAACAAGTGTTCAATTGGATGATCTACAGAAAAAAAATGCTGAAAAACAGACCTTATCAACCATTCAACAAAAACGAGAAATCAGACCATTTAATGAAGGGTATGTGCACGATATTCTAAATGCCATTGAACAGAAAGGTCGAAATTACAATGTCCAAGTTGGGAAAGACTTAGCAACTTTTTATCAAGATGGTGTGTCTCAAGAAGAAATTACCATTAATGATTACCTAGGGTTACCTCAAAAAACCTTATTGCGAAGAATTGTTGTTATTAATGCAATTGCTAGTTTATATACACGATCAACTGGTAATGGAATGGTAACCTATTTAAAAAATGGATTTCCAACTACTGAATACGTATGGCAAAAAGAAACGCAGGATGTTAGTTTGACGAAAAATTATTGATCAAAAAGTAAATTGATTTATATTGCTTTTTTTGTAATACTTTAACCGCTGAGATGAATTTGTAACCTGCTGTTTATTATAGTGTAATATAGTTTCACTCATCTTAAAAAAAAAATCATTGTATCCCATGTTTTTTTTGTTAATTGATTTTTTGAAATTACTTTTGCAGTGATTAAAACATAAAACAATGAAACATTATTTATTAGCGGTAGTAACATTCTTTTGTTCAATTATCGCATTAGCACAAGCACCCAACAAAATGAGTTTCCAAACGGTAGTGCGCAACAACTTAGGGAAATTAGTATCGAATAAAACCATCGGGGTGCGTTTAAGTATTTTAAAAACAACTTCCACTGGAACTGCGGTTTACGTTGAATCGCATTCAAAAACTAGCAATGTCAATGGTTTGTTGACCTTAGAGGTTGGAACAGGTACTGTTACATCTGGTACATTTGCAACAATTGATTGGGCACAAGGACCGTATTTCTTGAAAACAGAAATGGATGTGAATGGCGGTACGAATTATTCTATTACTGGCGTTACTGAATTTGTGAGTGTACCGTATGCATTAACTGCAAATTCAGTAAAAACTCTTTCCAATGGAGCCAATGTGGGAGATATGTGTTATTGGAATGGAACCACTTGGGTGCCATTGAATAAAGGAGTTCAAGGACAAACTTTAACTTTTTGTGATGGCAAACCAACATGGGCTATTGGAGGTATATGTCCAGGAACGATTTCTGCTTTGAACTGTTCCTCAGCAATCAATAACGGAACCTTGACTGCAACAAAAGTTGCAAACAATGCAACAAGTGTTGTTACGTATACAGGAGGAAATGCTGGGCCGTACTCAGGTCAAGTAGTTACTTCAACAGGAGTAAATGGTTTAACCGCTACTTTGCAAGCAGGAAATTTTGCCAATGGAGCAGGTAGTTTAACCTATACCATTTCCGGAACACCCTCCACAATTGGAACTGCATTATTTTCATTAAACCTTGGAGGCCAAATGTGTACTTTGACAAGAACGGTGATTCAACCAACTAGTGGATACGGACCAAACATTACTGATTTGGAGGGTAACACATACAAAACAGTTTACATAGGTTCACAACAATGGATGGGAGAAAATTTGAAAACATCTAAATACAATGATGGTACAATGATACCAAACATTACAGATAATACGCAATGGGCAAATTTAACCACTGGTGCTTGGTCGTATTATAATAATGATGCAACGAATAATTCCAAGTATGGAAAATTATACAATTGGTATGCAGTTAGCTCAACTACAAATGGGAGCAAAAACTTATGTCCAACAGGTTGGCATGTTCCAACAGATACCGAATGGACGGTTTTAACAGATTATTTAGGAGGTGAAAGTATAGCGGGAGGAAAGATGAAAGAAGCAGGCACTTCTAGCTGGAGTAACCCAAATACCGACGCTTCTAATTCATCTTTATTAACTTATCTTCCTGGGGGTGACCGTAGCAGTGAGGGTTATTTTAATTTCTTTGGAATCAACGGAAACGGGTGGAGTTCTTCTGAGAATATAATACTCAATGGTTGGGCCTGGTGTCGCCCTCTAGACCATAATAATGGTGCTGCAAATAGAAAATACAGTACAAAAAAAAATGGGTTGTCTGTTCGTTGCCTTAGGGATTGACTTTCATATGTTTATTCCGATAAATAAGTCTATTTTTTGACCCTTTGATTATTTTAAAAAGAAGAGAGTGTTTTTTTTTCGGTACTGCATCTAGTGGAGTCTTTGAGCCGTGAGGTCACGAACGTGTGAAAAGGCGGAGCGAGCAGCTTTGGAATTATGCGATATAAAGAATGGGTTATGGATGAATTTCATAACCCATTTTTTGTGATCAATAAGAAGAATTTTAATTGAAAGTTAGCCCATAATTCATCATTTAATTCATCATTCATAAACCATAATTGACAATTCCCTTTTATCTTTGTAGTATGAAGCAACAGATTGCCATAGGTCACCATGATTTTGAAGAAATTCGATTGAAGAATTTGTGTTATGTTGATAAGTCAGATTTTATTCAACGCATTTACGAGTCACAACAAAAAGTTTTTCTTTTCCCTCGTCCGCGTCGTTTTGGAAAGACCTTGAACATGATGTTGTTGCGTCGTTATTTTGAGATTTCAGAGACGTCCAAAGCACCTTTGTTTGAAGGGCTAAAAATCAAAGCATGGGAGCAATTTGATAATCATATAGGAAAATATCCAGTAATTTGGTTGTCGTTTAAGGATATAAAGCAACAAAATTGGAAAGATAGTTATCAAAGCATTTTGCTTTTACTACAAGATGAGTATAGACGTCATTCCTATTTAAAAGAATCACATAATTTAAGTCAAGAGGATAAATTATTTTTTAGTGCTATTTTACGTTTAACGGCTGTTGTTTCAGATTATCAAAAAGCAATCGTAAAACTTTGCGAACTTCTTTACCTCCATCACGGCGTTAAACCAATCTTGCTGATTGATGAATATGACACACCGATTAACAATTCTTACATCTATCATTTTTACGAAGAATGCATTGGCTTTATGCGAACATTGTATTCTAGTTGTTTGAAAGATAACAATTTCATAGAGAGGGCAGTCTTGACTGGCATTTACCGCGTAGCAAAAGAAAGTATCTTTTCGGGCTTGAATAATTTGAAAGTTTCAACTTTGTTGGACGATGAATTTTCGGATTGTTTTGGCTTTACGCCAGAGGAAGTGCATCAATTATTGGTGGAGCACAACGGTCTAGAAAATGAACAGGCAGTTACACGTTGGTACAACGGCTATATTTTCGGAAAAGAACAAGTGATCTACAATCCTTGGTCGATTTTGAGTTACTTGGAAAACACCCAGCGTGAATTCAAACCGTATTGGGTCAATACAAGTTCCAACGATATCATCAAACAACTCATCATGGAGGGCGATGCCGATGTGAAACAAGAAATTGAAGTGTTGTTGGGAGGTGGTACGTTGAAAAAAGCCATTTCTGAAGATGTTGTTTTCGGTAACATACAGGAAACCCCAGATGCTTTGTGGAATTTCTTTTTGTTTTCGGGGTATCTAAAGTTGGTGAGTAAAGTATTTGACGAACAACTCCAAGAAGGTGAGTTTCAAATCCCAAACATTGAAATCAAAACCATCTTTAAAGATTCGGTTTTGTATTGGTTTTCAAAGTCACAAACCTACAATAAGTTCAATGTGGTTCTTGATAACTTGAAAAAAGGACGTTTGGAAGATTTTGAAGATTATTTTGGAGAGTTGATTCAGCGAACATGCAGTTATTATGACTTTGCAGATAAAGAACCTGAAAAAGTCTATCATGCCTTGGTCTTAGGAATGATGGTCCAGTTGCAAACGGAATATCGGATTACCTCCAACCGTGAAAGTGGATTTGGCAGGTATGACATTGTATTGCATCCACTTAAAAAAGAATTACCAGCGTATGTATTTGAATTTAAAAAACACAATCCAAAACGGGAAAAATCGATGGATGAATCTCTAGCCACTGCGATGCAGCAAATGAAAACCAATAACTATGCTGCTACTTTACAACAAGAAGGGCATACTAACATTCATCTTATCGCTATTGCTTTCAAAGGAAAAGAAGTTAATATGGTTTATGAAGCGGTTCTTTAATTTGTTAGCGCAAATTAAATCTTTCAATTATTCTTCCATCTTTAATTGAAACATATTTTTTCATTGCATGACCTGTCATGCATGAATGAACAGGAAGAATGTATACAATATCTCCTAATTCGAAGTGTGCAATTTGATCTTTTTCCATTGAAACAATTCCATGTTCTTGAGAAAGACTTTTAACGTATACATTTTTCATCGGTGCATTCCATGTTGTACCAGAAGATTGCACAGGCAAACCAAATGTAGTTCCGAAAATTGGGTGTTCAAAACGATCTTTTGCAAAATGAATTCCCCCACCATAAACTACTAATTCGTTTCTTTCAGGATGTTTCGCTACAACCGGGCAAGCAACTGCTACTGCAATTTCATCGATTGTGTTAGAGGAAATATTATTTTGAGTCAAATCATAAAACACAAAGTTTCCTGGTCTGATTTCATCTACTTCAGTAAAATCCTCAGCAACACTACAGGTAGGTGTATCACCCGTTGAAAGGATTAATTCAGGATAGTTTTCTTGATAGTTACTTTTTAGATTTTTTAAAATTTCGATACTATCCGTATGAATTTTCATGATTTGTTCCTCCGTTTTGCATCCGTAACTATGTCCAGCATGACCAAGGAAACCAAGAAAATTTAGTTTAGTACCTTGTGCTTGCGTTAAGATGTTATCAATCAAATCTGTATTTTCCGGGGCTATTCCAGTACGATGGTAACCAATATCTACTTTTATAAAGAACTGAACAGGATGTATTAGATGATTTTTTAGGAAATCAAGTGTATCTAACGATTCAATCAGAAGATTCAATTGAATTTTTGAGGCAAGTTGATTAATTGTATCAATTTCTAAGATGTTAACAGGAAAAGCAACTGTAATGTCATTCCATTCAGAAGAAAAGTAAGTCGCCATTTCTAGAGAGGAAACAGTAATTTTAGTAACACCAACTTCCTTGAACCATCTTCCAATTTCTAACGATTGATGCGTTTTAAAATGCGGTCTGAATACGACGTTGTTTCTTTTGGCTTTATCGGCCATTTTTTGAATGTTACGTACGCATCTTTCTTCGTCAAG
The DNA here is from genome assembly GCA_044232905.1 of Crocinitomicaceae bacterium. Lineage (GTDB taxonomy): Bacteria > Bacteroidota > Bacteroidia > Flavobacteriales_D > Crocinitomicaceae > CANHVK01. The sequence continues at coordinate 13,899 of JBIIKZ010000048.1, forward strand.
AAATAGGAGTGGTGTAGTGATCTTCATTCTTTATGTATTAGTATTTTTTATCGTGTAAATACCCATTCTTTATCAGTAGATTGATTTTCATCAAATCGATAACCATCTAGTTCATAATTTTTTAATTCTTCTGAATGTTGCAGGTTATTTTTTAAAATATAGTTTGCCATTTGACCTCTAGCATGTTTTGCATACATCATTACGATTTTGTAGGTACCATTTTTGAATTCTTTAAAAACTGGTGTGATGGTCTTTGCGGTGAGTTGATCAAATTGTATAACTTTAGAATATTCATTGGAAGCAAGATTCACAATGAGTTCTTTTTCCTCTTTTTCAAGGTGTTTTGTGATTTTATCTCCCCAAAAACGATAGAGATTAAGTGTTTTTTCGTTAACTTTTAATTTTGTTCCCATTTCTAATCGGTAGGGAGCGATGAGGTCCAATGGTTTTAAGATTCCATACAAACCAGATAAGATTCTTAGTTGATTTTGTGCTCGTTCAAGTTCTTCTTCATTTAATGTTGAAAATGCGAGTCCTTTGTAGGCTTCTCCATTGAATATAAACGCACAAGGTTGGTTTTTATCGTTGACTTCAGTAGCGATTTCCCATTTCTTGAATCGTTCAACGTTTAATTCAGCAAGATCTAATGAGATATGCATTAAATCTTGGATTTTTTTTGAATTTAATTTTTGAAGCTGTTTAATAAGTTGTTTGCTTTCTTTTTGAAATTCAAAATTTGAACTAAATGGAAATTCTAAAGAGGTTTTATAATCAAGCGATTTGGCGGGGGATAATAGAATTTTCATTTCAAAAATTAGATCTTACTTAGAAAAGAAAAATAATTCAGTTTAAATTAGTTAAAGTGTGATGTGTGAATCAATTGCTTTGATACTTCTAATTTCTGGAGCAATCACTTTTAAAGATTCTTCCAAACCACCTTTAAGCGTCATCGAACTCATTGAACAATCTCCACAAGCACCTGTTAATCGAACGTAAAGATCAAAATTTTCTGTTATTTCGACAAACTCCATATCCCCACCATCTGCATGTAAAAACGGACGTAATTTTTCGATGGAATTATTAACTATGCTAATCAATTCTTCTTTATTTCGTGCCATTATTTTTTGTTTTTTAAATTTTCAAGTTCTTTTAAGATATTTTTGGTAAGTTCATCAAATGCGATGGAGCTTGGAGTATTTTCTTGATAAACAGCAGGTCTTCCTACATCTCCAGCTTCACGCACACTTTGTACAAGGGGGATGTGACCTAGAAATGGGACATTCATACCATCTGCAAGATTTTTCGCCCCATCTCTACCAAATATAAAGTATTTATTATCTGGTAATTCTGCAGGGGTAAACCATGCCATGTTTTCAATGATTCCAATAACAGGAACGTTAATATTATCCAATTTAAACATATTCACACCTTTACGTGCATCAGCAAGAGCGATTTCTTGTGGAGTACTAACTACTACTACACCGTCTAAAGGAACTGTTTGAACCAAAGAAAGATGAATGTCACCAGTACCAGGAGGTAAATCAATTAATAAAAAGTCTAATTCTCCCCAATGTGTGTCCGTAAACATTTGTGTCAATGCTTTTGCTGCCATTGGGCCTCTCCAAACTACAGCGTTGTCCTGTTCTGTGAAAAAACCAATAGACAATAGTTTTACACCTAGATTTTCAACAGGACAAATCATTGATTTCCCATCAATGTCTTGCATCAAAGGTCGTTCTCCAACTACATCAAACATTGTTGGAATGGAAGGTCCATAGATATCAGCATCTACAATTCCCACTTTGTAACCTGCTTTAGTCAGTCCTCCAGCCAAATTAGCTGTTACTGTTGATTTCCCAACGCCACCTTTTCCGGAAGCAACTGCAATAATGTATTTAATATCTGGAAGAATTCTTCTTCTTGCAATTTCACTTTCGGCAGGTATTGCTTTGATTTGGGTTGTAAAAGTAAGTGAAGAATCAATTTTGTCCTTTAAATTGAATTCTACCAATTCTTGTAAACGTTTTCTTGCATGCAATGCAGGATTGGAAGTGTAGATTGAGAGGGAAATATGGTTCCCATTAATTTCAATTTCTTCAACTAAATTGGCAGAAACTAAGTCTTTTTTTAAATCGGGTTCAATAACGTTAGATAATACGTTCAACACTGATTCTCTTGTGATTTCCATAGCTGTTTAATGTTCTCTAATAGATTGAAAAGATGCTTGTAATAATTCAATGATTTTTTTCGGCACACCCTCATCTGAACTTTTGAAGGTGTAAACAATTCCTTTGATTTTTTTCATGAAAAAAATATGGTAAGTAATATGTTCTTTTCCAATATCTTTCGCAGCATTTTTATTCCCTTTAACGTTTAATTTTCGTTCATACACTAATAAATCGGATGTGTTTTTTAGGTAATTAATGGTGTAAAAATGAATTGATTTAATTTTTTCTTTTTCAGCTTCTAAAATTTGTTCGTCGTCCCCCCAATCATCGATTCTGAATTGAAAATTCGGCCCTTGTTGAACTTCCCATTTATAGTCACCTTCTTCATGCGCCACTATTGTTTGTGTGGATGCACCAATACTAGATGTTTCATCAGGCAGCATAATTGTTGCAGGAATGGCAAACTTAGTTAAAGAAAATGCTTTGAATTCATACAGCAAATCAATTTCTTTTTGATTAGTTGGGGAAGAACAATTCGTTAGGAAAAATGTAACAAAGCAACAAGCAAGAAGGAAATTGGATCTATCCATGTATCGAACGTAATTTTAGTACAAATATAATGAATGACATGATATTTCAGTATCAGAATCATGTAATTTGAAATTTGTTTTGTGATTTAAACAATATTACTTCTTATTTGTTTATCAGACATCATGGGAGAATATAAGATAAAAGATTTAGAACAACTTACTGGAGTTAAAGCCCATACTTTAAGAATTTGGGAAAAGCGCTATGGCATTATTGCACCACAAAGAACAAATACTGCAATTCGAACATACTCAGACGAGGATTTAAGAAGATTGTTGTGTATTTCTATCTTAAATAAAAGTGGTTACAAAATATCTCGTATCTCTGAAATGTCATTTGATAAAATTAATTTTTTGGTAGATGACTTAAACAGGGGGGATGATGCAACGCTTTATTTTGAAAAACTTTTATATGCATTGATTGAGTTTGATGAAAATTTGTTTCAATACACTATTAACCAATTGATTGTTCAGTTTGGAGTGCCTCAGGTATTTACAGGTTATTTTATCCCATTTTTAAATAGAATTGGTGTGATGTGGATTACAGGTTCTATTAATCCAGCGCAAGAACATTTTATCACAAATCTAATTCGACAAAAATTGATTGCTGAGATAAATTTACTTGAAGTCCCTAAAGTATCCAACGGTGTAGCTATTTTATTTTTACCAGAATCTGAATGGCATGAATTAGGTCTTTTATTTTACCATTACATAATTAGAAATAAAGGGATATATACTGTATATTTAGGACAATCGTTACCTTATGATTCTTTGATAGAAACGATTCAGAAATTCCAACCGATTGCATTAGTGACGTCAGTATTGTCACATTATGAAGACAAAGCTTTAGTTAATTATTTTAAGCAAATCAAAGAAAGTTTTCCTTTGTTACCAATTTTCGCTGGTGGGTATCAAATCGATCAGCAAATCGATAAATTAGCTGATTTTGTAATTCAAATTCAATCTGTTGAAACTTTAAATCAGATAGAAATAACATCATAATTTCTGCTTACTTTCTACTATTTTCTTTCCACATTGATAAAAAAACTATTTTTGTTTTTTAAATTCAAGATACTTTTTGAGTAAATTGGC
>JBIIKZ010000100.1:0-5179 GCA_044232905.1 Crocinitomicaceae bacterium
CTGTAACATGCAACACAGAATTAAAACCTCTAACAGCGTTTTGTTTCGTTAATTCAGCTTCTTCAAGTACATCTGAAAAAGAAATACTTTCGTTTAAAAATAAAAGGTTGTAAACACTAAAATCAAGCCAATCTATTGAATACGTTGAATCTAATTGATAAACTGCTTCAAATAACGCTTCTTCTTTTTGATTGTTCGTTGGGATAGGAAATGTAGAAACGGAAATAAAAGTCTGCATTAATAGTTCAGAAACATCTCCAACAATTAGTCCTTCATGCAGAGCAATCCCCTTTTCTTTCAACCAATTTAGTAATGGCAAACGCAAAGCTTCTTTGGTATAACTTCCTTCAGGTAAATAGGTATATTCATCTAAAAAATAAACAGATGCATTTTCAGTAGCTTTATCTAAGCGAGAATATCGCAAAACTAGGTGTTCATAGTTTGGTATTATACTTGTATTTAAATGCTTGAATTCTTCATAGGCATGTTCCCCTATCCATAATATCCAAGGTTTAGTTGTTGCTTCTTCCATTTACTTCCTTAATTTTCATTCTAAATTGCTTAAAATTAATTAATTTAATCATCTAAAATTAACACGGATGCAGTTTAAACACATTTTTCCATCTAATATTCCTTTGTTGCTTGACCTACAAATGGTACAACTGGAAAATTTGTTTATTGCAAACTACCAATTAATCACGCAGTTTACAACAGTAACTATTTGTGAAATTGAGATTGAATACCATTCGGAAGATAGTTCTAAACTCGCCTCCTTTGATATAGTTAAATCTACAAAATCACTGCATTATTTTCATATTTACCAACGATTTACAGCTTTCTTCAAAGAGGATATAAAACGTTTGGAAACGATTGTTCTTCACGAAATAATTCATTCCTTAGACCATGCTGTTTTACACAAACAACATACGCTTGCACAAGTAGAATCGATCAGTACCCAACATGCATTTATTCATTTTTTAGCAACGATAAGAAATGAAGGTGTCGCTGTTTTGGTTCAAAAGATAGTTCAGAAAGAAGCTATAAGTGAAACTTTAGAATATTCATTTTTAACACTTGAAAATGAAATAAATACAATTCTAAGATCTTGTGTTTCTAATGCGATTCATCAACGAATCTCATGGGATGAATTTCAATCAATTCTTCATCAATTACATCAAAAAGTATATAACTACTCAGATGTAATCATATACAATTTCTTGAAAGAACAACTTGAATTCACCCAATTTGAGGAACTAAATGATTTTATTGAAAATGCATGTCAAGAAGACAAAAAGAAATTGATAACCCAACTATTTAAAATTGATGTTTCAGAGTGGATTCAAGAACTCATTCGTATTGAACAAGCCAATGTCATACGATTGGAAATAAAACTTGAATTACTCGTTCACCTATGCACATTATTAAACGCTAAAATCCATAAAGAACACCATTCGATATTAGATGATATCCCTCGCTATGCGTATCAAAACGATTCCTTAAAGGTTATTCATATATTAGAACAAATCGTACCTCAAAAACAGGGTCTTACAGAAATTAGTACGCAACTAGAAAATACACCTAAGTTTCGAGAAGATATTGAACTTGAAATAGCGCATTTGTGTCAAAAACTTTTACTGCTTCGCAACGAGAAAACAATGCATCTCATAGATTTAGCATTGACTTATTACCTCTCGAAGCAAGATGTGATTCAAGATGAGACACCTTTTTTAGGTAAACAGGATGATTGGATTGTGTTAGAAAGTGTCTATATATTATTAAATTTACCTCAACCAGACAATTAAATCAAGGAAGAAAAAAATATCATCAATTGAATTACTAAAATATTTTTAGGTGAAAAACCTGGAATGTTATCTTGAAAAGTATTTAAAACCTTACACGAACTCGCTAAGTTTAGTACAATCAAAAAACTTTATGCAGAGCATTTATTGGACTTCAAAGGAAAATATTCTTCAACAGATGAACTAAAAACTCTTACAGATTTACGTTATAAATTTGTAGAGTTTTATTTAGATTAACTTATACCAATCCAGGAACATCTGGAAACGGAATTAACGTTTCAACGAATACAATAAAAGGACTTTTCGTAAATAAAGCAATTACAATCGTTAATACCGATAATAATACCGCTACGCCTAAATTGTTTTTATAAATTTCTTCATATTCATCTACTTGAGTTGTAAAAGAGGAGAATAATTTATAAGCTAGGAATATAATCATCCCACCAAATAAATACCCTAAAAACAAAAACATACATAGGTATTTTGCAATATCAAACACTAAACTTAATGCATCTTGATTCTGAGCCGAAAGTAATTTCACAGTAGCAGAAAAGGGTTCCATAATACCAAATACAATGTAAGAAACTGAAAAAATAGTTCCACTTAAAAAAATCATGAAAGAAGTATTTTTATATGGATTCAGTTCGTTCGTTTTCTTGAGATATAATTTTGTCATAACCAACTTGGTTAAATAGACAGTTAATACCCCTACTACAATAGAAATTATTAATTCTATAAATGAAATTGTAAACGTTGCGTTCATGTTATTTTTGTTTTTAAATTATTAATTCATTTTTCCTAATACCACCTGCCAATATCGCATGTTGTTACACTCTGGTGAGAGGTTCCCTGGTGTAAAATACTTGGCTGTTGTTTCCCAACCATAATATTTTGTCCCTTTGTAAGTAACGTAATCTCCGTTATATGGCCCTGAAATCCCTAAAATTGCATGACTGTATTGTGTTGAACCTAAAACTACACAATCGTAACCAAATTTTGATAATATGTAATATAGTAAAAGAGATCGTGTATCACAATCGCCTTTGAAATTAGCAATAAATTCAGCAGGCGCTTGTAAACCAAATTTCACATTTGCAAGACAAGGTCCTCCTGTTTCATGATAGTTAGCTATACTAGCTCCATACACTTGTTCTGCTTTTTGATGGGAATAATCATGAACCATACAATATGGAATACTTTGTATGGAAGTAACAACCATATCTGCAAATTGAGTACGGCTTAAATTATTTTTTTTGCCTTTGTAAGCATACGCTTCAATAACTTTATCTAATTTATCTTGGTTTTGAGCAATCATTTCCACATACACACGATTGTAATATTCTCTAAACTCTGATTCAGCAATGTTCAGATTTTCATGATTCAACTTTGCTAAATGATAATAATCTTCACGCACTTTTAGATGCGTCTGGAATCCTTTTTTGAAATTTGCAATCCAAGAGATATAATGAGAAAGATACTTCACATCCAATGTATCTTTTTCACCTTCTTTGATTTCTTTTGTTTTTTCGACTTTTGGTTTATAATCCCAATCCTTTGTATCGTTTTCTACGAAAGATTTTTCATCCTCTTTTTCACCTCTTTTACTGGTTTTATTTAGTTGACTAAAACCGACAATAGCCGCAATAAACAAAATCCATCCTAAAATTTTAAAAAATTTCCCGTTTCTTGAGGCAAAAAATAAACTTATTCCAATTGCTACTAAAAATAAATTAATTAAGGCAAAATTTCCTTTTAATAAACTAAAACCTCCAGCAAACAAACAAATCCAAGCCAAGGTATTTAAAAAAAAGACTCCAACTTTGAATGAAGGAAAAACCTCTCCAATTCGTTGTGTTATCAACATGATTATGAAGAATGAAAAGAAAAATGTGCCGATTAGAAAAAAAGATGTATTCCAAAGTATCAAAGAAATTATCAAACCAGCTCCTAACATTTTAAAAATATCTGCAACTAAATTAGCGGTAGTTTTAGATGGTAAATTAATGCTTGTATCTACGGTTTGTTTTCCAAATCTCCATTTATCGTAATTTGTCCCAAGACCAATTGTACTAAATATTCCTCTAGGTATCTTTTGAAAAATCTTATTTTCAGTAACTGGTAAAGTAACTTTTGGAATCAATTTAGAAACGGTGAAATAACAAACTGCTTCAAATTTGGTATATGGCTCACCTTCAATCGTAATTTGATCTCCCATTTTCATCTCTAAAAATAAGATAGAAGAAATTGTTTGAGTGATATATTGAGAATCAGATATATATACCCTTACATTTTCAAGAGGTTTCAAGGGCTCATAAAAACGGCCAACTTTTAATTCATCAAAATCAAAAGGAGCAACTACTTCTGTATTAAAAATAGAAACAGATGTTGGCTGTATCATTTTAATCTCATAATCCCCCGTATTTCTTGGGAATAAGGATTTGAAATGACCTCTTACCTGAGCTTTTAAATAGATTGTATCTGTTTCAGCCATACGCACTAATTTCTTGATTGTTGACTAATTTTAACTTCTACTCTTCGATTCATTAACCTTCCTTCTGGTGTATCATTGGATGCTCTTGGTTCTGTCGGTCCTTTACCGATTGCTTGCATGCGATTACCATCAATCCCTTTTTCAATCAAATAATTTTTCACGGTGTTTGCACGATCATTCGATAATTTCATGTTTTTTTGAAGTCCACCTACGTTGTCAGTATGACCAATTATTTCTGCTTCAGCATTCAAATTCTCTAATAAGTACTTTGCTAAACCATCTAAATCTTGTCTAGAGGTTGGTAATAATTGATTGCTATTTGTAAAGAACTGTACGTTTGGTAATGAAACTGTTTTTATGGTTTCAATTCGATTGTCTGTTTCGTCATAGTTTAAGGAATCTTTACCTACCTGCTTCAATTTAAGCGTATCCAAGGGGTTAGTTTCGGTTGAATCCGATTTATTTATTTTATCAAAATCGTTAGAAGCACATTTTCTAAATAAACCTAATAGCAACAAAATTAAAAATAACCAAAGTAAGCTACTTAAACAACCATTTTTCAACATGGGTAAACAACCAACTTTAGGTGCATTAAAGCATCCTTTGTTTTGCGCTAAAGTTTTGGGTTCAATACTAGGTGCAGCAGGCTCTTCCAAATGAATGTTTTCAAAACTATTCGTTTCAAAAACTTCTGTAGTTTTTGTCTCTGGAACTATCTTTAATTCCGTTTTGTCAATCTCTTTCTTTTCTCTATTGTATTTTGCGAAAATATCTGCTTCTAAAATACCATGAAGAACACCATCTACTTCTTGTTCAGAGGAGATACGAATGTTTGTCCATTTTACTTGATATAAATCGGTATTGAACGGAATAATTGCATCATCAGATG
>JBIIKZ010000049.1:0-17684 GCA_044232905.1 Crocinitomicaceae bacterium
ACCTATTTCGTAAGAATTTATATTGAAATTATCTCTAAATTGAGTTGTGTTCTTTTTCCCTACTTCAGCCATTCTAAAAGTTATTTATTTAACTATATATTAACCTACCCCACTTTAAAATACAAATCAGCCTCCGCTTGTCTTCTTTTGACTAAACCTGCTAACACTTTACCACCCGCATGGGTCCATTTATTAAATTCTGTTCTGATGGTTGGATCAGCAGGATTAAGATTTACTTTTTTGAGTAATGTGGCTGCCTTTAGGTTGTTGATTCCTAGATTATAAGCAAAAGAAACCAAGGCATCGTATTGATTTTGATTGAGCGTGGATGTCACCATGCTTTTCAACTTATTTTCGATCATTACTAATTCTTTACGAAGCAATTCTTCCGCTTGCTCTTTGGTAATTGTTGCCGTTAGAAGGTATTTTTCTTCCGCAGTATCTATCAAGGTACCAAAACCAATGGTCGGCAAACCAACAGCATCTTTATACATTTTGGGTCTAAACCCTTCAAATTGTTCTATTAATAAAATTCCGTTTTTTCCTGTATTCATAATTTCAACTTTTTACTTTCAACTTTCAACTCTCTATTCTCTACTCTCTACTCCTTTTCCACTTTCTTACTCACCGGTTTCGTACCTGCCCCTCGAATAGAAACGACTTTACTTAATAAATCAAACCAAAACGGAGCACCAAACGATATAGCGATAGCAGTCAGAAAATACCCTAGCAATTTCCGGAATGACAACCCTTCCATTATAAAAGCTACCTTCTGTTTCCATTTTAATTTGATAACTATCTCTTTTTTACACCTAGGATTACATGTAGTGTGTTTTTTCCATGTAGGTTTGCACTCTATCCATTTTTTCGTTTCTGGAAAATGCCATCCTAATCCAATCACAGCATTTGCGTTTTCTATGTCCGATCTAACAATAGAGTCCGTTTTTTTAAAGTATAGATTTGCAATTGAGTCGTGGTATTCCGACAAATGACCTGTTGAATCTTTATGTGAATCAACATATTGTACAGACAAAGAAGTCATCTTTTGCGCTGCATTTTTATCCGTAGCTAATTTATGAGCGATTTCAATTGTGTTTACATTAAAAATGAAGGCTAGAGACAACCCTATCAAAAGTGTAATTAGTTGACTTTGTTTTTTATACCAGCCAGAAGCCCTGTGCATCGTTTCGTCAAACCAATTTTCTAATTTTTCTTTGAATAGCTCCAAGTCGTTATTAGAGTTATCTAACATGGTTAACAACAAGGTCTTTGTCTCACTAATTTCATGAAGTGTTGAAGCACCACGTTTGACATAAGTAAATTTTTCTTCCGAAGCCAAACCTTCAATACAAGCAGTATCCCCTTCCAATTTTCCTTTATCGAATAAAATTTTCAGAACCGCTTTCGAAAAGAAATCAGCACTAATATATGATGGTCTTTTTGAAATTTTATTTTCACCTAAATACTTAATCAAAGGCTCATTATAAAATAATTCAACAAATGACATCTCCCCTTTTTGTTTTGGTTTTGGGCAAGTAAATCTGAAATAATAGACAAACCCTTTAAGTCTTTTAAAAACACATTTTAAGACATCCAATAACACACTCCAAAAAGTATGTTCGGTATGGAATCCATCGTCCAACATACGCTTAATGGCCTGCTCTAATTTTCTCCCTCTCAAATTCAAATTTGCTGCTATCCCCTCGTTAATTGTAGTAGCCAACAAACTATATATCAAAAAGATAAATATCAAACCTATCACTACATCTAATGCTACATTATCAAACATAAAACACAAAAATTACCTGTAAGCAATCAAATTGCTTAAAATAAAACGAACTAAATAACGTGAGTAAAATCAAGTTGCTGATGATTCAAGAATACACCAACAACTTGTACTTCTTGACTATCCTATATAAAATCCCTCAATGAAAACGGTACCAGTATAGGTAGTTGCATCAGAAGCAGTTACTACCTTAACATAAATCCCCGTACTTGCAGGACATGAAATACGCGAAGAACTTTCAGCGCGTAAGGTTAACGCTGTAAATTGATTTGCAGCAAATGAAGAATTTGGAAGTGCTTGATTACTTACAAAATCAGCATAATTAGAAGCTGTATGCCCTACTGAAATAGATGGTCCTGTGAATCCTAAAGAAACAATTGTATCAGCATGAAACCACACATTGGTTATCACAAATCTTCCTTTAGCACTATCCGTAGTTAGTAGTAAAGTGGAACCAGCAGTTTTACAGTTAATTTGCACTTTTGAAGTTATCTTGCCCGTAACGACAGAACCAACTTTTGAATCAACATACGTTTTTACTGCTTTTTGAGAAGGATATTTTGTGTCCGAATTGGAAGCTAAAGTACCATCCGTATCTTTATTTGTAGATGCTTCAACACCACTTACATCAGCAGCTGTGATATTCGCCCAATTCGCTTTACCATCCGAAGTTACCGATTTTAAAAACTTACCTGTACCTTCCGTTCCATCTAATAAACGAAGTGAGTAATTATAATGACCATTCGTTGCAGAAAATTCACCACCAATATTAGTTGAAGTTCCTGACGTAAAATCAACTACCCCTTGTGTACCAATGTTTAAAGTTGGATTTCCAGAAGCTTTACCTGAAAGTCCCATATTAAAAGAACCTGAAGTAACACCTGTAGCAGAAGCAATTAAGCCTGTAGCATCAACAGAACCCGTAATTTGAGTTTTAAAACGACCACTCACTGCAAAATTTGAAGTCACAGCATGCAAATGGTAAAACGTATTCGTTATATCTCCTTCACCAATAGCAACCTGACTACCCGTATCTTGGATACTACCATTCGTTACGTTTTTAGAAGTCGACCATCTTGGGACATAATTTACTGTTCCAGATCCTGTTGTAAAAGGAGTTAAATCTTGATCTCCCGTATTACTTCCAGATAGCGTTGAAATTCCTAAAATTGCTTTGATTTTATCCGCCGAGAAATAATCTAAAATTGCCTTAATAACAGGAAACTTTGTTGTACTTGTTTCATTTCCAGTAATAGCAGCTACTTTATTCGCAGCGTTTTCAGGAGTAAAACCTAAATTTGCTTGGTAATTAGAATCCACCCAGTCGTGTACAGCTTTCACAGATGGAAACTTAACATCAGAAGTAGCATCTGTAGTAACCGATGTTGATTTATTTGAAGTGTTTTCCTTTTGACCTAATTGAGTAGAAACAGTGGTAGCAAAATTCGCATCATTTCCTAACGCAGCAGCTAGTTCACTCAAGGTATTTAATGCTTCAGGAGAAGTATTCACAATCGCAGCAATACGAGCATCTAATTCATTTGAAACCGCTTGCGTAGTTGGATATAATACATTGTTTTTTGTAGTGAAATCAGTTGCTTTGTTTGCTACGTTTTCAGCAGTATATCCCAGTGCTGGTGATAAATCTCCTAATCCAATTTTTACCGCATTCAATTGTTCATCAACAAAATAAAGCAGTCCATCTTTAGTAAAAATTGAATTTACTTGATGATTTGTAAGGGTGGTGCTATTATTTAAAACAACCTCATCAAAATTAGGAGTATCATTTTGAGTTACCACTTTTCTTGCTAATTGTCCACCATCAACATAGTAAAGTTCTCCCTCATAAAAAACGACAGAATTAGTCGGTAAATCAACCAAGGTAGTTTGGTCAGAAAATGAAGCTTTATTTAAATTAGGTGAACTACCTTCTGTAATCAATTTTGAAGTTTCTCCAGAAGCATCTACTTTATACAATTCATCATTGTAAATAAAAATTGTATTCGCTGCTTGCGGAGTTTGCGTTGTTTGATTCATTAATTTAATAGTATATAACTCAGCTACATCATTTTTAGCAACTACTTTTTGAGGAGCACCAAAACCATCGGTCCAATACAAATCGTCGCCTGATAGAAAAAGCGTATGGGCAATTGGTATTTCACCTGTTGGTAAATTAGCTAAATTCAAGGTGTTCAAAGCTGCATCTGCTCCATCCAAAACTATATCATACGAAATTCCAGCTCCATCTACATAATACGGTCTATTTCCACTCACATACAAGGAGTAAGGAGTTGTTGATGGAGTGGTAGGATTAAATACTAGTTCTTGGAAATTAAATCCTAAACCTGTTAAAATTTCTTTTAAAGCATCTAAGCTAATACGTTTTGTTGTTCCTCCATTTACAATTGGAAGAAAATCTGTACCTACCGCATTTACTGCTAATAAGTTTTCTAATTGTGATATTTTTTTATCTGACATGATATTTATTTTTAAAATTTATTATTAAGCCCAATTAAATACTAGATCCAATTCTTTACGTTTAGAATTAATAAAATGTAATCCACTTAAATCAATGCGAAAACCACCCAAATCCGAAGCTTTTGTTGTATTAATATCTTCCGGAACCAAAACATTATTGGTAAAAGGAGGTATTGTAATTGCATCATTTTCAGAAGAAAGACCAATATTTACCTGATTAAATGAAGGGAAATTAGAATCCTTTGGCAAAACTGAAGCCAATTGAGTTAAAGGGTTAGACTTTGCTAAACCATTCGTTTGACTTTCAATTGAATGTATTGCAATTCTACCCAATGATGTAATTTCAAGTGTCACTACAGTTGTTAATGGAATACTATAATCATCATTCGAATTGTAATTTAATTGATCTACAACATATCGTTGAGTTAGAACAATATTTCTAAAAAACACAGATTTTTCAGGAGCTGCATCTAAAAGCATACAACTAAATGTATTATTTTGAGATCGTAAAAATAGACTACCACCATTATTATTATAAAAAGAATTCGAATCTACCTTCACACTCTGGTAGTTGTGAGTTTCATCTCCAAAAACATAAGGAATATACAAAGTACCCCCTAAATGAGTTACTTTTCCAACTTTTCGATATTTGGGAAAATTAGTAGGATCAGGATGGCGATAATTATTGTTTAAATTAAATCTCAGCCACTGAGAATCATCACCAAAAATTTGACTAACAGAAGCTTTTAGCTCCACATTGTTTCCTCCTTGTGAGATTGGTATTAAATCATACGAATTTAAATCTTTTGCACGATTTAAGTCGCTTATAAATTTATCTGACATAGTAGTAATTTTATTCGTATAAACTTTTTGAATACTTATTGAAATAATTATTCAAATAAGAAATTCCATCTAATGAAATTCCAAAACCACCTAAATGATTAATCTTTGTAGTATCAATATTTTCAGGCGCTAATACTTGAACATTGTTTATTGTTAAAGGAGGAATAGACATTACATGATTGGTACCAACTCCAACGCTCACCTGAGAATAATCAGGGAATGGTTGCCCTGCTACAATATTGGTTGAGATAATTCTATGCGGATGTGCCCCAAAAGAATCTATAACTGTTGGTAAATCTTCATAATCAAAAATACCAGCAAGTTGAAATGTCCCATTGGTATTAATTATAAATAAAACTGTAGCAACAATAGGAATAGTATAAGATATTTCGTTTTGAATAAAATCAAGCTTTCTAGATAGAATTACGTTCGACTTTAGAAATCGTAAACTAGGACTTGCCTCGTAAGGTAAATTAACTCCTGAATTTGAATTAAAAAACAAAAATCCAGACTCTGTATAAGATACAAAATTAGTATCTACCAGAACTTTTGAAGTTGGAGCATAAGGTATATACAAACTTCCTCTCAAATGAACCGTTTCACCAATAACTCTATATTGAGGTAGAGCCCAACCAGATGGATAAGGATAGTTTGAATTTACATTAATATTTTGCCAACCAGTATCATGTCCAACCAATTGAGCCACTGAAATGTTTTTAGTTTCACCGTTATTTACAATTGGTATCAAATCATTTTCTGTGATTTGATAAGCTCTTCGTAATTCAGAAATTTTACGATTATTTGCCATATTTTATTTTTTATTTGATTAGTAATTGTTAATTAGCAAAGAATTGTCCCAACTTAAATGCTCTCCATTTTCTGTTGTCAATATATAATTGAATTCATGTATTAGATGTTTAGAATCCTGCGGAATATATACTTCACACGTTTCTAAATCCAAGTAATTCCCGTATTCATCCAATAAATTAAACGTATCTTCTTCTTGCAAACGACAAAAAGCAGCTTGAGAATCAACAAATGCTGGAAACGTGACTCCTGAATAGGTGAACACCTCCCCTTCAATTGTCTCTATCTCTACCCAAACATTCGGTATATTTCCAATTGAATCAATTGTTGTAGGATATACATTTCGGATATAACTTATTGATTTTGGATCGAATTCAACTGGAGTATTTACTGATAAACTGACATTAACACCATTTTCATCACTGAATTGAAAAGATATTCCATCCGATGTTTGATTAAAAGAGTAATAAACATCAGTATCTTCTGACTGATTTTGAACTAGAGTCGAATGTGCAAACTTTGTACTTAATAAGGGATAATCTTGAATTCGAAATGAATCTCTACCAACTAATAAATTACTATTTTCTTCCCATTGAGCATTAGTCACATCAATTACAGGTCCTGTACCACCCTTCCACTCATTCCATGTTGGGGAAATTGGCTTATCCCAACCAATCGTTGCTTTTTCATTACATCCACACTCTTTGGTTATTTCTGTTCGAGAGTAGTTGGAGTTTTTAGATAGATTTGAAGGAAATATTAATGTAAAATTCAATGGATTATTTGTTGTTACAAGCAATCTATTATCTTCTGTTATAGACAGGTTTTTAATAACATCATTCGATATCGTTTTCAATAATTTTTCATTGGAAACGATAGAAAAGATTCCTCCAAACTTAAAATCTAACTCGTAAACACGTTCTTGGTTCTCTTGAACTTTTGATACATATAGTTTATTCCCATCATTGGATATCGCAAACGATTTACCATTATAACTTTCTACGAATTTTGCATTAGATACTTTTCCTGTAATTGGGTTAAAATCATAAAATGTAATTGTGTTTGAAATCCCTGATTTAAATACAATGCGATTGGTTGCAGAATTACTTTTTAGGACAGAATTTAAAAATAAGTTGGAGGTAAATACTTTTCCAACAAAGCTAGACACTGGAATTGATGACACATTCGATTCAGTCAATAAAAATGATTTAAATTCATTATTTTGAAGGTGTTTTGCAACTAACCAAACATCTTTTTTATTCGCATGTTTTACACTTGTAATCAAGTAATTCGTGTCGATAGTATTTAACTCTTCCAATTCACAACAGTTCCCGAAACTCTTTTTAGTTTCCATGGCAAATTCACGTACATTCAACTGACCATTCTCCAACATCGAACAAAAGCACAGTACTTGATTTGAACCCGGCTTCATGACAGTCAATTCTTTACTACCAACAGCATTATCAAGCGAAGAAACACTGGCGCTTGGTTGCATTTGTGCCATTGTATTCAATAGATTGACAAAGTCAAAAGCTATTGGAAAAATGGTATTAGTAACTACTTGCATTGTTCTTTATTTTAAATAATTACAGGATTCTCTTCCAAATTCACTAATCCAGAAGAATTAATCACATCCACTTTAAATCGGTGATATATATTCAAGGTATCATCTTCCGAATCGCGTTTAGAAAGCGTGCTTGTTTCTAATGAAGTATCAACTAATTCAACTGAAATGTGCAAATCATTGGTTTTAAGTTCATGAATTTTTACCCAATTTCCCGATGAGTTCATTTTATACACATAATACGTTGCATTGTATGCTGTTGCATCCCAAGTCAAACGCACATTTGTTATCAGTTCTGGATTCGTTGTGATATCTTCATCACACAATACAGAAACTGTTGGTGCAAGAGGATTTACGGTGTCAACTACACTTGTTAAAACTAGTTTTGATGGTTTTGAAAAAGCATATTCTGTAACAACTTGTAATTCATTTTGCCCAGACACTTTTTGCTCATATTCCACTTCTCTCAAAGCAACCAAGCGGTAGTAAAGTGTATCTCCAAAAGGTACCATTTCATTGGTAAAATCATCCGTAACTTGAACTAAATCTGCTGCTAATTGCGTTTCATCCAACACTACTTCTTTCACCATTTTCATACTTCGTAAAGTCATGGCATCAACTTGCCTATTTGTTCGATAAACACGTATTTTACGAATATTTTGATTTTCGTGATATCCTGCAAATTCGAATTTTACAGCTGGATTAATCTCTTCGATCGGGTCTTGAAGTTGAACTGTAGTTTTCGTTATTTTTGGTTCTTCCGCTGGAAAAGCATTCACTAATCTTACAGGTAAGGTTACCTCACTAAAATCCCCCATCATCATTGTGTTTCCAATTTCCCTGGCACAATAGAAATAAACTTCATTGGAAGCACCGTCTAACGTGAAGTCGGTAAATTGAATTTCCCAATTTGATTTACCCGTTTTAATTACCATTGGAGCCATATCGAAATCAGCATCAGTTGGTTTCAAATATTCTCCTGAAATAGTTCTTAAGTTTTGTTTTTTGTTGACCGGAGTTTTTCTATTGATATATTGATATAAAATTGGTTGCTCTGTTAATGGCAAAAATGCACTACAAACAGCCTCTTTAATCTTGTCTTTAATCTCATTTAAATTCGAATAGGTTCCAAAAACCGATTTTGTTACCAGTACATATTTATCTGTTACAGCATCGTATTCACTCACTTGAATAGATTTGCTAGGATTTGGAAATTTATACCCTTCAAAAGTTCTAAAATTTCCATTTTCATTCGAATGATCTAAATTTGGATCAGCATTTGTGTAGTCGTAATTAAAACTCAATAGGTTTTTCCATCGATCTACGTAAAAAGGGTCTCCATTTTCTTCTTTCTTCGCTTTTAATGCTGCTTTGACTTCAATCGCAATTGTCTTTTCATACAGTGCATCCAAAATCATATCCTCATTTGCTCGCATAAATACAATCGCAAATGGCTCATGTTTGAATGTATTTGTAAACGTATACGTTGCTTTTCCGTAAAAATCTGGCATCGTTGCATAAGGCCCTCCTGAAGGTTTTTCAGGAACTAATGGAAGAATTATCTCTTGTGCAAGAATGGTAGCAGGTGTAGAAATTAACGATTGATATCTTAACGGATTTCCAGCTTTGATTTCTGCAGTATCAATTGTTCTAGCTCCCATATAGGTGCGCTTTTCATGATTCACAAAACCACTTAAAATAGTTGTCCCTTTGAAAATAGTAGAATCAATATTTCGTAAGTACACTTTATAACCAGGATAGTAATTTACTTTTACATCCCCTCCTAGTTTTATTCGGTCATTTCCAGTTTCTATTTCTCCTTGTTCATTCAAAACGGGTGATGAATCAATAACGTATAGAATCAACTTTTCAGTTGTACTACCGATATTCCCCGTAGATATTACTTCAAATGGAATTTTCTCATTCACAAAATTTACTCCTGGTGTACCCGGTTTTTCAATACGAATATTCCCCAAAAACCAATTTACTTGGTGCGTATCAAATTGTGCATGATTTGCTAAAATCAAATGATCGAACTCTATTTTGTATACTCCTGGTTGTGTTGCTTCAGTAACTGGCGTAATCGTTGCAGTATCCCAAAATCCTCTTAAACGTTGTGTTGTTTCTTCTTGGCGTTCATTGATCCATGTTTCTTCATAACCATTTAAATACCATATACCTGTGTACGGATTGGCATAATCATCGGCCACACAATCTTGAGTTGCTGGACCAATTTTTATCTTCAATGACGCAGTATTTTGATTATCACTTTCGGGCAATATTATTCCACCTGTTTGTGCATCTGTCCAATGCGTTTCTTCCCCCGTATTTTCTAACGCCATGAAAGGATTGTCTTCAGCTGGATAAATTAACTTTGTTGCATTGGTAGATTCAAAAGGACCTTGTAATACATCATATGTTGTATAACTACCATCCTCTTTTGGTGTTACAATAGATTCTTTTCTTTTAGGAATCGTAAAAATTGGTCCCTCTCCTGTTGGTCCTTGAACTACCTCTAATATAGGATATTGATGTTCGTCAATCACCAACGAACCACCAACAAAATGGGAAATTGGCACTGCTACATCATTCGGGTTAACTACAGTATTTCCTTGAGAAACGAGAATATAGGAACGGGTTCTAACCACCGACAATGTTTCATTCGAATTATCCACACTTTTAATAGCCCCTTGTATAATTTGAGGTGCTTGTGTTCTGAAAAACAATTCTACAGACTCTCCAAAATTGCGCTTTACAGGCGTAACAGTTGAAAGATAGCGTTGATAAGCTAAATCATGTACAAAATGATAATTATAACTTGCTCTTACCAATGTTTTATCTTGTGCTGTAATCCCATCTAACATGGCCTGCTCAGCAGCAGTGGTAAAAATCAATTGATTTAAATCTTCTGGTTGAATTAATTGTGCTCTAAAATTAGAGGGAGCTAAGAGATAATTTGGAAATGTAAATTCCGTTTCGTCTGTAACTGCATCCGTTCCTAATTGTGATGCTCTTGAAAACCAATTAATACCATAGGCCGCATATTCATGAATCCCTTCTTCTTTTTCATTATGTAAAAAAATCGGTGCTAATTCATCTTCCCAATTCAATGGCGATGGTGCAACTTCCGGGATTTCAGAATCTGGATTATACCACCCCTCTTTGTTGTGCATTAATTCCGGATTTCTCCATGTATTTTCGCCTTGCTTTTTGTACTTTAATCCAAAAAGAATAGGACTTGTATACGTATTTGAACAGAATAATTTTGTATGAGTAAAGAATAATTGTCCTGTAAAATCTTCTACTGGGTCCGCATTTGGGTCGACCTCCTGAAATAAATTCACAAAACGTGAAGTTCCAATGGGTGTATATCCATGCGCATCTGTTAATGTTGATAATTCATGTGAACCATCATCTTTGTAAATCCCATATACAGGATCGTGGTTCAAATCAACTTTTATACAAGGTTTGTGTTCTGACTTGGTTATCGGCAAGGTCATGTAGGTATGAAAATATCTGCCTTCAGCCAAATACGATAACTTTGCATCAATCATGTATTCAACAAAGTAAATGTAAGGTGTATTTTCATCGGCTATTGGATTATTAATCAACCCTAACCCTAACATTCTAGCAATATGGTAATCCGTTGCAATTGTATTTAAAATATCAATTGTATTGATCGTTGCAGTTCCACTTTCATCCTCTGGTTGATAAGCATCGATAGCTCCTAAAGGATTATTTTTTGTTCTATCCGTCGATAAAGTAATATACTGATCTACAATCGATTTGATATCTGGTTTTGATGGGTCATCATTATTCCACTTTTCAGTATAATTAGTAATATTTACTTTTACATCATCTTGAAATCTTCTCCAATTTGTAATATCAAATAGTTTATCTACCTCTGTTCCGTTTGTATTATTCAATCTTTGTAAGGCCAATGAGGTATTATTAGTCAGGTATAGATTTTCAACAAAAGTTAAGTTTTGATTATTTACCGCTCCGTAGTAATAATCTTTATATGTTTCCAATTGTATCTCCTGAATTTCAGTTCCTTCATCAACCTGAAAGCGAAATGATGACATATTTTCAGAAAATACCTTTGCAACTTTTACAGGTTGCTCTTTCTTTAAACCAAAAAATAAATTGTCTAATCCAAAGTCATTTCCGCTTGTTGCCGTATTGATACTTCGGATTTCAATCGTAACTGTTGTTGTATTTTCTGCTTTCCAATTAAATGAAAAATGACTCCAGTTTCCTTGTCCTAAGTCACTTTGAAATGTCTGTGTTTCAAAATTACCACTACTATCAATAAATTTCACTTCAATAATAGATGGATTATGTGCAGCTAAATTCGTTATATAACCACTAAATTCATAGTGTTTGTTTTCTATCACATTTATCCCTGCCTGTCTTAAAACTATTAACGAAGGATTTATTGCACTATCAGCAATAAAGAACTGTTTACCTGATCTTGGACTTCCGTTCCATGCTGTTGTAATTATAGATGGATCTGAAACGATATTATAATTTCCATATCCAGTGTCATCAGATAAGGTATATTGTGATTCAAAGCCTAAGGTTGAATTTTCAAAATCTCCATTTACTAGTAAATTGGCATACTTTTTACCTTGCTCTAAAAGTAATCCACCTGTATCCTCTTGAGTTAGCCAATTTCTTTCGTTGTTTACAATAGTTTGCACCAACAGTGATTTATCTGTATACGTTGTTCCATCTTTTAATACATCAAGACCAGAATTCTCATTTCCAAATTGATGTCTACATGAAATAAACTCATCACTTTCAGTAAACGGCGTATCCGAAGTGTTTGCCTCGAAACGTGTAATTGATTCTGTTTTAACAACTGGATTCAAAGCGTCCTTGTCAACTAATAATGAGGTTGCAAAAAAATATTCACCTTCTACATTCACATAAATAGGATGTGCCCCATAACTCGTTATAAACGCTTTTGGATTGGTTAATGGATCAATTCCTGTGACTGCTTTATAGGCAGTTTTATTTTCAAAGGTTAGATAAACCGTCCTATCTGTGTTCAGGTTAGTAAAAGCCCAAATCGCTTCATCATTATCTACATTGTAAGGCTTATCAAAATCAAAATTGACAACCGTTGGAAAAGTCTCTTGGTAGCTGGATCGTAATACCCGAACATAATCGTTCGCTTTGTTAAACCCATTTGTAAATGATGTTGCTGTTCCTTTTGGTAAATGCTTTCCTCTTAATTCGTTTACAAAATCCCAACGTAAGTGAAAACCTTCCGGTGTGCCATCTGACATATTCTCAGTTGAGCCTACTGCCTGCAAATACAATTCTTTGGATTGGAATATTCTGTTTCTATAAGTTACAGCATTATCCTCTAAATCAAATCTTCTACTCATATCTCTTAAATCGAATTATTATTGTTAAAATATTGTTGTGCAAAGGGTATTTCAATCGATTGGCCATTGGATGGAATCGTAAATCCACTTTCTTTTAAAGTTTTTTTGATGTTTCTTGCAAACACAATCTCTGGCGTTTCCACTATATGTCTTATTGCAGGGTCTGCGTTGTATTTCGCTCCATCCCATAACATGAACTTAAAGCGGAAGCGTAAAGTAAAATCCTGTGCACTGCTTCTAGCAAATGGAATGGCTTCTAGGATGTTTCCGGTGCTTTTCATGATAAATACTTGAGTTAAGTCTTTATTCCATAAAAAGCTGTATTCGTTCTTTTTAGCACCGATAATCTCAAGCGTTTGTGTAATAACGTCGGTTGTATCTAAGGCGTCTCCTTCGTTCTTGCCTCTCGGTAATTTCGGGTCGTTAAACGGTTCTGGATTACGTATCCAAATTCCCACAATGTTCGCCTTCTCATCCCTAACTACGTTAAACTCTGTTGAGATGGGTATCTCCATTGGACTTAAGCGATAAGCACCATAAATCAACTGATCGAACGGGTCAGCATAGGTGGATACCACACGCTGGTATTCCGTCTCGGTTGCACTTGGCAGCGTTCGCATCACGATCTTTCTTGCCATCACTTTATCGCTGTTTGATGTCAGTTTTATCTGAAAAATGGCCTCCTTTTGGTTCTTATCCTTATCTTCCAACTGATAACTCATCACCTGCTCGGTAAAGTCTCCATACCTGGATGTTTGGAACACATACTGATGTACCTCTTTGTTTACTCCATTGAACTTGTTATTGAACAAAGCTGTATACAACTTCAATGGTTTTAAGTACATTGGGATGATGGTTGTTTTTACCCTTGCTGGTTGGATAGGTAAACCGCCCGTTTGAATACATACCTCAATGTTTGACCCCGGATTTGCTAGGGTTGGTACAGCCAAGTTGCTTAATAAACTCGCTGAACGATTTAAGTATGGAGTAATGTCCTTCTCCCATCTTAAACTCCCTGCATAGGCCAATATTTTGGATGGTTCTGTGGTTGTTAAAAACGTTGGTGTAGGTGGATTGGTATAGGTGATGTCCTCCGATGGGTCTTTGATGATTACCTCCAACTCCCCTGTTTTTACTGGTTGATTGTTATACACTGGCCAGTTGTTAAAGAAGTGATACACGTAACGCTCACTATAAAACAAGTTCAACTTCCCTTCTTTGTAAAACAATGGCTTGGCATTTATCACATTCCCATCCGCATTTGGATATGATTTGGTGTAATCAACATAGGCTTTCAAGGAAGTAAGCATTTTTTGTTTTGCAGCTTCTTTGGTTTGTTGCTCAGTTACATTGGATGCTAAAGACAAGTAAGTTGTTTTTACCTTCTCTTCTAAATGCCAATGTCCTACTGGTCCTTTGGTGTGGAATAGGTAATAAATGGTTTTGACTTGTGGTGCTGAACCATCTACCCTGTCGCTTACCGTTAAACCGATACGGTATTTCGTGTTCGGTCTCCATATTGGACTATAGGTATGTTCCATTCCTTTGACCATCGCTTCATACTCTTCTTGAATGGCTGCTTGGGCTACAATGGCTTGATTGTACACCTCGTCCTCTACGGTTAACCAACACAACTGATGAACAAAAGTTCCACATCTTCCATATCCCTCTGGTCGTACATATCCTATACCCGTATGGGCTGTAATGTATGCGTTTAAGTCTTCTAGTGTTTTTTGTAACTTGTGTAGTTTGCTTGTCTTTGTTTCGATTTGTTTGAAGAGGGTCTGTATGTAGTTTTTCTTCTTCTCAATATACAGCTTCATATCACGACATACTTTCTTCAAGTCAATGTAATACTGGATACTTGCTAAATGGATATCGTCGATAAACTTGCTTACATCTGCCATAAAAGTAGCATACTCCGCATCCGTTGCGCCATCGGCTGGTGGAAGTAAACTCATCTCCTTCAAACATGATAAGGCATTGGGTGGAAGTTGATACTCGCACAAGTTTTTAAAGCACGTTTTGTATTTCTGCTCCAACACTGCTAACTCCTCTTTAGCTGTTGTGTATTGAGTAGTAAGGGTGGTGATTTCGGTGGTGATAACCACGATCTCACCCTCCGTGTCTGCTATCTGTTGATAGATTATCGGATCGATTGTATTTCCTGAATAAGGGTCGTCTGCTGGGGTGACACACTTTGACACACTATATTGATTAGCTATTGCAGTCTCTAACAATTGTATTTGAGCAGTTATGCTGGCAATCATTGTAACATCAATAATAGATATTCGCTGTTGTTTTAAAACATTTAACTGCTGTAACAAAGTATTTATCTTCGTTTTATCTGAAGAATTTACTCGGATAATTAAAAAGTCTGCACTTACATTTTTTGGTAGTTTCCAATCGATTTCTGACAATAATTCATCTCGACTTATCGTCTGAGCAATAACCAAGTTAGAATCTTTACGTTCTTTACCAGTATACCCCAACACATCAATGGAGGTTAAATACGTGAAGGCTTTTAAACTAATACTTCGCACGGATTTTGGAAAATCTACGCGTAATTCGCCCTCCTCAAAACAAACTGATTTTTGAATATTAAACACGTTTGGAAACTCCATTACTTTAGCTGGTTGTGAAAAAGTATAATTGATGGTATTTCCTGTATTCTTGGAATTACTTGCAAACACCTTGTCGGTGGCTACATTCTCCCAACTTTGACAACGCTTCTCTACCTTTCTTCGCTCACAAAACAACATCCCAGCGGTTAATCCAAATTTCTCTGGAACGTATTTTCCTGCTACATCCTTATCGGTGTAAGAAAATGGCGATTGTGATAGTATACGCAAATGGTCATATGCTGTGCCTTTCTTCTGCCAATACCCGATTTTGTAATTACTCTTCTCGGAATCAAAAAGCGTAAACTCCTCTGGAGTTAACATCGCTGTATACGGATTATAAGGTGACCAAGCAGAACCATTATCACTCATCTCTATGGTGATGTTTTCCAATCCATAGGCATGCTCTTGCTTGTAATGGATAGGTTGTGGTGGTAGGGTTTCTGTGTAATCACTGGCCAAGGCTGGTGTGGTATAACCTCCTATTAATTTATTTACGTTGTCCGATGGATTTAAGCCTTTTTGGAATTGAATGTCGATATAGCTATCCAGCGGAATTGGCATTTCAAGAACAACTGTATTTGGGTCTGGTGCTGTTGTATAGGCATCTAACATAAATACCTCATTGGATTTTATGTTGACTGCCTTTGCCATCGCTTTCAATGCCGCTTGTTGGGTGGTTTGGTTGCCTTCTAATGGTAATGGATAAATCGGATCGATGTGGCTTGGTCGTGGGGCTTTCTCCCATTTAAATTCAACGGTAAAGCATTTCTCAAAGCGTTTTCTTAAAATACGAACGCCAACACATAGTTCTGCGGATCCATAAATCAAGAATGGGTTCGGTACTTCGACTGCTAGGGTTGTGTTCACTGAAATAAAGAATCCACATCCCATAAAACTAACATCAACCCCTCCACCTACTTTGGCATATGCTCCGATCTGTGGTTTTAAGAAACTAATGTGTCCTCCAACTTCTATGTATACATTGACTTGTGCCCTGACTACTCCCTTGCAATAGGATTTATTAAACCCAAAGTCAACACGTGCCATCGTCTTGATTTCTCTGCGATTAATCATCAAGTACGATTTGGCTGTAAACAAACTCAATACCTCACAGGTGATTGGTTTCTTTTCTGTACCAAAGTTGATGTACCAAGCACTTGGGTTATCAAAGAAGTAGCCTGCTCCTACTTCGGCATACAGTTTTAATATCCTACCTTGCTCTCCAATCTTATAATCGGCACCAAAACTAAATTCTACGGATTTCTTTGGTTCATAGGCTACAACGGCAAAGAACGGTGGATCGGTACCATCTAACCCTACGCGCGGACCTAATACATTGGCTTTTCCTTCCAAGTAAATGACACTTGGCATGGAAAGGAGTAAAAACAACTTGGTTGAAAATGGTTTTCCTTCATCTGCTGTAGTGGCGATGGTTGTTCCTACACCTACTGAAAAAGGCTTTTTACTGGAAGAGGTTTGGGTTGGTTTTTCAAACTTACCTAAATTAACTCCTTCTCTATTGGGAGCATTCTTTTTGGATTTGTAATAATCAAACCAACTTGCGGTATCATCAAGTCCCGTGGCGTGTTTGGTGGCAACATAGCGTTTTCCAAGTAAGCCTCTAAAGCCATAAATCCCTAATCCTGTTGAGGCTAATGGAATCGGGGATGGGAAATCCAAATGGGCATCAATAATCCAAGCGGGGTACTTCGTGTCAAAACGCATGTCCATACCTCCAGAGATACCTACCTTCGGTAGGTTGACATCTACTCCACCCATGTACTCTGCGCCATTGACAGCTAAAAATCCATGGATAAGCACCGTTGCGTCTTCCCTGCTTGCATCACCTGGTATGATTAAATCGATGGCTAAACTGTCAATCGAAATATAGGATTTATGTGGTTTGTTGTTACTAGTATCGTCGTCAATGGTATAAAAATACTTCAAGCCCGTTCCTCTCACATCTACACCACCTGGGTTCACATTCACGCCGCCATCAAAGCCCCAGAAATTGTATTTTCTGTTATCCTGCTCGTGTGAACCAAAGTGAATGGCTGTAACATTCAACTTCGCTGGTCCTAAGGGTACGGTGATGGATTTTGGTAAAGGTAAGGTTCCACCCTAGTTCAATGCGGCCGTTTTCCCAAATGATTAATTTTTGTAAATGGAATGATTCTGTGATGCCT
>JBIIKZ010000050.1:0-17589 GCA_044232905.1 Crocinitomicaceae bacterium
CGAATAAATGAAGATTTCTCATGAATACATTTCAATTTGTTATTTTCTTGATAATAAGCTTTGAACTCAACTGTACCTATATAATCATATTCTAATCCATTCTCTGATGATATAATTTCTAAACGATTCCAGACTAAAGATTTTGACCAAGAGATTGTATTGTGTATCATTGATGCATCACGAAATTGTTTTGCATGACTTTGTAATAAATAGTCGCCATTACATAGTACAAAAGCGGAATATCGAGAACGCATAAGATCTTCTGCTGTTAAAGCATTATGAATATTAGCATGAACTAAAAAACAACAATCATTGTATAATTTACTATCTCTACCACATGGGCAGATTTTTTCTGTTAATGACATATATTATGTTAAATAGATGTAAGTATTAGAAATCTCCTAAACGAATATGATCGGAATTAATAACAACTAACTTCTGCTTATATAACATACCAATTGCGTTCTTAAATGTTTTTTTGCTCATTCCAACTTCTTCGCGTATGGTATCTGGATCACTTTTGTCCGTCAAATTCATTCTTCCTTCATGTTCAGATAAATAACGTATAATACGTTCACAGGTATCTTCCATTTTTACAAACCCTATTTTCTCAAGAGATACATCTAGTTTACCATCCTCACGTACTTTTTTTATGTATCCTTTGCACTTTTCGCCGTATCGTAATGGACGAATTATATCATTTTTGTAAATAAGTCCACTATACGTATCGTTAACAATTACATTTTTACCTAATTCCGTAGTATTGGAAATAAGCAAATCAACTTCTTGATTTTCTTCAACAAGTATGCGTTCAAATTCTAAAAAGCGACGAATTCGAGAAGAAGCCACTAATCGTTGTGTTGCCTCATCTAAATAAAGATAAACAATATAAGATTTTCCTTCTTCCATTTTTTGATTTTGCTCCTTAAATGGCACGAGTAAATCCTTCTCTATCCCCCACTCCATAAATGCACCAAAGTGGCTTACTTGATTAACTTTAAGGCAAGAGAATTCATTTAATTCAACCAAAGGTTTTAGCGTAGTAGCAATAATTCTATCTTCTGAATCTAAATATAAAAAGACAGAAATATCCTCACCTATCTCAGCTCCTTCCGGTATATATTTGGTTGGTAATAATACTACATTATCTTCATCATCCCCTAAATATGCACCAGGTGCTGTAAAACGAAGTATCGAAAGTGTATTGAATTGGCCAAGATGCATCATATCTGAGAGATTTTATTTTTTATAAAGATAAATATTTCTTATGGTTTCGGTAATTTAAAACAACCAATCGTATTTTTTATCGTTATATTTAAGAATCAAAATTTTAATTATGAAAAAACAACTACTATTAGTTGCTTTACTGTTGACCGGTAAAGCTTTTTCTCAAAATTTCACTCAAGCCAATGAAGCGAATATTGGTTCGTCTGTTTCTATGTTTATTTGTGACTCATTAACAAGTAATTATGAGAATTTTAAAGGTGCTGATGCGGTATGGGATTTTACAAGTGTATTAATTCCAGATTCAACTAAGCGCTCTTTGATCTCTGTTATTGATCCATCAAATACCCAATATAAATCTTTATATACCACTTCTAATAAAGCTATTGTATTAGAGAACTACCTTACCTCCTATTATAATTCTACTAGTTCCGAAAGAAATTGTCTTGGATATTTCTTTTCAACGAAAGAATTAGGAGATGTAAGAGCTGTATTTAATACGGATCCAGAAATTACGCATACCTATCCTTTTGGATTGAACTCAAAGAAAACAGATAAACTATCCGGAACATTGTATTATACGTATGCAACTTTACCAATCACTGCTACAGCTACTGGATCTTCTATGGCTGAAGTAGATGGTATAGGAACCTTAAAAATTGATGCGCTCAAAATTTATAAAAATGTACTACGTTACCACATAAAAGATTCAGTAAATGCAACAGTGACACTGCCTGTTTTTGGGATAGTAGATGCAACTTTGAAACGAGATCAATATGAATATTACGATCATAGTATTTCCAATTTGCCCATTTATGTACATGCTAATTTAAAAGCATTTGTATACAAACTTTCTCCAGACCCATTGGTAGATAAAACAATTGTTTTAAGTAAATTTTATCCAGATAAAAATGCGAAACCAGTTGATTCAACAAATTCATTGACAAATATTCAACTTGGGAATTATGCTATTTATCCAAATCCAGTTAAGGACAATTTGCAGTTAATTGGCGAGGATGAAACCAATGTCAATTTTTCAATTACGGATCAATCTGGTAAAGTGATTAATACTTTTAAAAATACAAATACTATATCGGTTTCCAATTTGGAAAAAGGAGTCTATTTTTTACAAATTTCTAGCCAAAAAGGAATGGAAGTGTTAAAATTCATTAAAGAATAATAACTTTCACTTTTTCAAAAGGCTATTTCTATGAAGTAGCCTTTTTTATTTATAATCAAATTATCACTTATTAAATTAAAAATGCATCATGAATGAAATAATATGTCCAAGTTGTAAAAAGGTTTTTAGAGTAGATGAGGCAGGATTTGCAGCAATATTAAAACAAGTTCGAGATCATCAATTTGAAGAAGAATTACAGACACGACTGAATCTTGCAGAGAAAGAAAAAGTTAATGCAATTCAACTTACGGAGGCTAATTTAAAAAATGCATTACAAGTGGAGCTATCAAAAAGAGATCGTGAGATTGCGGATTTGAAAGCAAAAAACGAGTTAGAATTGGTTGAACAATTAGCAAAGAAAGAACGTGAATTGACAGAGCAAATTCGTTCTAAAGAAGTTAATGTTGCTGAAATAAAAGCGCAACTTGAAAACTCTGCTTTACAACAACAAATACTTATCAATTCTGCCGTACAGAAAATTGAAAAAGAACGGGATGAATTAGCAAATAATATAAAAACCAAGGACTTAGAAAAAGAGTTGCTCGAAAAATCATTAATTGAAAAATTCAATGCGCAACTAAAAACAAAAGAGGAAATTATCAAAATAAAAGATGAGGAACTCGCTTTCCGTATCGATATGAAAAAGAAACTTTCTACCAAAATGATTGGAGAATCTTTGGAAATACATTGCGAGAACGAATTTAATAAAATACGTGCAACTGCATTTCCAAATGCATATTTCGAAAAAGACAACGATGCTAGAACTGGTAGTAAAGGAGACTATATATATCGGGAAATGGATCTGGAAGGAAACGAAATCATCTCTATTATGTTTGAAATGAAAAACGAGGGAGATGAGACGGCAACAAAAAAGAGGAATGAGGATTTTTTTAAAGAATTAGATAAAGATCGGAAGGAAAAAAAATGTGAATATGCGGTATTAGTATCCTTACTTGAATCCGAAAGTGAATTTTATAACTCTGGAATTGTAGATGTATCCTATCGCTTTGAAAAAATGTATGTTATAAGACCGCAGTTTTTCATTCCAATAATAACCTTGCTTCGAAATGCTGCAATGAATTCATTAGAATATAAAAGGCAGCTTGCATTCGAACGAAAACAAAATATCGACATAACTAATTTCGAAGAAAGTATCACGGAATTTAAACTTGGATTCTCTAAAAATTACCATAATGCGAGTAAAAAGTTTCATGAAGCAATTGAAAGTATCGATAAATCAATAACGCAATTACAAAAAACAAAAGAAGCTTTATTATCCTCAGAGAATCATTTACGTCTTGCGAATAATAAGGCTGAAGACCTATCAATTAAAAAATTAACGAAGGGTAATCCAACTATGCAATCCAAATTTGACGATTTAAAAAAGGGTTTAGATTAGAGTTTCAATTAAACTTTCAGAACATGTTGCTCAATTACCACAGAATCATCACTTTCTGCTACTAAACCTACCCCATTATGTTGAATGCCCGTTAACATACTAAAAGTTTGATTTTCGAAGGTGAACTGCGTTGTTTCGAATTCTAAATGGTCAATACCTTTAAAAGTATTTATTAAATATTTTACAATTCGACCTTTTATCACTTGATACAGAAAAAAATATTGATATTCATCTTTTTTTTTGATATTAAATAATTGATCTTTTGTATTGTATATTGGAAAAAGATATTCGTTGCTCCACAAATCATTGAGGTGAAACTGTTTTAATTTTCTACGTTGGTGTCTAATTTCAAGAATTGTATCATTATGAATCAAACATCCAACACCTTGTTGTTGGAATGGTAATTCCATAAAGCTCATACTTCCGCATTTTTCTAATAAATCAAAGTCAAAAAAAACATCTGAAAAAGAAACATGCGCTTCCTCTGCTACGGCTTCAATTCGAGTAACTAAAGTTTTTGGCAACTCCAATACATGATACAGAATACCCAAACCAAAAACGTTAATTACGTGCATAGTTATGTGTTTTAAAACTCAATAATACAAAGAGCTAAATATAATGAAAGGGTTAATGATTATTAGTTTCCAAATAGGAAGTTTATCTGATTTATATAAAAAAAGCCTATCAAATTAAATTGATAGGCTTTGTATAAATAGATTTTTTTTCTAGTGATTATGCATTAACATTCATGTTATCCAAAACATCCATTACTGATTTTACTGCTTTTGCAGATTCATCCAATAATGCTTTTTCTTCTGCATTTAATTGTAATTCAATGATTTTCTCGATACCATTTTTACCAAGTACAACTGGTACACCTAAGTAAATATCTTTCATTCCATACTCCCCATTCAACCAGGCACATACAGGGAAAATACGTTTTTGATCACGAACAATAGCTTCCACCATTTGAGCTGCTGCAGCACCTGGAGCATACCAAGCAGAAGTTCCTAATAACTTAACGATTTCTCCACCACCAAATTTAGTTCTTTCGATGATTTCGTCTAATTTCTCAGTAGAAATCAATTCAGTAACAGGAATACCAGCAACTGTTGTGTAACGCGGAAGTGGAACCATCGTATCACCATGCCCACCCATTAAAACAGCTTGGATATCCTTTGGAGATATATTTAATTCTTCCGCTAAGAAAGCGCGGTATCTAGCAGTGTCTAAAACACCGGCCATTCCAAATACTTTAGAGGAATCTACCTTTGCATTTAAGTATGCACAATAGGTCATTACATCTAATGGATTAGATACAATAACAATGATTGCATTAGGAGAATGTTGGATAATGTTTTCAGTAACAGTTTTAACAATACCAGCGTTGGTAGCGATAAGATCATCACGAGACATTCCTGGTTTTCTTGGAAGTCCAGAAGTAATAACAACTACATCTGAATTTGCAGTTTTTGAATAATCGTTTGTTGAACCAATTGTTCTTGAATCATACAAGTTAATTGGAGCTTTTTGCCAAATATCTAATGCTTTACCTTCTGCAAAACCTTCTTTGATATCTAACAAAACGATTTCATTAGCGATTTCTCTTTGCGCTAGTACGTCTGCACACGTAGCACCTACGTTTCCTGCACCTACAACTGTTACTTTCATAGTATTATTTTTGTTAAAATTTAACGTTTACATTGCAAAATTAAAACAATTGAATGAGACGAGTTGATTTTTTATCATTTATTTTAAATCTTCGGCTAAAAAATTTTAATTTTAAGCAACGTATTAAATTAATTAACGTCAAGTAACTATAAGCACAAAGGTGGATAAGAAAGAGCAGTTGGATAGTATTGTTGCCGGTTGTATAAAAAACGATCGTTTTTGCCAAGAGAAGTTATTCAAACTTTACTATGGTAAATTGATTGTTGTTTGTCAGCGCTACACAAACGATAGAGATACTGCACAAGATATTCTTCAAGAAGGCTTTATGAAGATCTTTGACAAAATCACATCTTTTGAATCTTCGGGTTCTTTCGAAGGTTGGATGAGACGTATAGTAACAAATACTGCGCTCGACCATCTTCGGAAAGCCAAAAAATTCAATTTTGTGGAAGAAAATGAAGTAAATACAAAAGAAGAATTTGTAGATTATGCAGATAGTTTAGAGCTAGACAATTCTATTGAGCTCAAAGCTAAATTTGCTTTGGAAGCAATAAAACAACTCTCTCCTGCTTATCAGACTGTTTTCAACCTCTATGTGATGGAAGAATATTCGCATAAAGAAATTGCAGAATTGTTGGGTATATCTGAAGGAACTTCAAAGTCCAACCTTGCAAAAGCGAAAATGAACTTACAGAAAATAATAGTTAAAAAATACAGTAAAATAGCAAATGAATAACGACATAGTAAACAAAATTAAGTCGAGTTTAGAAAACTACGAAGCACCATACGATCCAACGGCTTGGGATAAAATGTCTCAACGTTTAGATGCTAAAGCTACTTCTGCTGGTAATGGATTCTTATCTTCTCCAAAAACTTGGGTAGTTGCTTCTATAGTAGTAATTGGAGCTTCGCTTGGAATTTATAACAGTACGCAAGAATCTTCAAGCCCAATTGTTGTAAGTACAAGCAACAAAACTAATATTTCATTAGTTACGGAAGAAAATCAGCATGCAGTTAGTTTGACAAAAGCTGAAAACAAGACAAACGTTCAAAAACAACGTTTACAAGCTAAAGAAAAAAGACAAACTTCCGTTATAAATTCACAAACTCGTTCAACTTCCGTATCTAGCTCTTCAACCGCTAGTGAATCAAACACATTTAAACAAAATTCAATAGTCAAAGGGAATGAGAAATATGTGAAGAATTTTATTTTTCCAAAAACAAATAAGTTATATTGTTTAGGTGAAAAAATTGAAATTTTCAATCCAAACGCAAATGAAATTACTTTAACAAATGCAAACGGTAAACAAATTAAAATTGACGGACAAGAATCGATGTTAATTTCGCTTAAACAAGAAGGTCAATACACTTGGAACGGTGATAAAGTAGCTTTTGATGTCAAAGAAAAACCAACGGTAAATTTTATCCTTCCATCCGATATTATCTATGAAAATGGTATTCCTACGATTACTTTAAGTTCAGAGTTAAATGTAAAGTCACAGAAATGGATATTCGACCAGAAAGTCGTTTCAACGAATGATGATGTTAAATTAAATATTTTCAATAAGGAGAAATATTCCGTTACTTTAGCAGTCGTTGGTCTAAATGGTTGTGAAAATCAAATGACTAAGACTTTTTACCCAGATCCTGATTTTCACTATAATTTGAAAGCGCCAAATGGATTTGAACCAACATCTAACAATCCAAAAAGAAATACATTTTTACCGCTGTCACTTTTAGAGAGAGAAACACCATTTAAAATGTTAATCATCGATCCTAAAGATGGAAAAGTAATTTTTGAAACGAATGATAAAAACAATCCTTGGGATGGTAAAAATCAGTCAACAGATCAATTGGTTCCAGAAGAATCTGAATATATTTGGAAAGTGATTTTAATGAATCCTGAGAAGTACGAAAAAAATGAATATCGTGGTACTATTACCCGCAAATAGAAACTTTACAAATACATACCTATGAAACACGTATTGATTCTGTTATTCTCATTAACAATATGTGTTTCTTATTCTCAAAAATATTCTTTAAACTACATTTCTGAAAGTGAATTTTCAATGCAATTTACTTTTGATAAACTTTCATTTATCACCAAAAACATCGGAAATACTGAATATGTAGATTTTAGTAAATCTACCGAAAACATTATATTCGATAAAGACTCTCCTGCCCTTCCGTTTTATGCTAAATCGATTCGATTACCACTAAAAGGAAATTCAAATTTTACTGTAGAATATGACGAAATTATTGAGTATTCAACGATTGATATACTTCCATCTCTTGGACTAATAAAGAGAAGTGATACAAGCAGCTTATATAATTTTGGAATCAATTATCAAAAAGATGCTTTTTATCCAGGGATTTTATATAAAGCCGAAAAACCATTTATTTTAAGGGAATTAAGAGGTCAAACAATTCAACTCTATCCTTATCAATACAACCCTATAACCAAAACATTGCGTTTCTATAAAAATTTACGCGTTAACGTTTTTTTTGATAAATTGGTTGGGGTAAATGAAATAAAGGAAACACCAACTTCTAATTTGGGTGCGTTAATTTTCAATGATCAATTTTTAAATTCTAACAAGCGCGCTAGTAAGTACCTTGAAAAATCCGAAATTGGAGAAATGTTAGTGATATGTCCGGAATCATATATTGAAACAATACAACCTTTTGTAGATTGGAAAAATCAAAAAGGAATCAAAACAACTATCGAAACAGTTGAAAAAATTGGTAACACTGCAGTTGCAATAAAGCAATTTATCGATAATTATTATACTTCCAATCCTTCCCTATTATACCTTCTCCTTGTTGGTGATGCGGAAGATCTACCAGCTTATACGTATGGTAATTTTAGCAGTGATGAATACTGGAGCGACTCATATTACGGGCAATTAACTGGAGACGACTATTATAGTGAATTATTTGTAGGAAGATTTTCTGGTACTCCAACCGATGTTAAAACAATGGTAGATCGCACTATAGAATATGAAAAAACTCCAAGTGAAGGAGATTGGATGACTCGTGCGGTTGGAATAGCATCTGATCAAGGTTTAGGGATTGGAGACGATGGAGAATCCGATTGGCAACATGAACGAAAAATTAGAACAAGCTTATTGGCAGCTGATTATTCCTATGTTTATGAGTTTTATGATGGTAATCAGGGAGAATTAGATGCGCCTTCCAATCCTGAAAGTTCCGAAATTGTTAGTGCCATTAATTCTGGGATTGGTTTGTTAAATTACACAGGTCATGGTGATACACAAAATTTTGTAACGAGTAATTTTAATTCTTCCGATATTCTAACTACAACAAATTTCGGTAAATATCCATTTGTAATTTCGGTTGCCTGTAATAATGGAAAGTTTGTCAATAATACTTGTTTGGGGGAAACATGGTTAAGAGCAACAAATCAAACAAAAACAACAGGTGCTATTGCTGTGTGTGGATCTTCTATATTAATGGATTGGGCACCACCAATGAAAACACAAGACGAAATCGTTCGTTTACTTGGAGATAAGAACCTTTCCATTCGAAAAACAACATTAGGAGCGTTATTTAATAATGGACAATACAGTATGCTTGAAAAATATGGAACAGCTGGAATTGAAGTAATACAAACTTGGCTATTTTTTGGAGACCCATCTACTGTTTTTAGAAATAAAATGACTCAAGCTATCGATTATAGTTTTAATACATGTAATGAATGTAAAATCACCACAGAATTAACACTTGCCTCTTCCATAGACAGTATTCAAGTTGGGGTTACTAAAAACAATCAATTTTTAGATCAAGCTACTTTTAAAAATAAAAAGTTTACGTATAATTTTCCAAGTACACCACAACCAGAAAATTATTTTTTTACCTTAACAAAACAAAATCATGCAGTGGAGCAATTTACGATCACAACCGATGGTAAATTATCCCTGAAACATTTGAGAAATAATGAGGTTTTACTTTTTCCAAATCCTGCCAATACCAACATAACGATTAATAATTTGACAGAATACACTTTGGAAATCTTTTCGATCGATGGAAAACTTGTAGAAAAATACAATCATCCTGGCGGGTATTATTTTAAACTCGATACACATAATTTGTTAACGGGTAATTACCTTTTCAAAATCACTTCAAATGCATCTATTGTTATAGAAAAAGTTGAAATTATTCAGTAATTATTGCCTATAAATCACGCATATTTTACTTGAATACTTTTTATTTATCTTTGAAAGAAATTCTATACTCTAATTATGATTGAAAAATCGGAGCAAAAACAATTACGATACGATAAAGCATACCTCCGAATGGCGGATACTTGGGCGGAACTTTCCCATTGTGCACGTAAAAAAGTAGGAGCAATAATCGTAAAAGACGATGCCATTATTTCAGATGGCTACAATGGTACACCTGCCGGTTTTGATAATAGTTGCGAAACTGATAATGGAGAAACACATTGGTATGTGCTTCATGCAGAAGCTAATGCGATTTTGAAAGTAGCGAAATCAACAAATAATTGTGCTGGAGCAACTTTGTATTTGACATTATCCCCATGTAAAGATTGTAGTAAGTTAATACTACAAGCAGGAATTAAACGTTTAGTATACAGAAACCACTACCGAGATACCGTTGGCGTAGACTTTTTACAAGAAGCGGGAATAGAAGTTGTACAAATTCAAGAAATTTAATGTCGCACGATAAAAAAAATCCTAAATACCTGTTGCCGATTGGACTTTGTTTTTTCATGGCAATTGGTATATTGATTGGGTATTCACTTTCTGGAAAACAAAATTCATCGAGTAAAGTCAATGATATTATTGAAGTAATTAATAAAAATTATGTAGATAAAGTGGATGGTGAGAAATTATTTGAAGAGACAATTTCCGAAATGCTTCACAAATTAGACCCCCATTCAAATTATATTTCTCCCAAAGAAATGAAAGCATTAACGGAACAAATACAGGGAGAGTTTGGTGGTATTGGCGTGCGATTTACCTTGTTAAGGGACACTATTTGTGTGACTAATGTTATACCTGGATCTCCTTCTGAAGCTGCAGGAGTATTAGCAGGAGATAAAATAATTGCAATATCGAAAAAATCAGTTGCTAGTAAAAAAATCACCAATGAAAAAGTGATGGCTTTATTAAAAGGATTAAGCAATTCTTCTGTAAATGTTACACTTTGGCGAAATGCCAAAAAACTAAATAAAACATTAGTACGCGGAACGATTCCAATTGCCTCGATTTCTTGTGCTTTAATGACAACAAAAGATATTGGATATCTTAAAATAGATCAATTTTCAGTTACTTCAGCAATTGAATTTAAAGAACAAAGTCAAAAATTATTGAATTTAGGAATGAAATCTATGATTCTAGACTTACGAAACAACGGTGGTGGTGTATTACAAACAGCTGTAGAAATTGTAGATGAATTCTTGAAAGAAGGAGCTACAATCGTAAGTACAAAAGGTGCAAACGTTAAAAAAGAAGTTTTTAAAGCGTCTACGATTGGTAAATTGGAAACTATTCCTTTAGTAGTACTTATCAACGAAAATTCTGCTTCTGCAAGTGAAATTGTTGCTGGTGCTTTACAAGATAATGACCGGGCATTTATATTAGGTAGACGTTCCTACGGAAAAGGACTTGTGCAAAAAGATATCACACTGCAAGACAAAAGTAATGTCCGATTGACTATTGCTCGTTATTACACTCCTACTGGTCGTTGTATACAAAAACCATATACGGATGATTATGAGAAATATATGAACGAGGAAACCGTAAGATTTGAACATGGAGAACAATTCAAATTAGATAGTTCTTTGTTGGTTGATTCTTTAAAATTCAAAACACCGAAAGGAAAAATAGTGTATGGTGGAGGAGGAATATTTCCAGATGTATTTCTCCCAATGGATACTTTAGGTAGTAGTTGGTACTTTACGGAATTACGACATAGTACTGCATTTCAGAGTTTTGCATTTGATTTTGTTGCAAATAAGCGTACAAAATGGAGAAATCCATCAGAATTTCATAAAGCATTTATCGTGGATGAAAAATTAATCCAAGACTTTCTGCAATATGCGTCAAAATACTATCATATTCCACTAGAATTAAATGGATTAAGAAAAAGTAAGAAGTTTATACAAGTAACTTTAAAAGCTGAAATTGCGCGTCAAATATGGACAGAAGAAGGATATTACAGGGTTATTAATGAATTAGATAAAGAAATGCAGACAGCTATTCGTACTTTGGAAAAAATGAAAAAATGAAACAAATTAAGTATTTCTTAATTGCATTTATTTTTTTACACAGATTTTCATGTGTAGGTCAACTTGTTTTTGAAACAACGAATTTAGATTTTGGAGAATTAAATAACGATTCTCCAAAATTTATAGATATTAAAATCACTAACAAAGGCTTGAAAAAAGCATACATTTTAAACTATAAAGCTCCTCGAGAAGTTTCCTGTTTGTTTAATACACAAGCATCTGAAAAAGATTCTATTTTGCTATTTAGAGTTAAACCTAATCCAAAGAAATTAGGGAGATTTGAATATGAAATACCAATTTACACAAGTGATAAATTAGAACCAACTATACTTAAGGTTGTTGGAAAACTGACAGAAGAAATTTATGATCCGCTTGCTGCTATGCAAGCTTGTCCTGATTTTCGTTCGACTCCATCTAAACATGCAACAGACTTCAAATTAACCATAAAGACAATCGACAAAAACACAAAGCAAAACCTTGAACATACCGTAGTTTATTTATTGCAAAATGGTCAACAAATTGGTCAATTCATCCAAGATAAAGATGGAAGAATTCAAGTAAATACACCTTTAGGATTCATCTATTTTTATGCAACATTACAAGGGTATAAACCTTCTGAGAAATGTCAGTATGTTAACATCGTAGACAATACCGTTACGCTTGAATTAGTAAAAGATTCCACACTAAAAATTGCTATAGAAGAGGTTGCATTAATTGAAGAAAAGCCACAAGAAGAGTTGAAAGAAGTATTAAAAGAAGAACCTATTACAACACAAGAGTCCTATACCCCTCCTGCATTAGAAAACATTCCCTTGGATCAATTTAAATCTACAGACTTTCAAGCGATTAATGTATTATTTATTGTAGACATTTCATCTTCCATGGGAATCGGAAACAGAATGGAACTAATGAAATTTAGCTTATTAGAATTGTCTAATCTATTAAGAAAAGTAGATAAAATTGGATTTGTTTCTTACGCAACAAACGCGCAAGTACTTCTACCTCCTACCTCCGGGACAAGTAGAACTGAAATCAGAACGGTCATCCAAAAATTAAAAGCGGGAGGTATGACTGCTGGAGGTGAAGGGATTAAGCTAGGTTGTAAAACTATTAGTGATGAATTGATTGAAGGAGAAAATATCATTTATATAATCACGGATGGTGCTTTTAATAAAGATTCCAAAAATTATATGGAATCTATTGAAAGATACAAAGAAATGGGAATTAAAATTTGTGTAGTAGGTATTCAGAATTCTGAGACTGATGCGAAAAACATGAAGAAGATTGCTGCATTAGGAGGTGGAACTTATACTTCCATTCAAAAATTAGCAGACGCTAAAACTGTTTTAATTCAAGAAATCCGTAATCAAACCTATCGTAAAAATTAATACTATGACTACCAATCCGCTTCGTATATTAGGAGTTATACCAGCACGTTACGCATCCTCTCGTTTTCCAGGAAAACCATTAATAGATTTAAAAGGTAAAACAATGATTCAACGCGTTTATGAAGGCGTTGAAAAATCTAATGTATTGACAGATGTCATTGTTGCAACGGATGATGCTCGTATTGAAGCTGAAGTTTTACGTTTTGGAGGTAAAGTTATGATGACTAGCGCTAAACATCCTTCGGGTACAGATCGTTGTGGAGAAGTTGCTAAAATTTATTCCAATTACGATGTTATAATTAATATTCAGGGGGATGAACCATTAGTTGATTTTCGGCAAATTGATCAGTTGGCAAGTGCTTTTCAAGATGCAAAAACTTCTATAGCTACATTGGGAATTAAGCAAGTATCTATGGAAGATATACTTAATACTAATCGCATCAAAATTGTAGTAGATAGTTCGCAAAACGCACTCTATTTTTCCAGAAGTCCGATACCAAATTTTGTTAATTTTAAAGAAGAACCATTGCATTTTTATCCGTTTTATCGTCATATTGGTTTGTATGCATATCGTAGTAAGACACTTCAAGAAATAGTGAATCTCACTCCTACTTTATTGGAACAAGTTGAATCATTAGAGCAATTGAGATGGTTATATTATGGATATCGTATTAAGGTAGTTGAAACATTTATAGAAACACCTAATATAGATGTGCCTGAAGATGTAAAAAAGGTAATTTCTTTACTATAACCTTTTTATCATCTCTTCGTATACTAAACAATTGTTAAATAGCAACAAATGTTGTAAATTTGCACAGCATGTATATTGAAGAATTAATAGGAGATTTATTGTTACGTCATAATTGTGTCGTGATTCCTACTTTCGGAGGATTTGTGGCTGGTCAAACATCTGCAACATTTGATGCTACCAAAGGAACGATTAGTCCTCCGCGTAAATCTTTGTTATTCAATAAACAACTTATCAATAACGATGGATTATTAATTGCTGCTTATGCGCATGCAACCAAAAAATCTTACGAAGAATCTAACGATTATATTCAAAAACAAATACAACATTGGCACCATAAGTTAGATGCTGGGGAACGTATTTCCATTGACCGAGTAGGTTTTATTTTTTTAGATTCAGAACGAAATTTAGCATTTGAACAAGATCGTTTTCATAATTTATTGTTAGCATCCTTTGGTCTCGGGAAAGTTCATTTTGTAAGCCAAGAGGATTTGCAACTAATTGTTCAACAAGAAAATTTCACACTTAGTGGTGAGCCATTAATAGAATCAGAGAATTTAGCTCCTATTTTTGAATTACCTATCAACAATTTCGAAGAAACAGAAGTATCGGACGAAAAAAAGCCAATTCGATCGATTAATTCTAAAAAGATTTGGAAATATGCTGTCGCAGCTGCACTATTACCTGTTTGTTTTTATACCTATTGGATACCAATGAAAACGAAGGTTTTAGAATCTGGAATACTTTCTTTTCAAGATTTCAATCCATTTCATATTTCTCAGGATGGCTTGTATAACAAAGAAACGTTAGATTTGAGAATCAATCAAAATATTGGAGAATCTGAATTAGATCAAATCTTAAAATCCTTACCTAAAGATGTAGAAGTGTTTTCCTATCCAGTAGATTCCGATTTATATGTTCCAGTGAAAATCAAAGAACATCTTTCATCAAGAATTGTCGTAAACCCACCGTTAATTAATCAGAAAAATTTACCAACACCTTTAAAAACAAGTTCGATTGCTACAACAGTTCAAAATAATTCAACCACTATAAAATCAGGACATCTAGTTGTTGGTTGTTTTTCTACTGAGTTAAATGCAAAAAAACTAATTACTCAATTAAAACAAAAAGGCTTTAATGCGTACATTGTAGATGTAAAAAATGGGTTACACCGCGTAAGTGCTTGTAAAAGTTCTTCTGATTCTGTTTTATTAAGTGCAAAAGAAAAACTTTCTCCTTTACAAATTTCAGGTTGGATTTTACGTGATTAAAATTTTATATATTTACAACTAAAATTTTAATACTAAAATCTAAATTAACACATAAATCCGTATGAAAAGATTGATACTTTCCGTTGGTATGTATTGTTTTTCTGTTTTAACGTTCGGTCAAGATACCGTAACAAATGCAGAAAATAGTAATTACAAATTCACGAAAATCTACCACTTAGATGCAACACCTGTTCAAAGTCAAGGTTTTGCTGGGACATGTTGGAGTTTTTCAGGCTTATCCTTTTTTGAATCAGAATTAATCCGTTTGGGCGCTAAAAATCCAAAAGTACTTTCTGAAATGTATATTGTTCGTAAAGCATACGAAGAAAAAGCGGACAAATATATACGTATCGATGGTAAAATTAATTTTAGCCAAGGTGGTGGTTTTGTAGATATTCCATACATTATTAAAAAATATGGAGTCGTTCCAGAAGAAATCTATAAAGGGTTGAATTATGGTTCAGAAAACCATTCACATGGAGAATTGTTTAGTGTTTTGGATGGTGCTGTTCAAGGAATGCTAAAATATTCAAAAGAAGAAATGGAAAAAGATAATTCTCAAGGCATCACTTTAAAAGCATGGAGAAATGCATTAAGTGGAATTTTGGATGCTTATTTAGGAAAAGAACCAGTAGAATTCAATGTGGATGGTAAGAAATATTCTCCTAAAACATATGCTGAATCCTTAAAACTAAATATGGATGATTATGTTTCTATAACTTCATTTATTGGACATGATTTATACAAGCCTGCACATTTAGCAATTCCTGACAATTGGTTATGGGAAGGTTCTTATAATGTAAATTTAGACGAATTGTATACTATTGCAGAGTATGCTTTGAAAAATGGTTATACAATTGCTTGGGGTTCGGATGTTTCTGAAAAAGGTTTTAGCTTCAGAAATGGAATTGCGATTTGTCCTGAAGATGAAAGTTCCATTGATGTAAGAGGAAAAGATAATAAAATGTTTTCGGATGCAGGAGCAGAAAAGTATGCAAATGGTTTTTTAAATCCTGTAAAAGAAGTAACGATCACTCCAGAACTTCGACAAGAAGCGTATGATAAAAAATTAACAACAGACGATCACGGAATGCATATCGTTGGTCTTTATAAAGATCAAACAGGTAAGAAATTCTTTCTAGTAAAAAATTCTTGGGGAGCAGACAGAAATTTTCCAAAAGGATATTTCTATGCATCTGAAAATTTCTTCCGATATAAGACAATGAATTACTACTTACATAAAGATGGAATTCCAAAAGATATCCGTAAAAAATTAGGCATCTAATTGTATAGAAATTTACCTATGGAAAGATTAACACCTGCGGAAGAACAAGTAATGCTTCGACTTTGGAAACTTGAAAAATCGACTGTAAAGGAAATTGTAGCTTTGTATGACGAACCACGTCCAGCCTACAATACTACTTCTACAATTGTTCGAATTTTAGAGAGGAAGAAATTTATTCGCCATAAAGCTGTAGGACGCGGACATGTGTATATCCCTAAAATTTCCCGTGAACAATATAGAGAATTTATGGCTGATTACTTATTGCAGCACTATTTTGATGGTGAACGAAAAGAAATTGTCAGTTATTATACAAGTAAAAGTTCGCTCAACGAACTTCTATAAATTAGTACTTAAAGGCTGTCCTTAATTGGTCAGCCTTTATTTTTTATCTCGTAGTTCTATAAAACTATTTATTTTTTCATTTTCGATTAAAACGGTTAAGTTATAATAGACAATCTTCCATGTACCATCCACATTGTGAAGTATACCATTCCCCCTACAACCCCGCATCCACGTATCTAAATCTTCATCAAACCAAGCCAAAGTAGAATCTTTTGAAAACATCCAATTTCTAT
This sequence comes from Crocinitomicaceae bacterium, assembly GCA_044232905.1. Taxonomy (GTDB): domain Bacteria; phylum Bacteroidota; class Bacteroidia; order Flavobacteriales_D; family Crocinitomicaceae; genus CANHVK01. Next base: position 17,016 of record JBIIKZ010000050.1, read on the forward strand.
TGTGCGCCTTAAAATCCCACGCTTTACCCTTATCAAAATACGGTTTCGCGAAGGATGAAAACTTTTCTTTGTCCCAACGTTCTCCTGGAGCAGTACCCAAAAAGACAAAACAATCAGTCATGAAACCAAAATAATTAGTGTAATTTGCTGTCCCGGCGGCTCTATGCCATTGATTCATCAAAGTATCTAGATTGACTTCTTGTCCGTAACTAAAATGAGCAGTAAGCGTTAGGCTTAAAAAAAATAAAATTACACGCATAGCAAAAAATAAAGATGCTTAAAAATAGTCCAATTTTTACTTTTCTTCTTTAACTTTACCTAAATAAATTAACATTCATAAATCTAAAATTAAAAATATGTATCCAGCAGAATTAGTAGCTCCAATGAAACAAGATCTTGTAAGTGTAGGTTTTGAACAATTACTATCTCCAGTTCAAGTGGATGAAGTTATTGCAAACACACAAGGAACTTTATTAGTAGTTGTAAACTCCGTTTGTGGATGTGCGGCAGGAAATATGCGCCCAGGGGTTAAATTATCTCTAAATGGAGATAAAAAACCAAATAAGTTAACGAC
>JBIIKZ010000101.1:0-5136 GCA_044232905.1 Crocinitomicaceae bacterium
CATATAAAATGCTTGAACAGATGCTGTTTTCTTACGAGAATTGTGTAAGAATGGAACATCCTGGTCATCATCACCCATATTAAAGGCTCCGCCTTTGACATAGACCATTCCTAGAGGAAGTTCCGGTTGATACGTTGGTCGTCCCAAAACTCCAGTTAAGTGACCAGTTCTTGTACTACATGCTGTTAGTACAATACTTAAAAGACCTAAAAAAACTACTTTATTCATTTTACTTTGTTTTAAATTCCGGACATCATTTAACAATCTACAGGATCAAATGCGTTTATGATATAACGGAATTACTTAAAAATGGTTACAAAAATCGATATTTTTTTTTAAAATTACAACCACCTTGGATGTTTTGATTTTTCCGAAGGTGGTATTGGGGCAATATATCTGTATCTAACTACAATTTCATGCGTACCATTTGAAGGACTCAAAATACTGTTTGCATTTAAGTCAAATGAGTAGCCAAGTGTGATGTTTTTTAGCGGATAAAATCCAGCCATAACACAATAAGTATTTGTTGTTCTTACAGTTAATCCACCGTAAAAAATATTAGCATGTGTATAACGAACATTAATATCTCCAACATGTTTTATCAAATCACTCATCACTAAAAACTGAAATTCTATGTCTTTTTTAGGTCCTAAAACATTTGCTAAACGATGTCCTGCATTTAAAAAATAATGTCGTTCGTAAGTGAAATTAGATGCATGAATGGTCGGTTTATTTAAATGTGCGCTAGATAAGCCTACATAATAACCTTTAAAACTTTTATAATATAGCCCAAAATTACCATCCATATTATTTCCTGAACTTGCAACAGGAAGAGAAGCATCTACAGCTGATGTTGGCGGAATCCAATTAGGGTCTAAACCAAAATTCAATAAACCAATACCGACACCTGCATGTAAAACCCCTACCTCCCCAATTTGAAACGGATACGAATAATTTAACAACAAACGATTTTGGCGAATCGGACCAATCGCATCATGATAAAATGAAACACCCGCTCCACCTACAGCATTTTTATTTAAGTTCATTTCACAATTGAAAATAGCGGTATTTGGTGCCCCTACAACTTTATCCCATTGATTACGATAAATCATGGAAGAAGAAACTCCTTCATCTACTCCAGTTATTGCAGGATTAATTCTTAGTTTATCAAACATAAAATGTGTCATTAATATATCTTGTTGCGCGGACAAAGTCTGAGCAAAAGCAGCTATTAATAAACAAAAAAGAAGATTTTTAATCATCTTGTAATTTTATATTTTTCAAGTTGTTAATCTAAAAACAAAGCACTAAAACCCTGAATTTAGGTTGCTAAAGTAAGGAAAAAATGTTGAAAATTCAAAGTTGGCGTCAAAAAAGTGTAGTTTTCAACAATGATTTGTTACTTTTTGAAAATAAAAAAATACTAATTCTATACATTTAGCGTAATACAGCTAATCCGAAGAATATTATATTATTTTAGTTTTTGATACGTTCTCCACCAAAGGTCAGGGATTTCATTTTTTAAAGCAAACGCATAGTCTTCTTGGTTACAAGGGATCAGATGATGCCTATCATAGCGTGAATGTTCCTTTTTGGGATGTGGTACTTCCATCCACCATCGTTGCGATTTATTACTTTTATAAAATATCAGGTCATTTTCAAACTCTTTGTGGTGTACCATAAATTTGGTGTACTCTGTTTTAGCACATTTTGGGAAATCACCTTTACGATCTGCTACACCTTCAATAAAATACCAGATAATTTGTGCAATCAATTGATTGGATGCACTAGTCGTAGCGTTTGGAAAAAGGTTAAATAAAGCAAAAGCGGAAAGTTTATCACTTATGCCTGCATATTTTGCAATTTGGCACACTTGTTCAGCATAAAAACCATTTGGAGAATTATATACATCTCCCCTAAAATCAGAATTTTTAATTGAACATAAATCTATATTTAAAATATCTGCATTTCTAATCAAAGGTTCTGCTTTTCTAAAGTCCGAATTAAATTCTCCTAAACGTAAAGTGTCAAAATATAATTTTTCAAATAAATCCATTTCAGACTGCTTCACAAAAGGAGTTTGGATACCGATTATTGAATAATTAAAAAGAAAAGAGGGATTATGAATCAAAATAGCACTTAAATATCCATCGTACTTCACCCCATTTTCTGTGTCTCCAAAATCCATTTTAGAATCTATCGTTGAAATATTAACCGATTGTTCTAAGTTTTCGTATCCTTTGTATACTGAAAATAATAAATCTTGGGAACCACCAATAACAATGGGAATAATCTCATTTTTAACTAATTCTTCGATTACACGCGAAACAGCAAAATAAGTATCTTCAATTGTCTCGCCTGGTAAAATATTTCCAAGGTCATACAATTTCTTTTCCCAATGTGCACTAGGAAATAAACGATAAAATTCAGTTCGAAAACGTTCGTCTGTTTGGTTTTGATATGCTTCCATTCCATTTCTAAACTCAGGACAATAGAAAATTGCTATACCGCCTTTTTCAAGTGCAGGAAAATCTCCTTCGGTGTGCGAATAAATCGAAGTTGCTATCGACTCTTCTTCGTTATAATCTATTTGAATTGGTTGAAAGAAGTAAGAAATATCCATTTGAGTGACGAGTGATGTGTTAAGTGTGACGATGAATAGATTAGTTATTTTTTCTTTTTAGCTGGAGCTTTTTTAGCTGGCGCCTTTTTGGTAGCAGCAGATGTAGTGGATTTTTTAGCAAATCTTCCTGTTTTTTTAGCTGCTGGTTGTTCTTTATGAAGTTTGACACATTCATCATAGGTAAGATTCTCCCAATTTGAATCTTTTGGAAGTTTGACATTGTCTTTTCCAACTTTTAAGTATGCACCCCAACGACCGTTTAAAATTTGCATATCTTCTTGTTCTGGAAAAACTTTTAGAATTTTATTTGCATCATCTTCTCTTTTTTGTAAGATAATTTCACAAGCTCGTTCTAGAGAAACAGTCATCGGATCATCTTCTTTTTTCAAAGAAACAAACGCTTTTCCGTGCTGAAGATAAGGTCCAAATCTTCCCACATTTGCTTTTACAACTAACTCTTCAAACTCCCCTAATGTTCTTGGCAATTTAAACAACTCTAAAGCAGCTTCAAGCGTCATCGAATCTAAATTCTGTCCTGTTCTCAAAGATGCAAATTGTGGTTTCTCCCCATCTTCTTTTTCGTCACCGATTTGAACCATTGGTCCGAAGCGTCCGATGCGCACAATTATTTTCTTTCCAGATTCCGGATGAACTCCTAATTCTCTCTCTCCGGTTGCTCGATCTGAATGCTCCAAGGTGTTCGTTACATTCTCATGGAAAGGACTGTAAAAGTCTTGTAACATTTTAGTCCATACAATTTCACCATGTGCTATTTCATCAAATTGCTGTTCCACTTTTGCAGTAAAATGATAATCCATGATACGATCAAAATGTTCGCATAAGAAATCGGTTACGACAATACCTATGTCTGTTGGAAACAATTTATTTTTTTCTTTTCCAGTAATCTCAGACTTCTTCTCTTCAGAAATTGAATCATTAACTAATTCAACAACTATGTATTCTCTTGTTTCTCCTTCTCTCTCTTCTTTTTCTACATATCCTCGTTTTTGGATGGTAGAAATTGTTGGTGCGTATGTTGATGGTCTTCCTATTCCAAGTTCTTCTAGTTTCTTAACCAAAGATGCTTCTACATAGCGAGGGGCAGGACGAGAAAAACGTTGAGTAGCTTTTATATTAAGACGTTCTAATTTTTCACCAACAAATACTTCAGGAAGCAATTCAGAATTTTCAACTTCTTCTTCATCCAATGTTGCAGCAAGATATACTTTTAAGAAACCATCAAATTTAATAACTTCTCCTTTTGCATTAAATACATCCTCTAGCGATTGATTGCCAATTTTTATTGTAGTACGCTCTAATTTTGCATTACTCATTTGAGAAGCAATAGATCGTTTCCAGATTAAATCATACAATTTAACTTCATCTGATTCTCCTGTAGTAGCATGTGCTGAAAAATCGGTTGGTCTTATAGCTTCGTGTGCTTCTTGTGCACCTGCGTTTTTAGTTTTATATTTTGTAGGATTCGAATATGGTTCTCCATAAGCATTTATAATTTCATCTTTCGCGCCATTCAAAGCAGTATCTGAGAAATTTACAGAATCCGTTCGCATGTAGGTTATTTTTCCAGCTTCGTACAACCGTTGCGCAACAGACATTGTTCGTGAAACGGAGAAACCTAATTTTAAACTTGCCTCTTGCTGTAGCGTTGAAGTTGTAAAAGGAGCTGCTGGTGTTTTTGTTGCTGGTTTTGTTTGAACGTCTAATACATTAAAAGTAGTGTCACGAAACTGCTCTACAAGTGTGTGTACCTCTTCGAGAGTTCCTATGTTTCTTGCAATATCGGCTTTTATTTTTTCTTTTCCTTTGGAGAAAACTGCTTGAATTTTATAAAAAGTTTCGGATGCGAATGCACGAATTTCCTTTTCTCTTTCAACAATTAATCTTACTGCAACGGACTGAACGCGACCTGCAGATAAACTAGGTCTCACTTTTTTCCATAAAACAGGAGAGAGTTCGAAACCAACTAACCTATCCAAAACTCTTCTTGCTTGTTGTGCATCTACCAAATTAATATCTATTCCTCTTGGATTTTCAATCGCTTTTATAATCGCTGCTTTGGTTATCTCATTGAACGTAATTCTTCGTGTTTCTTTTTTGGCTAATCCTAAAGTTTCATATAAATGCCATGATATTGCCTCTCCTTCACGGTCCTCATCCGTCGCTAGCCAAACAATTTCTGCCTCTTTACTTAATTTTTTCAACTCAGCTACCACCGCTTTTTTATCTGCAGACACTTCGTAGTTTGGATGGAAATTATTCTCAATTTCTATCGCCATTCCTTTGGATGCTAAGTCTCTAACGTGACCATAACTAGATTTAACAACGAAATCTTTTCCGAGATACCCTTCAATTGTTTTTGCTTTTGCAGGGGACTCAACAATTACTAAATTCTTAGCCATGTGTTTTTTGCTTTATTATAAATGCGATGCAAAATAAGGTGTTTTAAAATTGAAAAACAAACGGAAAAGATAAAAAGGAGATTTGAGAGACGA
>JBIIKZ010000051.1:0-17451 GCA_044232905.1 Crocinitomicaceae bacterium
AAAATATCGGTTCATACTATACAGATATTCAAAATAAAATTAAACAACCTTCCTACACACTAATTAACTCGCGTATCGGATTTGAATTTAAGTCATACAGTTTATATTTCTGGGGACAAAATTTAAATAACGAGAGATATTTAGCATATGGAAATCCTGACAGTAGTTTTGGCAAAAATGTAAGAATGTCGTTACCTTCAACAATTGGAGTTACACTAAAAGTAAAATTTAACTAACATTATATAAAGATGGAGGAATTATACTTCCTCCATCTTTTTTTTTAAATAAAACAGCATGAAAAAAATTATTGCAATTGGATTAGTACTATCCATAACTAAATTTACATTTGCACAGAATGAAGGAGCCCATGTTTCTATGTCAAAAGAAGATTCTTTAAAACTAGTGAATGAAATCGCTAATTTCACACCTGAACATCATGTAAATACAATGGAGTTGTTTTTTGGAAAACCAAAACACAATATTAAAACAATTGGAATACTTGTATACGATGGTGTCAATGATTTAGACATGATGGGACCAAGATATATTTTCGGTCAAGCTATGGGTGTAAAAACTAAATTAATCGCATTAAAACCCGGTAATATAAAAACGGTTATGGGAATAGAGATTGTTCCTACAACCATAATTGATTCGGTTTCAAATCTTGATGTTTTAGTTATACCAGGTGGTTTTACAGGTACAGTAGAAGCTGTTTATAACCCGAACTTACACGAATGGATTCGAAAAATAGATAAAACTACTAAATATACGAGTGCAGTTTGCTCAGGTGTATGGATACTTGGTGCTACGGGGCTATTGGAAAACAAAAAAGCATCCACGAATTGGTATAGAGAAGAAGAATTTTTAAAAAAATTCAAAGCAATCCCCGCAAATCAACGGTATACTCAAGATGGAAAATACTGGACTAGCGCAGGAGTAACAGCAGGTATGGATATGTCTTTAGCGATTATGATGGATATTTACGGTGATAAATATGCTCAAGCAATTATGTTAGATATGGAATATGATCCTCATCCGCCAATTGTCGGTGGTACTCCAGAGAAAACAAATTGGGCAATTCATTGGATGATGAAAGAAATGTACGACGCAGGAATTATGCCTTTGATGAAAACGCTTGAAAAAAAATAATTACTTTATGAAACAGTATTTTTTTTTATTATTTGTATTTACATCATTACTAAGCAGTTGTAAAAAAGAAGCTAGTATCACACCTATTTCGAACGAAGCATTAGTATTCAATCAACCAAGTAATTTTCCATCTCCACATTATACTTTTGAAAATAATCCTTTGACTCAAAAAGGATTTGAATTAGGCCGATACCTTTTCTATGACCCTATCTTATCGTTGGATAGTTCTATTTCGTGTAGTTCGTGTCATGCACAAGCCCATGGATTTGCAGACCATAATATCCCATTAAGTAAAGGTGTGGACAAAAAATTCGGAATCCGAAATGCACCTGCTTTGATGAATCTTGCTTGGTCTACCTCTTTTATGTGGGATGGTGGAGTCAATCATATTGAAGTACAACCATTGGTTCCATTGACAAGTGAACATGAATTGGGAGAAACAATGGCTAATTTGGTAGTCAAATTAAATAAGAATACATTTTACAAAAAGAAATTTAAAGAGGCTTTTGGAATAGAAACAATCACTGACCAAAAGTTATTGCATGCATTAGCACAATTTACCGCTATGCTTATTTCATCAAATTCCAAATACGACGACGTACTTGCTGGAAAAAACACGTTTACTAACCAAGAACAACAAGGTTATGAATTGTTTAAAGCTAAATGTGCTAATTGCCATACCGAACCTTTATTTACGGATTATTCCTACAGAAACACTGGTTTGGAATCGAATATTAAAGACATTGGTCGTGAAAAAGTGACGCAAGACCCAGCAGATAGAGGGAAATTTAAAGTACCGACACTTCGCAACGTTGAATTTACCTATCCCTATATGCATGATGGTCGCTTATTTAATTTAGAACAAGTACTCGCTTTTAAGTCTAGTGGTATTCAAGATTCTCCAACTTTAGATCCTTCCTTAAAAAACGGATTAAATTTATCCAAAGAAGAACAACAAGCAATTATCGCTTTTCTAAAAACATTGAGCGATTATACATTTATCGGGAATCCGAAGTATGCGGAACCAGTTATTAAATAAGCAACTCATAATAATTTTTTATGTCATAAGATTAACTAATAAATATATTAAAATGAACAAAAAATCCATTACTATTTTCAGTACGATCGTATTTAGTTTTCTACTTTCTTGTCAAAAAAAGGAGTCCATAACTACAAACACAACTACTACAGCACCTTCTGATTGCACTACCATTTCCTATAAAACAGATATCGCGCCTTTAATGAGTGCCAATTGTACTAGTTGTCACAATTCCAACCAAGCAAGTGCAGGTATAAATTTGAGTACCTATGCTAACGTTTCTAAATACGCTACTAGTTCCCTGAATGCTATAAATGATGGTTCCATGCCACCAGCGGGTAAATTATCCTCAGATATTATTAAAAAATTCTCCTGCTGGATTTCGCAAGGGAAGTTAAATAACTAATCTGGTATAAATTACCAATCTCATTAAACATTAATATTATGAAAAAAATTTTAGGAATTATTATTATAATTGGATTAAACCTATTCAATGTATCTTGCAGTAAATGTTCACATTGTACCGTAAAAGATTCGAATGGCAAAGTGTTAAAAGATTACACAGAAAAATGTGGTACCAATGAGGATATCTCAAATTACGAAAAATCTGCTAAAGAAGATGCACAACAATATGGTGGTACTTTAACGTGTCGTTAATAATTATCAAAAGTGTATCTAGTATTAAATACTACTAAACACAGGCTCAAAATTAATACGTAAAAAAACTTATAACACTCTATTTAACAACCCTTTTTAATAGAAAAAAGGGTTGTTAAAATATTAAATTACTTGTATTTTTGTTAGAAAACAACTAAAAAATACAATGAACAAATTATTAGTAACCTTCGTTTCTACCCTACTAATATTCAGCTTATTTAGCCAAGATGGGGGGAATTACTTCATCAAAAATTTTGACCAAAAAACATCCGGATTAAATGGTCAAGCTTGGACTGGAATTGAAGATAATAATGGAATTCTTTATTTCGCTTCTGGAACAAAAATTTCCATGTATGATGGGCGCAATTGGACATCGATTCAATTAACAAACCAAGCACCTCCACTTTCATTTTGTAAAAATGATCTTGGAACCATATTCGTTGGTGGTGTAGGAGAAATTGGATATTTAAAGCCAAATAAACAAGGTTTAATGGAATACGTTTCGTTAAAAAATAAAGCACCTAAAGAAACTAGAGATTTTCAGAATGTATGGACCTGCGTCAGTGATGGTAGATATGTTTACTATGCTACCGACAATGGTATTTTCAGTTGGAATGGCGCAGTGGTGAAATTTATTGCGAAACCTGTTTTTATGACATTAAATAAAATAGGTAATCAAGTTCTCTTTTGTTCCCCAAAAGAAGGTTTGTTAGAAATCGATAATGGAATAATTAAACCATTAAAGAATGGGAAAGTATTCAACAATATTCCTATAGTGGGTGGAGTAAAACTTTCGGATTCAGAAATTCTTTTCTTAACTGGTAAAGATCCTGTAATGATTTACAATAGTAAAACAGGAGAAATTAACGCATCGCGTAATACCTTTTTAACCTACAATTCTTTTTTGAGTCAAGCTTATGTATATAGTGTTGAAAAAACAATTAACAACAAAATTGTAATTGGTACCATTAATCAAGGAGCACTTATTTTTGATATGGTGGGAAATTTCACTAGCCAAATAACTACCAAAACAGGATTATTAAATAACGCGATTAACAAAGTCATCAATGACCGTATGGGAAATATTTGGCTTTGTACCGATAAAGGAGTAGCTCGAATAGAAATCAATTCTGGAATAAAAAATTGGGGACAAAACGAAGGAATAGATGGTACAGTGGAAGATGTTATTGCGTATAACAATACGCTTTATGTTGCAACTGCAGTTGGAGTTAAATACTTAAAAGATGGACTATTTGTCCCTATTGAAGGTGTAAAAAATGAAAATTGGCAGTTTCTAAATTTTAACAAACGTTTGTTTTTAGGTAATGCAAATGGATTATATGAAATTAATCATGGTCAAAAAACAGCTACTAACCTATTTAATAAAAGTACTGTTTGGTGTATGAACCAAAAAGACAATCAATTAATTCTAGGTTGTTCGGATGGAATTTATCTTTATAATATTGCAACTAAATTTTTTATTCAGCTTGTAAAAACAAAAAGTGCTATCCGAAGCATTGCCTTAGATCAATCTCAAAGAATTTGGTTTGCAACAGAAAATACAGGTGTAGGATACATAGATGCAAATAAACAAGTAACATTATTAGGTCGTAAACAAGGACTACAATTTGATAGTTACAACCAAGTCTTCACGATTCAAAATAAAGTGTATGTAGCTACAAAAGCGGGGCTTTTTTCACTAAATCACTCTAAAAATAAATTAGTTAAATCCTGCGAATTTGGAGAATTCATGTGTAAGGATGTAACCGGTGTATTTCGTATAAAAGAATTCGGTAAAAACATGATTTTCACTTCTACCTATGGAGACAACAGTGCGAGATTTTCGTGTATTAATCTTAAAAATAAATATAGAGATACACTTAATTTAAAACAGTTACCTAAAATGCATATTTATTCTTTTTGTGAGAAGAATAATATCATATGGTTAGGAACACCATTTGGATTATATCAATACAATAAAAAGGAAATACGTAATGTGAATTTTGTAAATAAGGCACTTATACGTCAAGTATTTATTGGTAAGGATTCGCTTTTGTTTGGTGGTTCATATTTAAACTTCGATGAAAGACATCATGCTGTAAATGGGAGTATCCAATCCAATAAATTAATTCCTAAAGTTAACTATGATTTAAATGCATTCAATTTTGTCTTTACGAATCCATTTTTTAATAATGAAGATAAAATTTTATACCAATATAAATTAGAAGGTTTTGACGAAGAGTGGTCTTCTTGGAGTGCGGATAATTTTAAAAGTTATACGAACTTATTTGAAGGAAAATATACATTCATGGTACGTGCACAAAACGTATTTGGAGAAGTTTCTGAAATCGGAATATATTCATTTAGGATTACACCACCTTGGTATAGAACGATTTATTCATACACAGCCTATGTATTAATCTTTGTGTATTCGATATATAGCTTTGTTAGAATGTATACTAGAAGACTTAGAGAAGCGAATATACGTCTGGAAAACATTGTAAAAGAGAGAACTGCAGAAGTTGTTAAACAACGCGATGAAATTCAAGAAAAAAACGGATTGATTACTGAAAGTATAGAATATGCAAAAACAATTCAGGAAGCAATTATTACATCGGATGAATATTTTAGAAACATTTTTAAAGATTTATTTATTTTATTCAAACCAAAAGATATCGTAAGTGGTGATTTTTATTGGGGGTATAAAACAAAATCAAATAAAGTATTTTGGGTGGCAGCCGATTGTACGGGACATGGTGTCCCTGGAGCATTTATGACCATGATTGGAATGTCGTTATTAAACGAAATAATCATTGAAAATGAAGTAGAAGAAACCGATGAAATATTAAATCAACTTCGAGAGTCCGTCATTAAGACATTAAATAAAAATGTGGATTTAGATTCCGATGAAAAAATGAGAAATGGAATGGATATCGCTATATGCTGTTGGGATATGACTTCAAACACACTTTCTTATTCAGGTGCAAATAACCCTATGTATGTATTTAGAGCTGGGGAGCTTATAGAATTTAAAGCGGATAAACAACCTATTGGCATTTATAAAAAAATGACTCCATTTACAAAACATACCCTTGAATTACAAAAAGGAGATAAGATCTATACCTTCAGTGACGGATATGCAGATCAGATGAATGAAGAAGAAAATCGTTTTAAAATTGCAAATCTAAAAAAGGCAATATTAGAAGTTGGTTCTCAGCCAACAATATCTCAAAAAGAATTCTTTGATACGACATATGAAAATTGGAGAGGTAATTATGAACAAATGGATGACGTAGTATTAATTGGTGTTGAAATTTAAAGATAAATACTACTACAAACAAAACAGGCTACTTTTTGAGTAGCCTGTTTTGTTTTGTGAAAAAGTAATTTACATTTCCTTAACTTCATGAGAAAGTTCAACTAGATCTAATAATTCTTCTCCTGCTTCTTGCATTTCTTCATCGTCGGATTGATATAACCAAATAACATGAATATCTTTTGTATCTGCAAATTTTTCAAACAACTCAAACAAATCTAATAAAACCTTACTAGTAGAAGTATTGAAATAATCTAATTGGACTTCGAACACCATTTTTTCAACTGTATTTTCTAGGTAGGTAGTCAACCAGTCAAAAATCGGCTTATAAAACTGTAAAGGGTTTTCAGGTCTAGAATTACCTGTTAAAGAAAAAACTTTTTTATCGGAATCTAGAACAACATTAGGAGTCATCTTAGTTCCTTCTACGTATAAATTTTCCATATTATAAAGTTTTAATATTGATGGTAATTAAAAAAGTAAAATAGGCATTAAGTACATCGTAGTACTCTACGGTAAATCGTATGTTTTCAGAAGATTTTCGAGCAATTTCTATAAGTCCTAATCCAGCATCTCCTTCCTCATTCAGTTTACCATTTTTTAATTGATCACGATACAATTGATTTAGTTCCTCTTGGTTGGATAAATTTAACTTTTGAACGTTTAAAACTAAATTTCCAATTTGTTCATTTGGCACTAAATTCCTAGTCGATATATATAACTTCTCGGTATCAATATGACATATAAAACTGGATACTTGCTGTAAAGGATACACCGATGAATGCTTACATACATTATCTAATGCTTCCGTAACTACTTTCACAATTTTCTTTCGTTGTCCTAAATCTACTTCAGAACTCAATTTACGTTCTATTTCTTCAATTAATGCGTTTGTTTTTGTCCAATCAAAGGGCTCATTTAATAATATTACCTCGGATGCTAATTGAGGTACACCTAAATTTTCTAATACATTTAAAATTGGTAAAGACATAATCTTCTAATTTTAGTTTTACAATTAAACAACTAACAATAAAAATCTGTTTGTATTAAATTAATATTTTTTTTAAAACGAAAAGAACAGAATTCAAAAAAAACACAGAATTAATCCATCAACTCGGTTTGATAGATAGACGTTTAACTAATAAAACTGTTACTGAAATAAAATGAATCTTAATTAATCTAGTTTAGAATTCTCTTATATGTATTCTCAAAAATTTCCGCTCCTTTTTCCAATGCAAAAATGGCTTTACAGCTTTGAGATATTTCAGAAAATTCCGAAAAATTACATGTTACAATATCTTGTATAACGCCTGCGTAATTCGCTTCCGTGAACTCAGTAACCACCCAACCTGCATGGTGTTTTTTGACAATTAAATCCGAATCCCCTACTCCTGCATTGCAAATCACGGGTATTCCCATGGACATTAATTCTGCTTGTTTTGTCGGTGAGGAAGCTTTTTTAGAATATGCTGGTAAAATAAAATAAATAGATGCTGTGAATAAGGAAATATAACTAGCTACCTGACTATGCAAACAAGAAACGACACGAATTTTATCTTCCGAAATTCCTTTTTGAAGCGCTTGTTCTCGCACTTTATCTCCTTCGTTACTGACAAATAAAAAAATTGCATTTGGCTTTGTTGCCAGAAGTATGTTGAAAAAATCTAACATTTCAGGAAGCATGTACCACGTTCCAATAGAACCTACATATCCCAATACAAACTGATCTGGTTGAATTTCTAAAGAAATTTGTAATGCTGCTTTTGCTTCAGAAGAAACGGTCAACGGATTAAATAATTCAGTGTCCACACAACAAGGAATTACGGAGATATCGAGTTTTTTTTTACGTAAAGCACGAGGTGTAGTCTGTTTTGATTGCCAGGATAAAATTTCGTCTTTCCCATTCTCAGTCAAGGAAATAACTGCACCTGCATCGATAAGAAATTCGATTTCCTTTCGTTTGAAAAATGTATACACTTTCTTAAAAATAGGATTGGATAAATCCCAGACTTTTCCATCTACACGTTCATCTGCCCAAAAACCGCGCATATCAAACAAAAACGGCACATTTTTCTTTAAGAATAAAGAGTGCGCTGCTAAAGATGGAACGTGACTACGACTATGGAACAAATCAATCGGTCTTCGTTTATGTAATTTAAACACTTCTCTTTTAAGTCGATAGACATTCCAAATCGTAGAGATAATTGGTATACTTCCTGAATAGGAAATTGGAATCCAATCAATCTCCGAATTTGCGCAGATTCTTTGAATCGTTTTATGGTGTTGCTTGTAACGAGCATCTTTCTCAAAACTAATTAACGTGTAGCGATAGTTTTTTTTGGAGATTTCTCGAATATATGGTAGGACTTGCGATTGCCCGAGAGAATCTGTCATTCCATCATAGGAAACAAAAAGAATGTGTTTTTTCTGCATGAATGCAAAAGTACTAATTTGAAAACTTGAAAATGAGGTAATTTGAAAATTAAGGATGTAATTATATCAAATCTAAACGTGACTCGTCACTTCTTCTCCCGATAGCTATCGGGAAGTTACTTCTTAAAAGTACGTTCCGTAAATGCTTTTACTCCTGCTACAAATCGTTTCCACTGACCAAAAGAACCTTCTGTATTTACATAAATCGTATTGTGGTCGGATACTTTTTCATGTTCTGGACGATCTTTTGTATAGTAATAAGTCGCTAAAGATTTACGGGTAACTCCTTCTGGCGTATTTAAAGGTGTTGGATGTCCATGAAACGAAATTTCGTTGGTTTCAAAAATCACACAACGGTTAAAAATCGGTGCTACACGATCCAACATAACTTTTTTTCCATTGGTAAAGTCCCACAATTCATTATGACCTTGATAGGAATCTTTCCAATCTTTGTTCAAATAGATAATGGCATTTAAGCGTCGGTGGTATTGTGTTTTTGGATGAATATTATAATCCACATGTACATTCAAAAAAGCGCCATTAATGGATTGGTGTAATCCTCCTCCAAACAAATCTGCATCCCCCATTAACGGTTCTTCCAACGCTACTAAACGATCTAACCAATCGCAGAAAACTGGACCATTTAATTGATCAAATACTTCCTGCATAAATGAACCAGCTTCAAATTTCGATTTTTGAAATTTATTTTTTTGATCCAGATAAGTGGTACCATCCCACTCTCCAAAATTTACTGCTGGATAATTGTCGTGAATTTGATTTGCTATTGCTTCAGGTAAAAAATTATCGATTGCAACATAACGAAAAGGTTTTTTCGTTTGAAAAGAAGCCTTTATTTCAGGTAAACGTTCGTTTAATTGTTGGATGTCAAAAATTTCCATAACCGTAATTTGAATTGTATGTGTAAATATACCAACTATTCTTTTGGTAAGTTGTACCATAAATTAGGTATTTTATTCAAAAAAAGAATGATAGAAAAAATAGCAAAGGCGTATTCCACATTTAATCGTCCGTCAACTTTTAACTAAAGGTCTTTTATCGTATCTTTGTAATACAATACTGGGGCTGTATTGGATTTGACAGCATAAGCGATAGTCAAGTGTAAGCATGTAGAGCGTTGAGGTGGAGCTCTTTAATATCCTGTCTCGAACTATAATTGACAACACGTCATACGCACTTGCTGCTTAATCTATTAGATAGATAAAGCTTAATTCCAGCTGAATCATAGTAGGCGGAACAAGTTCTCCCTCCGCTGCCTCCGTCTTTTAGGCATGGAATCCGGGAGAATCATTCATTTAAGACTGGTGCCAACCTTACTTCGTGGAAGGCATGAGACAACAGAAGATAAGTTGTATATTGGGTGTTTTTGTCCGTTATACAATCGAAAACCAACCAAAAACTAAACATGTAGAAGCCTTGAAAATTCTATGTTTGGACGAGGGTTCAACCCCCTCCAGTTCCACAAAAACTACAAGGTAAAACACTTATTTTAAGTGTTTTACCTGTTTTTGTAAAAACATCTTGTAAAAACAATTAATATACCACTTATATACAACCAACCAAATCATCAAATTAAAAAGTCCAATTGAACCTTTTATTTCATCCTTATAGAACTCATATGCGAAGTCTGAGATACTTATATATAAACATAAGAAAAATGGAAGTTATATTAGATATTAAAGACTATAGAAATAAAAAAGAAATCTTGCAGGCAGTATCAAAGACATTAGATTTATTTAACAACGAAAAATTAATGCGACAAATCAGTAGTAATGATGATGTGTATGTATCCAAGATTGGTAGTTCCAATAAAATAATTTTTAAAAAATGTGAGTGTAGGGATTAGTTGTTGGGCAACCCCTTCCTCCCTTCCTTCCCGTCAACATTTGGTTAGTATCCTTCCTTACCTCCTCCCTTGTTAAACCTTCTATTGGTTGGGCATAGTACTTTAGGTAATGTGGTTTTCAAAAATGTGAAAAAAAATTTTTATCATTTTTTTCTCTATAATTTGACTTATTAGATTGTATAAACTATTTATAACTAAAAGGTTTAGTTATGAAAAGTAGTGTTAGTGATAAAATGGCAATGACAGAATTAGAAATAGATAATGAACAATTCTTCGTAATTGATATTAAATGTAGAACCACTAACGAGGATGAAAATTGTCAAAAATTTTTCAAGTTTTTAAATAAGATGATATTAACTGAAAAAAACATCACTTATCCGATTACAATTAAAAAATCGGAACTTATAATTACGGGTGATAAATTTGGTATTGGGTATTTTAATCTCGAATCAATAAAACAATTGATTGAAAATCACTTTGAATTCGATGATAAATTTAAATATATATTAACTTTTCAAATTAGTTATCTCATTGATGAGGTAATACCTCATTTAACCATTAATTGTTATAAAATACAGGAGTTTCCTAATTTATTAACCGATGAAACTTTTGATAAATTATTTTCTAATGATGAAACTAATGATGAAATAGTTAATGACAGTCAAAAAAGACCATTGTTTATTCTCTCAAATGAGGAGTTCCTTGATAAAATAGAGATTGAGTATTATGAGGATATGTTTTCGGATGAAAAAATTGAATATTTAATTAGCCACAACGTAAATTTAGATTCATTTCAGGACATTCTAAAATGCCCAATTATTGATTGGGGATTGAACGGAAACCCCAAAAACATTACCGATTTCAATCAATATATCAAGATTTAAACGACCATAAATTGCTGGGGACTATGAATAGTTAGTTTAAACTTTTTCGTTTAAAACAACTGAAAAAAGACGCATTAGTATCATTCCTTATTCAATTAACGCAAAGTAAATCAAATAAATTTAACTCACAAACGAAGTTATGACCAACGAATATGTAAATCTAAAGTATAGAATTGTTCATTTTTATGATAAAGAAATGTATCGCAAATCTGATACTGCATTCCAAAAAGATATTTTCAACGGAGGTGTTTTTATTAAAGGTGACAAATTATATCAATCAAAAAAATTCAATGATGAACTCGTAATCGTTGAGGTTTTCCAAGAAAATAGTATTGAGAATATACCTGATTATTTCCTACAGGTTTTTTGTCCAATATATAAACTACAAATGATTATGATTGAGGAACTATGAGGAAGACAACAAAGTATATCAAAAAAATTTTAGATGATTATAATTCTGAACAAATCATCAATGAAAATTTATTACAAAATAAGAATTCAGTCATATTGAACTTAACTTTTGATTTTGATACTTTTTATAGATATAATTTATCGGTAAGTAATTTCTTTAAGAAACTTACAAATAATAAAAATTCCCTCGCAGGAAGATACAATAATAGAGATTGGTGGAGTTCCTTGTCTGAAGATGGAAAAAACGATGGTTTTTACAGATACAATATAACGAAGGATTTTGTCAAAATTATAATATTCATTACAACTGACGAAAAAATCAATGAACTTGAGTTAAAATTTAGAATTAAGAAAATTATCCCAAACTTCAAACTTCAAATAGTGGAAAATAGTGATATTAATCTCAACGAGTTTATGGGGGATGTCTTTTCATTGGAGAGTGGCTTTTCTATCTTTGGTGACAACAGAAGTTAACTTATTAATTCTTTGAATCGTAGACAAAGATTTGCCGGTTAGTTTAACTATATCCTCATATTTGTAACCTTTTTTCAAATATTCTATAATATCCTGATGTTGCCTGATTTTTACATCGTCAGGAATAACACTCCCTTGTTTTCTTCCAAGTTTTCCTCCGTTTTTTTTATAGTTTTCTCTGCCACTATTCATCCTATTTAAGGTAATGTTTTTCTCCATCTGATTAACCGAAGACAAAATTGATAGCATAAACATTGTTAAAGGATTTGGTTTTCTTTCATCGTCAAGAGTTTCAATATTATTCATCTGAATATATAATGAAATTTTATTGTCATTTAACCTATTGATTAAGGATAATACATCTGTAGTGCTTCTGCCAAGACGCGACAATTCACTTACAACCACCATATCAATCTTATCAGATAGACAATAATCTATCAGTTCATTTAGAATTTGTCGTTCTTCATTTGATTTATATCCGCTACCAATTTCATCAAAAACTCTGACGATGTTCCAATGTTTGTTGTTACACAATTCCGTTAAATCTCTCAATTGTCGTTCAGTAGATTGTGAAGTTGTTGAGACACGATTTAATAATACCACCCTTTTCATAACCATTCAATTTAATGTTTCACATAATTGATTTTTTAAATATAGTTAATTTACCATTCAAATAATAACATTAAACCATTTATTAGAATGATTTTAATGGTGTGAATTATTTGAATGATTATTTAGCAAAAAAAGTCCATTTGGACTTTTTTTTAACAACTGTAGTGACAGATAAAATGATTCATAATGTTTATTTAATTATAAATTTTGCGAATAGAATTAATAATTAATAGATTTGTAGAAACCTCAATCGAGAGTAACTTATTAAAATATAGCGTTTGCTAAAATTCCTGTAACAGAAACCGACCATATTTTCTTTACCAAACAGGGAGCAGTAGTGAAACGCTCACGTCATAGGCGTGGGCGTTGCTTTGCTTTGTTTGGTGGGTTCTTGGTCGGACCTCTGTTTACGAGTATTAGTAACGTCCCACGCTTTCTTATTATTGAATATACAAACTACTTAGGGACGGAGTAGATTAATTTATTTAATCTATGATGAAAAATTACGGTGTAATGATGTTGGCAATCTTATGTATTGTCACTTCAAGTTTTGGACAAAATGTTCCAAACTATGTTCCTACAAATGGTCTAGTAGGTTGGTATCCATTCAACGGTACCGCAAACGATGAAAGTGGGAATGGTAATAACGCTGAAGTTAATGTGGAAACATTGATTAGCGATAGAAATGGAAATGAGAATAGTGCTTTTTATTTCGATGGTGTTAACAATACCATTAAAATAAATTCAATTCCTAAAGAAACCTTTAGTAATAATCAATTAACATATTCAATTTGGGTAAATCTAATTGATTTAGAGGAAAATCAACAAATAATTTATATAAACAACACAATCGCGTTAAACAAATCAGGAATTTCATCCCCTAATGAATTAGTAATTAATGATGGATTTTCCCACAAATCAACCGTAACAAATAAATCAATCGGATTTTTAAATTGGTTAAATATAATAGCAGTTTATAACAACGATAATATTGAATTATATTTAAATGGAGTAACAATTTACAAAGGTTCAACTTGGAACAATCAACCAATTGATTATGATATTAAAGCCATATTAATAGGGTCTAATAAAGAACAATCATCAAAATTAAACGGTGGAATAGATGATTTATCTATTTATAACAGAGTTTTAACTCAACAAGAGATATCTAATCTTTATAAAGGTAGGGTTAGTTCAAACAATCAATATGATAATTTAACTCCTGAACAATCTTATGGTATAGAACCGACTCCGCAGGACTCCAAAGGTGGAACTCAAACTATAAGAGTAAATCCTGACGATATATAAAAAATAACTTAATAAGAGTTGATTGCATCAAAATATTATGTTACGTTAAATAAACTAAAAGTTGGTAAAGAATAAAATTTATATAATAATAAATGTAATACTCCCTATTTTACTTGGTGTTCTCATTTACATTGGAGATAAATTTCATCTATTACCTAATTATATTTCAAATTACATTCCCGATGGTTTATGGGCCTATTCCTTTACCGCAACTATTTTAATAATTTGGAATAGAGAAATCAATATATTTTGGTTTATCATTTTAGGTTTATGTTTTGTCATTTTTGAGATTTTACAATATGCTCAAATTTTAAATGGAACAGGAGATATTTTAGATGTAATTATCTATTTTTTATTTGGATTAGCTTCGATTATAATTAACAAATTAATAAAAATTAGTGTTGAAATTTAAGTTTAAAATCTATGAAAAATAAGATAAAACATTTGATGACGATATTGTCGATTATTGTCTTTTCAATTATTGCAGTTGCAAGTTCTGATGATAAATCGAGTGAATCATCTGAAGATTTGAAAAACAGCGAATATGTTTGCCCTATTCACAATACTCAAATGGTGGATGATGGATTTGGTTCATATCGTTGTCAAAAATGCTATCCTGACAATACAAAAATGCCTTTTTTTTAAAAAGAAGACTGTACAAAAAAATATGCAGAAGAAGCAGTAAATAGAGATGTTGAAATCAATTCAAAACAAAGAGAAACATACAAGTGTGGATGGTGTCGAAATAATTATTATGTTACAAGTTACGTATCAAATACAAAATAGTATGATTGTAAGGTGATTAAAGATTATGTTGATTATTGTTCTCAAAAATTTGCAGCTAAAGTATGTTGGAATGAAAGATAGAAATTAATTATTAAGGTATAAAATACAATCTATGAAAATTAAAAATTTAATGACAATAACAACGATTATTGTTTTTTCAATTATTGCAGTTGCAAGTAATGATGATAAGTCCAACGTTGGAAAACGTGAAAACATAGGTTCAAGTGAGCAGGTTTCAATTTGTCGAAGTTGTGGGCTTGTTGTGGAAGGTTCTGACGATATATTATTTCCTGACAATAAAAGTGTAAAGGAGAGTTGTAATAATCTTATAGATGGACATCTTTGGTATAATGCAGGTAGAAAAGGATATAATACTTTTAAATGTAATAATTGTGGTGTACAAGTATCTATTGAAGAAACAGAACCAAAATGTATGACTTTTTGTGAGGTGGCTTGTCAAGAAAAATCTAAACACGATTGGAGAAGAATGAATTAAAATTTAAAAATATACGAATGAAAAAAGTTTTAAAAAATTTAATGACATTAACAACAATTATTTTTTTTTCAATTATTGCAGTTGCAAGTTCAGACGATAAATCGAGTGAATCATCTGAAGAGGTAACAAACAATCAAATGGAAGCTGATGAAGGGGATGCTTATTCAAATTATGAATCAAAAGATGTAGTTGAAGGTTGGACTGTTTATCACTCTTATGAACCTTCGAGTAATATTTCTGATTGTAATTCAAAAAAATGTAATTGGTGTGGTGAATATTATTATGCCGATGACGTTAGTTACATTGAACATCCTGATGAATTTGAAATGGAAGCATTATCAGATAACAATGAAGGAGGATTCGGCACCGCTTTATTTGCAAGTACAATAGATTGGAATTATATAGATAAAGAAAATAAGATTATTCACACCTATTGGAAGAGTAGTTGTGAATATGAATATGGAGACTATTGTAGTAGAAGATGTTCTGAGAAATATTAATTAATAAATCAAACAAAAATGAAAACGAAAATGAAAAATTTAATAACAATAACTTCGATTATTGTTTTTTCAATGATAGCTATAGCTAGTTCCGAAGATAATTCTAATGTAAATAATGAAGAAGCAACAGAGGAAGAACCTATGGATTATATTGAGGACGTTCCATACGTTGAAAACACACCTGATGAAGAAGAAGTTAAAACTTATAAATGCCAGTGGTGTGGTGATATTTACACAGGTTTTGGATATTATACCCAAGGGACATCTGTACAAGAAGTTGTTACAGAAGAATTAAAAAAATGGGATAATAAATATTGTTCAAGAAAATGTGCTGAAGAATATTTGTTTAATGAGGAAAATAAATATTGATTGTATTTAATAATATCTTGATGAAGAAAATTATTTTCGGAGTCATATCTTTTTTGATAGCTAAATTTATTTATACAGTAATAATCTTAGGTTTAGTATTCCGTACGATGCTTCCTAAAAATGGAGACAACAATGAAACGGAATTGATTTCACTTATTACAAAATGTATTGAATCAGCTCCGCTTTTTTGTGAATTATTTGTAAGTGCAGTCATAGCAATTTTCATCTATAAAATTTTAGATGAAATATTCAGTGTATTTGAAGATTAAAAGTATGAGAACTATAATTGTTGGGATAATATCAATTTTTACAGCGTATAAACTGAGTGAATTATTGATGATAATATTTAAGGGGTTTACAGGTTTTTTACTTTCGTCAGAAGATAAAATCACAAGATTATCAGGTGCTATTATTAATGATATATTTTTTAGTTTTCCATCAGTATCTATTTTAATATTGACAATCTGTAGTTTTTTATTTATCTATTTTATTTTAGAACAACTTATAGATAAATTTTTTGAAAAAGAACAATCTTGAATTTGTGTTTAAACTATATAAATGAAAGAATTAGTAAAATATTGTTTTGTTCTTTTTTTGATTGTGGAATCGGTTTTTTTAATAAAGATTGGAAAAATTCCCGTTCCAAATTTCTTGAAAAATATCGCTAATTCAAATAGAATGCTTGACGGTGATACAATTTTCATACAAGGTTTTGGAATGTATAATGATAGAGTACTATTTCAAGCAAAACAAATTATCGATGAAACATATGGATTACCCACAAAAATTATTGACCCAATACAATTAACTTCTGAATCTTATTTGAAGAACGCAATAGATGGTGACAAATGTTTGATAAAATTTGACGATAATAAAAATAAATTATTATTAACTAATGAAAATTGTTATTCAGAACATAACAAAACATTTGTTAATGGTTTGAGTGAAACTAACGGTAATATCACAATAGTTAATGAAAAAAATTATATAGGGTTAAAACGAGTTATCATCCACGAAATAGGACATAATTCAGGTTTAGAACACTGTGAGAATAAAAACTGTGTAATGTCTATAGATAGAACTGATGACACTCACACAATGTATTATTGTGACGAATGTAAGACAAATAATTCTGTATACGAGTTACATAAGA
>JBIIKZ010000102.1:0-4909 GCA_044232905.1 Crocinitomicaceae bacterium
ATGACGCTAAAGGTTTGCCCGTACCACAAGCTAATGTAGTCATAAAAGGGGCTAAAAACGGGGTTATAACTGATTTTGACGGAGTTTTTAAAATTAAAGCAAAAATCGGCGATGTCTTAATTATTTCAAGTTTAGGATTTGATAAAAAAGAAGTCAAAATACAAGGAAATGCTATTAAAATTGTTATTGAAGAATCGAATACTACTTTGAATGAAGTGGTAGTAGTCGGCTATGGTACTGTTAAGAAAAAGGATGTAACAGGAGCCATTTCTTCTGTTAGGGCTTCAAGTATTGAGAAAGGGGATCCATTAGATCTTCAATCGGCTTTGTCAGGTCGTGTTTCCGGTTTGCAAATAACACAAAACGATAACGGATTAGGATCGGGTGTAAAGGCAATTATTCGAGGAGGGAGTTCTTTGACTAGCGGTAATCAGCCTTTGTATGTTATTGATGGTTTTCCAATTGTTCCGGATGAAAATGCATCCTCAAATCCATTATCGGATATAGATCCTGGTCAAATCAAGTCTGTTGAAGTTTTAAAGGATGCATCAGCTACCGCTATCTACGGTGCAAGGGGATCGAATGGAGTGATTATTATTACAACAAAACTAGGAAAGGAAGGAAAAGCAGATATCAGCGCAACTTATAGTTCCGGTGTTTCATTTGCAACAAGGTTTCCAAGAGTACTAACACCTTCAGAGTTTATAGAGGAACGCATAATTCTAGATAATGTGAACTATTTAAATGGGACTACTGCTAACTTAAGCACGTATTGGCAAGACTTAAAAGATACCAATGCCAAGGGAACGGATTGGGCCAAAGAGGCGACTCAGGTTGCTGTAACAAGGAAAGTCGATCTTAGTATGGGTGGTGGAAGTAAAGAAGGGCTAAAATATCAAATTTCGGGTAATTATCTGGATCAAGAAGGAGTTGTTTTAAATACTAATTTCAAAAGATATAACTTAAATTCAAATATAGTTCAATCACTAGGTAATGATACAAGAATTGGAACAAATATTAAATTAGCATTTACCAACAATATTGGAAAAAGTCTTGATAAAGATGCAGATGGGATTTTCAAAAAGGCTTTCTCAACCAATCCTTTTCAACCCATTGATTTCGCACTTGGAGACATTGACATTGATCCAGATGTAAACTCCGGGGATAATGAAAATGTTGTTACCTATTTTAATGAAGTGGATAATGAATTGCAAAGTTCAAGGATAATTGGAACAGTGTTTTTTGAAACAAAATTGGCTAAGGATTTGACTTTTTATACCAGCTACGGCTTCAATCGCGCTTTTTTGAATCAACAAACCTTTTTACCTTCTACTGTTTTGAAGGGGTTCAAGCAAAACGGAGTGGCGGCATTTCAAAAAGGGGAAACGAATAATCAAGTTTTTGAAACCCGATTGAACTACAAGAAAACATTGGGGCAACACAATATTAATGTTACTGCTGTAGGGGAGTTTTCGGACAATCTTAAAAGTTTATTTACTGCAGGGGCTTCAAATTTAAGTGATCAAACCAACGGATTTTATGATTTATCAAGCGCTGTTCTAGCGGATTTCCCTACAAACAATGTAACAAAAGAAAAATTGGCGTCTTTCTTAGGCCGTGTTAATTATGGCTATGATAAGCGATTTAATTTGACCGCATCCCTCAGAGCAGATGGTTCGTCAAAATTTGGTAAAGATAATAAATGGGGTTATTTTCCTTCCTTAGCTTTAGGATGGACCCTATCGGAGGTGTCTTTTATCAAAAACACCAATATTTTTGACAACTTCAAGTTAAGGGCGTCCTATGGCGTAACTGGGAATAACCAAATACCGGCCTATACTGCATTAGGCTTGTTAGAGGCTGGGAATTATGTATTTAATGATACATTTTATTCCGGAAAAATACCGAGTAGTGTAGCCAATCCTGACTTAAAATGGGAGACTACGGCGCAATACAATGTTGGTGTTGATTTAGGGTTTTTTAATAATCGTTTGACCATTACTGCCGAAGCCTATTATAAGAAAACGACAGATTTGTTGTTAGAAGTTCAACTGCCTCTGTCCTCTGGTTTTGAAACGGCTTTGAAAAATATCGGATCGTTTAGCAATCAAGGGTTTGAATTAACAGTTAATACAGTAAATATTGATAAAAGTGATTTTAAATGGAGATCTGATTTTACTTTTTCGCTAAATAGAAATAAGGTGCTGGATTTAGGAGACAAACCGGAGTTTTATTTTAATGCGAATTTGCCTAAATTAAATAATGAAATATTGGTTCGTGTAGGAGAGTCAACAGGGATTTATTATGGATACATTGAAGATCAGGTAATTAACAATTATACAGAGGCTGCAAATAGTCCAAAACAAGCTCTAGTAGGAATTCCTGATAGCAATAATAACGGACAAGTTAAAATTTATGACGTCAATGGGGATGGCTTGATTACTACCTCAGACAAGGTGCCCATAGCCAATACAACTCCCGAATTTATTGGAGGATTGAACAATGAATTCACCTATAAAAGTTTTGATTTAAGTTTCTTCTTACGCTATTCTTACGGTAACGATGTGATTAATGGAAACATTGATAATATTGATAAGGTAGGTATTGGAAATTGGAATACCTTAAAAGCCATGTTTGATCATTCTTATAATGCGGCCTATAATCCAACTGGCACCTTTCATGGTGAAAACGGAAATGGATCTTATTCTACTCTATTTCGTAGTGGCTATGTGGAAGACGGCTCTTTTATAAAGTGTGATTACATCACCTTAGGCTATGCCATGCCTAAGTCGGTTGTAGAAAGTTTAAATGTGAACAAATTCAGATTGTTTGCTAGAGTAAATAATCCATTCATCATTTCCCGATATTCTTGGTTTGATCCTGAAGTAAATGCTATAGGTGGTACCGCAGGTAAAGTGGGTGGCGGATTAGATTTGGGTAGTTATCCACGTAACACTACTGTAACGTTTGGTCTATCCCTTAATTTTTAATTGTAAACATAAAAAAAACATGAAAAATAAAATCAAATATTTAGGCTGCCTTTTATCTATTTCAGTTTTTGTGGCTTGTAGTAATCTATTGGAAGAAGTTCCCTTATCTCAAGCATCCCCTGAAAATTCATTCCAAACAGAAGCCAATGCCCAAGCGGCAATTGTGGGTGTTTATAGTTCGTTGCAACTTCCCGGTGTATATGGTAAATGGCAAGGGTTTTTATCCACTGACGAGAATAATGCAGGTGCAAAAGTGCCTGTTGGAGGAGTAAATTTATATACTTTTACCGCAGATAACATACAAGTAGTTTTGTCTATCTGGAAAGACCATTATGTGGGTATCAATCGAGCGAACCTAGCGATTTCGAATATTCCAAATATTGATATGGATGTTACAGAAAGAAACAGTTTAGTGGCTGAAGCTAAATTTATTAAAGCGTTATTGTACTTCAACTTAATTCGATACTATGGAGATGTACCATACAAAAGCACGGAAACAGCCTCCTTAAATAATTTAGATATTCCAAGAACTCCTGTGGCTGTTATTTATGAAAATATAATTAAAGATCTGGAGTATGGAGTGGAGAATCTTAAAGTAAAAGCTCCCGGTTTAGCTGGACATGCTACCCAGGATGCCGCAAAAACATTATTGGCGAGTATCTATCTTACAAGAGGGAGTATGGCGAAGAGAGATAATACTGGTGATAAAGGTCTTGCCGATTTTGTGTTGGCGGCAAAATTTGCCAAAGAGGTAATGGATTCCAATAGATATTCCTTGTGTAATTATTTTCCGGATGCGTTTACGGTGCAAAATAAAAACAATAATGAGATTATTTTTGACGTACAATATAAATCTCCGGGACTTGGTGTAGGCAACATAATTGGTATTAGTATGGGACTGCCTTCCGATGCTAAAGGAGTTGACCATTTAGCAGTTGGTGGCGCACAAGGTTCAATAAGAGCGAATCCGTATCATCAATATTATTATGAAGCAGCAGATAGCGTTCGCTTGCAATGGACGGATGCGAGAATTGTGATAGTTGCCGCTACCGGCAAGTTTGTCAGATTGAGCGCTGTCGATAAAGAACCTGTATCTGCCGCAAAATTCAGACGTTATCCTGTGCATGATTCCAACTTTCCTCTCAAAGCCCAAGGCGATTACGATGTAAACTGGCCGGTTTTTCGGTATGCAGAAGTATTGTTAATCTATGCAGAGGCTTTAAACGAAACTAATGGACCTACACAAGAGGCTATAGGCGCTTTAAATCAACTTAGAAGTAGGGCTAGGAATGTTAATATAGGCGGAGTGCATAATGATGTTTTACCGCGTTCTTTGACTCTTCAAAAATCTACTGGTTTAGGTTTAGCTGATTTAACTCTTGAAAATCCTTTAGTTTCAACTCAAGCGGCTTTTAGGGATTATATCTTCTATGAGCGCAGTAGAGAGTTAAGTGCTGAAGGAAAAAGATGGTTCGATTTGGTAAGATGGGGTACTCTAAAATCTACTTTGCGTGGTATGGTTACTAAAATGACTGCGAAGTCATTAGAAACTCCTGTAGTTCAATGGCCTCCATTGTCTGCAATTACGCAGCCGGCTGCAACTACACAAGCTAAATGGACAGCTTATTGGGCAGGAAGTAGTGGACAAATTGTTGAATGGGATAAAATTACTGGCAATGTCCAAGACTTTCACATGTTATTCCCTATTCCGAATTCTGAGGTACTGGCAAATCCTTCCATAGGGCCTAATAATCCTGGATACAATTAATTAAAAAATAAATAGTATGAAAATCAAATATTCAAAATATATTTTAATGCTTTTATCCCTTTTGTTTTCTTTCACTTCTTGTGAGAAAGATGAATTAGACACTTGGGTAAGTTTAGAAGCTGATAAAACAATAGTAGCTGTTAATGAAACA
>JBIIKZ010000103.1:0-4868 GCA_044232905.1 Crocinitomicaceae bacterium
AAATAGCACTAAACCTTGCTAAAAATGAGAAAACTTGTAAACTCGGAATCAAATCAAAAAGAAAGATTGCAGGATGGGATGAAAACTATTTACTCAAAGTTTTAGGTTTTTAAATGCGTTTGCCCTGATTCCTACATCTGTTAATGTCTTTGAAAAATGAGACAGTTGTGGTAGTGGATGTCGACCACCATTGGCAAAATCATCTTTGATATCTGCAAGTTGCGTGTTTAGATTAATAAAAATAGCACCTTCTAAATGTTTTTTTGCATAGTTAGTTTTTGCATTAATTCCATTTCTAACATCAAAAATTAAAACATTCGGATTTTTATAAATGTTGATTAACTCTTCTACTTCTATGATTGGAGATATTCGCATGATTTTTTGTTTGTTTAGTTTTAATGGTTTTGTTTTGAATTAATAAAACTGTTAATAAGGATTTTTCTTAAACATGTTATCAAGCGTTGGTTTTTCTGTCATCCGTTTATTGGTATATAATTAACTCTGGCAAAGTTTCTACCCTTAAAGTTCAAACCATCCCCATTTTTTAGTCAATGGCCAAACCCAAAACGTCTTTCAGTTCTTCAATGTTTTTCTCTTTGTTTATACTTACATTTGGGAGTCCTCTTTCAGAAAGCTTGTTTTCGTTAGGTTCTGTGACAACTTCTGTAAATTTTGGGTACATAAAACCTTGTTCATTTATTTTCTGAAATGCTATTTGTATTATTCGGAGCGTTTAATTGTATCATTTTATCAAAATCACTTTCAAACAATCGGTCTTGAATAATTCTATATTTTTCAAATTCGGTTTCAGCATGTGCTTTAGCAATTTCTGCAGATACTTTACCAGTATCTTGCAAAATGGATCTATCGGTGGCTTCAATAAATTTATTTAATCGAAGTTCCCAATCTTCCATAGTCATAGGAATATTTCTAAGTGCCATATCTTCGGCAATATCAATATAGGCAGAAACCAATCGTTGTAATTGTTGCAATTCGCTTTCTGTTAAATAATTTTTGGCTACACCCACATCAAATTTTTGAATTTTCCCATTCGGAGCATCTTTCCAAGAATGTAAACCCATATTTTGTTTTTGATGGTTGGCTCTATTTACAATAATTTCTGCTGCTGTTTGTTCATGTATTGCCCAATGCAATTTATTTTGAACAGTAGCAAAAAAACGTTTGGTAGCTTGTGCCGTAACATCATAATCGATAGAAGTTGCGTAAATATCTGTTATTTTTTGATAGAATTTACGCTCGCTTAAACGGATTTCTCTTATTCTTTGAAGCTGCTCTTCAAAGTATTTTTTACCCAGAATGGTTCCATCATTTTTTAGACGCTCATCATCCATGGCAAAACCTTTGATGGTAAATTCTTGAACAATTTGTGTTGCCCATTTTCTGAATTGTACGGCTCTTTCAGAATTTACTTTGTAACCTATTGCTATAATAGCAGAGAGAGTGTAGTGTTTTGTATTGTAGCTCTTACCATCAGTGGCAGTTATCCGAAATTTCCGGATAACTGAATTTTCTTCTAATTCGTTATCAGTAAATACTTTCTTTAAATGGTCGTTGATTGTGCGCACATTTACATTATAGAGTGTCCCCATCATTTTTTGGGATAACCAAATAGTTTCATCGGCATAAATAGCTTCTACGCCACCTTCGCCTGTTGCAGCAATAAAAGTAAGATACTCTGCAGAGGAAGAACGAATGATATCTTTTTTATTTTTCATTTTTATTTTACCTTTGTGACCATTTTCTCGATACCAGTAAATAGGTTTTAAAACTTTCTTAAACAGTTAATTAGTGTTTTTTTTCAAACATTTTATCAAGCGTTGGTTTTTCTGCCATTAAATGCAAAGCTCCGAAAACAACCATTATTTTATCATATTTTTTAAATGTGTTATAAATATTCGTTAAAATAACACTATCTCTTATTTGCATAGAAGTTCGCGCTATTTCACCAAAAATATTTTTTTCATTGTATTTTTCGCTTTCACTTAAATCAACGTGATCAATCGAGAACATTTTATCAGTGTAACGCAAATACAATGATTTAAAGTAATCCCAACTACTTTCTTTTTTTGTCAAACCAAACAAGCATCTTTTGTTTAAATAATTGGTCACAAAGTTGTTGTATTCTAGTTTTAAATTTTTCTTTTTATCATGACTTTGGATGAATTGTGGTAAGAATCGCTGTAAAACAAATGAAAAAAGAACATCGTCTTTTTTAAATTTCTTCAAAAGAAATTTTGTTTCAATCGAATCAGGACAATCTGCATTTTTCACTTGTATTTTGTTTTGGTCGGCAATGAATTTTAAAAAACCTAAAGTACCTTGTTCTTTAATTGCAGTGTATTTATCTGAATAATGTAACTTTTGATCAATATCACCTCCTTCGTTCAATAAAATTTCTGGGTTGAATTTCTTAAAATAACATAGAATTTTATTGAAGCGATTATCCTTAGGGTCATTACCATGTTGTTCTCCGAAAAAAATAAGTTGTTTTCCATTCAATTGATTTTTATAAACCATAATTGGAAACTTTCCTTCATGAGTTTTGAGGTATGTTTGAGCACTATCAAAAATTTCTGAGTAATTTTTTGATAAATCAATTTCTAAGGAATTTAAATCGTGTTTTTTTCTTTTTTCAGCACATGAAATCAGGATAAAAACAAGAATGCAAAACAATAACTTTTTCATGCGAATTGTTTCCTTTATGAAATGTATTGTCGTAATTAGTTTACTTCCAACTTGTTCCGTCTTTACCATCTTTCACTACCAAGCCCGCTGCTGCCAAACCATCGCGAATTTTGTCGGAGGTAGTCCAATCTTTGTTTTCGCGTGCCTGTTGACGTAAGTTTAATACCAAATCCATCACTCCTTCTAATTTTGAATCATCTCCAGAAGCAGTCAATGAAGCCAATCCAAGGACATCAAAAACAAAAGCGTTCACTTCTTTGGTTAACAATGTTAAATCTGAAGGAGACACTGTCGCTTTTCCTTCTTTGATAGCATTGATTTGTTTGACTGTTTCAAATAAGTTTGCCACTAAAATTGGCGCATTGAAGTCGTCGTTCATTGCACTGTAGTAAGATGCGATCAAACCATTTACATCAATAGTGGAAGCCGTTGACGTGGTTAAACGCGATAAGTCTTGTATTGCTTCCATGAGTTTTTCAAATCCTTTTTCTGCAGCACTCAATGCATCACTAGTGAAATCTAGTGTACTTCTATAATGCGCTTGCATCATAAAAAAACGAACTACCGTAGGATGAAATCCTTTAGTGAGGACTTCATTTTCTCCTGAAAATAATTCGGAAGGAAGCAATGTATTTCCTGTTGATTTTGACATTTTCTTTCCATTCAATGTCAACATATTACCATGCATCCAATAGTTTACAGGATTTTTCCCTGAAGAAGCACATCCTTGAGCGATTTCACATTCATGGTGTGGGAATTTCAAATCCATTCCTCCTCCGTGAATATCAAATTGTTCACCTAAGTATTTTGTGCTCATGGCGGAACATTCCAAATGCCATCCAGGGAAACCGATTCCCCAAGGCGATGTCCATTTCATGATATGTTCTGGCGATGCATTTTTCCATAATGCAAAGTCCAAGGAATTTCGTTTTTCATCTTGACCATCGAGGTCTCTTGTTCCTGCAATTAAATCTTCTATTTTACGACCAGATAATTCACCATAAGGAAATTTTTCGTTGTATTTGTTGACATCAAAATAGACAGAACCATTTACTTCATAGGCATAACCATTGTCAATAATGGTTTTAATTAGTTCAATTTGTTCGATAATATGACCTGTTGCAGTCGGTTCTATAGACGGTGGGTAAGCATTGAATTGATCCAATACTTTGTGGAAGTCAAGGGTGTATTTCTGAACGATCTCCATAGGTTCAAGTTGGTCAAGACGTGCTTTTTTAGCGATTTTATCTTCTCCTTCGTCGGCATCATTTTCTAAATGTCCTACGTCTGTAATATTTCTTACGTATCGAATTTTAAACCCTAAATGCAAGAGGTAGCGGTATACTAAGTCAAATGAAATGAATGTTCTACAATTCCCTAAATGTACGAAGTTGTAAACAGTTGGACCACACACATACATCCCCACAAAAGCAGGATGAATAGGTGTAAAAAGTTCTTTTTTTCCTGTTAAGGAGTTGTAAATATGTAAATCTTTAGCGTAGGCATTCATAATGGGTTGTCTTTAGAGGTTACAAATATAATACAACAAAAATGCTCTATCTAGTTATTTTCTTTTTACATAATATTTTCTTGAAGCTTAGTAGTTTTTTGACTGATCTTATGCAAGCATTGAATTTTATTTGTAGTAAGACCGTTGCAAAAGTTATAAATCGAGGCGGATTAAAAATTCAATAACGGTTCCGATAGCCATCGGAATTACCAATGTAAAAGAGGTTGCTAAATTTTTGATTCAACGATGAGTTAGGGATTTGGATCGGTCTTATGATTAATAAAGAGCAAGATTTCCACCTTTTTGCATTGCCAAAAAAGGTGGAGCCAAATCCCGAAAGCTTTCGGGAGCAGCGCTAAAATAAGATTGCTAATTTTTACGGGTCATTTCGCGCTACAAATTGAAACTCACTTCCTCCGAAGTCGGAAGCTCAGACAGTCAATTTGTAGTTCGCTGCATTCCCTCAAAATTTACGCAATCGTATTTCAAGGCGCGATATTTAATTTCGGTAATTCATAAATCATAATAATCCTAATTCCGAATCTGACCCGTCCTAAAAAAAGTTTACAGATTTAACTTTTATTTATTGATCGTCCTGTTACAAATTTACACTTTAAATTTAGTCCTAAAATAGTTTTACATTTGTTGTTAT
>JBIIKZ010000052.1:0-16636 GCA_044232905.1 Crocinitomicaceae bacterium
TGCAACAATAAAATATCCTTTGGCTACTAAAAACTCAAATTTCTTCAAGAAAAAAAATGCAGATTGTCCATAACCATGTAGAACGACTAATAGCCTTGTTGCTTTCGAAATATCACCACAAGTATAATATCTAGTTGTTTTTTGAATTGAAAATGAATGTTCTTCCACCACGTGTTTTTTCTGTAAATATAAAACTTACGTTACGAATCAAATCATTTTATAGACTTCTTTTAATTTATCCAATGCTCTAAAACACCTAACTTTTGCTGTGTTTTCCGTAATACCCAAATGCAATCCAATTTCACGAAAAGCTAAATTTTCAAAATAGCGTAATTCCAGTATTTCTAAATGTTTCTTTTTCATTTTTTTTAATGCGAGCTCCAATAATTGAAGACGTTCTTCTTTATCATTGCTATCTTCTAGCGTATCTATTAAATTTAACTGATTGATTTCCAAATCAACTACCTTGCTTTTCTTAACATCTCTAAACTCTTGACACAAAGCATTATGCGCAATTCTAAACAACCACGAACCAAAAGAATATCCTTTATCTTCATAACTATGAATGCGTTGAATTGCTTGAATAAAAACTTGGGATGTTATATCGGAGGCCAAATCTTTGTTTTGTATTCTTCGGTCGATATAGGTGAATATTTTCACATAATATTTTCGATAAATCGGTTCGAATTTTTTCGGATTTAATTTAGCTTCTAGTACCCATTGGTATTCAACAGTTAAGTTTGCAGGGGATAAAATCAGGGTATGCATAGCGAAGAATTTAAGGTTATTAGAAAATAACGGAAGATTTCAGGAAAAATTATAGTAGTACAAGCAACCATCTCTTAAAAACGAAGTTTAAAAACTATTTTCCAGTATTAACCCATATTTTTTCATAAATTCGTATTCATGCATCTTTTTTCAGAATATAGTCTTTGGTGGATCTTACCCATACTGTTCTTCAGTTTGTTTACCACTATTTTCTTTTATCGAAAAATAGAATGGTTATCGAGTGCTCCTTCTTGGGTAAAAAAAACAGTAATTAGTTTACGATTTTCATCCCTGTTTTTGATTTTAGTACTACTAATCGGAATCTTATTGGAAACGATTTCATACGAAACAGAAAGACCAATTTTATTGACACTCATTGACACAAGTTCGTCCATGAAAAACTATAAGGATAGTGCAACAATTACAAAGGATATTGAAAATTTAACATCAGCAATCGCTTCTAAATTCTCGGATAAATATGCTATAAGCACGCATACCATAGGAGAAAAATTCGGGAAACAAAAAGCAGCATTATTTAAAGAAAATCAAAGTAATTTACAACTTGGCTTTGAAGCAATTGCTAGCCAATATTACAACCGAAACATCGGTGCTGTACTATTTATTTCAGATGGTAATTATAACCAAGGAGTAAATCCAATATATGCTGCAAAAAATATTCCTTTAGCACCTATTTTTACTATTGGCGTTGGGGATACACTTCCGAAAAAAGACCAGGCAATACAAAATGTTTCCAGTAATGATTTTGCCTTTCTTCATGCTAAATTCCCAGTGGAAATTGACTTAGAAGCTGTGAAATATCAAAATCAAAGCAGTACTGTTCGTTTATTGCATCAAGGAAAAGTGATTGCGTCCAAACAAATCAATTATTCTGCAAAAACAACAGATCACAAACATCTTACTTTCGAAGTGGATGCAAATAAAATTGGATTTCAACACTATACGATTCAAATATCCGCGTTAGACAAAGAATACACGTATAAAAATAATGAATATTCATTTTATATTGAAATAGTAGACAATCGAAACAAAGTACTTTTAATCGCCGGTGCTCCACATCCAGATTTGACTGCACTGAAAGCTACGCTTGAAAAAGATGAAAATATACAAGTTCAACTAGCAAACTCTACACAATGGAAAGAAGAATATGCAAGTGCTGACTTGGTGATTTGGCATGAACCAGGCGTTGATTTTTCTCAAACAACCCTAGAAAAATTAAAAAATTTAAAAAAACCAATATTCTATTTTATAGGTCCTAACACACAATCCAACATATTAAATCAGTTAAATTTAGGGTTTACCTCTACTCCAAATAAACAAACAGAAGAAGTTCAGGCATCCGTTGCTCAAAATGTAAATGTCTTTGAAATGCCAACGGATATAACGCGTGAAATTGGTTTCTTTCCACCGGTTTTTGTGAAATATGGCGATTTAAATTTCACCAAAGATATGGATGTACTTCTCTATCAAAAACTTGGAAGTATTGTCAAAAACGACCCGCTATTATTTTTTGGTAAAAGAACCCAAGGAAATTTCGGTGTTTTTTATGGTGAAGGTATTTGGAAGTGGAAATTTCACGAATATTCTAAAACTAAAGACACAAAAGTCGTAGATCAACTTTTTCAAAAAGCATTTGCTTACCTCTTGGTTAAACAAAATAAATCTGCGCTCCATATTACACTTCCTAGAAAATTTTCCTCAAAAGAAGAAGTTCGAATCAAAGCTGAATTCTATAATCCTTCGATGGAATTAATTACAACACCGAGTATCGCATTTGAATTAACCAACGAAAATAAAAAGAAATCGATCTATCAATTTGGTGTTACCTCAAATTTCTACACATTGCCATTAGGAACACTAAAAGCAGGTTCCTATACTTGGAAAGCTTCCACCGTATTCAATGGAAAAAAACACCAAAAGCAAGGAACATTTATTATTGAAAATCAATTAATAGAACAATTAGACACCAAGGCAAATCATTTACTATTAAGACAAATTGCTGCTAATTCAAATGCGAAATTCTTCCAACTAAAAGATGCGCAAGTATTAGTGCCAGTCATAGAAGCACGTGAGGATATCGCTTCTGTTTCTTTCGAACAAAAAACAACCCATAATCTACTGGACTATGTTTGGGTTTTGATTGTAATTCTTGGATTACTAGAAGCAGAATGGTTTATAAAAAAATGGTTCGGGGGCTATTAATAAATTCCATTTTCTGGAAATTTTCCTTTATATTGACCTAATACTTCTTTTATTGCTTTTATGTCAGCATCTATGTCTCCTGTAGGTTGAAAAAGGGAATGAAAACCACCCGTTTTAGTAGCAAAATCGATGTAAGCAATGTAAATCGGAACATTCGCTTTTTGTGCGATATAATAAAATCCTTTTTTCCAATTTGGATTATATTTTCGTGTACCTTCTGGTGTAAAAACCATAAACATGGTGTCATTCGAATCAAAAAATTCCACAGCCTGTTCCGTAAAACGATTGTTTTTCTTGCGATCCACAGGTATTCCTCCTAGTTTCTTTAAAAAATAACCAAATGGAAAGAAAAATAATTCTTTTTTAATTAAAAATCGACCTTGTATTCCATATTGCATAAACGCAATTTTACCAATAATAAAATCCCAATTAGAGGTATGTGGACCAACAACAATCACCGCTTTTTTTATACCTTCCGGTGCATTCGCATCAATTTTCCATCCAAATAAACGTGTGATAAAAAACAAAAATTTTCCCATAATCTTCTTTAATTATTTGCAAAGATACTATCTTTACGTATGCAAATTCAATCACGCTTTAAAGGACTTTTAGCGATACTTATTTCATTGCTCTTTATTTGGGGTTTATTTTATATATCTTCCTTATTTTTAAAAAGTTCCATTAATACAAATTTAAAATACTTTCCTCAAGACGCTGAAATCACCATTCGTTTGGATGGAAAAAAACTAGTTGAAAATGCTGCCTATGACTTATTGTTTGTATCAAAAGATAAACCTGTAATAGATAAATTAATTAATTATGTTACTCAAGAATCAAAAGATGGTAATGTAAAAAAGATTGGAATTGATTTTCTTTCAGAAATCGGTGTATTTGTAAAACCAGTTAAAAATGGTAAAATAATTGGTGTCTTAGTAAATCTAAATGACCCAAATGAATTTAAAGAAAACGCTCCATCCATCACAAATGCAGTTGTAGGAATTTCTTCGAAGGATAATGTAGGAGTATTGTTAAGTTATTTACCGCCAAATGAAATACTTTCCGAGAAAGAATTACAAGATATCGCTAATGAAATCATTACTGAAAAAACAGAAAATCCTTTTAAAAGCACTATAAATCAAAATGTTTTAGCAGAAATCAAGGCCGATAACCCAATTTTCGGGAAAGGTACAATTGCCATTTCGGAAGCAAACAATACGTTTACATTTGAATCAACATTACACGCTGAAAAAAGCATTCCGAATAATTCAACTTATTGCTTGAAGCCAGTTGGTTTACATGTTTCTTGTGCCATGATTCCAGATAATTATCTAACTGTTTTTGAACAATTATTTCCACTATTTAACAAAAATCAACTTCCAAAAATCAAAGCTATTTCATGGAATTACCAAGGTTTAAACATTCAAGAAGGTGGAGCACACAACCTTGGATTTTTTGTACAACCATTGACGGATATGTTAATTGAATTTGAAAAACCATTTCATTTAAATAAACATGTCCAATACAGAGAAAACTTTGATAAATGGGGGATTAAAACAAGTTTAAAAGGTCTAACAATTGGAAATCAAAAATATATCGTAGATTCTTTATCTCCTACCTCTTACTTCATCGGCCTCCATGCAAATAATATTGTCAAAAGAGAAAATCCATATTTATTAAACATTGAAGGAGATATTTCTCATTTATTGAAAATAAATGGTTCGGAGAGTATTTCTACATTTATTGAAATGATTTTCCCAGCATTTACATCTAGCCAAGACTTTTTTAAATCCATCGAAAACACGTCGATCCAAATAAAACAAAAAGGAAATCAAATAAATATAAAAGGAAAGGTAAAATTCAAACGGAATAAATATTCCTATACCGAATGTTTACGATTTATGCTTGCGTTAAAAGGTTATTAAAATCCAATGAGTGATATAATTCGATTATTACCTGATCACATTGCAAATCAGATTGCTGCTGGTGAAGTAATTCAACGACCAGCTTCTGTTGTTAAGGAATTAGTAGAAAATGCTATCGATGCAAAAGCTACTGCTATTGATGTATTTATCAAACATGCTGGACGTACTTTAATCCAAGTGATTGATAATGGTGCAGGGATGACTGAACAAGATGCGCGTATGGCATTTGAACGTCATGCAACAAGTAAAGTAAGTGTAATAGACGATTTATTTGCGCTTAAAACCAAAGGATTTCGTGGGGAAGCGCTTGCTTCGATTGCTGCAATTGCACATGTGGAGTTAAAAACACGAAAAGTAGAAAATGAAATTGGAATTTGCATTGAGATTGAAGGAAGTAAATTAGTTAATCATACACAAACAACTTGTAAATCAGGTTCCTCTTTTGCTATTAAAAATTTATTCTTCAATGTTCCTGCACGAAGAAATTTTCTTAAAACGGATGCAATCGAATTTAAACATAGCGAAGAGGAATTTATACGAGTTGCAATGGCACATCCTGAAATTCGTTTTTCACTCCAGCATAATGATGTAAATTGCTACAATTTACCAGAAGGAAATCTACGAAAACGTATCGTGGATATTTTCGGGAAATCCTTTAATGATAAATTAGTTCCCGTTGAAGAAACAACAGGAATAGTGAAAATTTCAGGTTTTATTGGCAAACCAGAGGCCGCTAAAAAAACTCGCGGTGAACAGTATTTATTTGTCAACAACCGATTTTTCAAAGACTTTTACTTTAATCATGCGATTACACAAGCATTTGAAAATTTATTAGCGCCAAAAACTTTTGCTTCTTATTTTTTATTTTTCGAAGTGGATCCAGCTTCGATTGATGTGAATGTTCATCCTACTAAAACCGAAATTAAATTTGAAGAAGACAAAGAAATATATGCCATTTTAAAAAGTTCCGTAAAACAAACACTTGGTAAATATAACATTGCTCCAAGTCTAGATTTTGAACAAGAAATGGGATTCAATCTACCATACGACATGATCGATAGGCCTGTTATAGAACCTAAAATTACCATTAACCCAAATTACAATCCATTTAATTCCTCAAGTGCTCCGAGCACAAAATCGATTGCATCAGGAATGAGCAATGCAATTAAAAGTAGTGGATTTGGTGGAACAAATTATAAATCAGAAGATTGGGATAACTTTTATAATATCGAGGAGATTAAAGAAAGTAAAGATGAATTTCCTTCATTAGCGATCGAAATTGAGGAAGTTAAAAAAGAATTTATCGTTAAAGGAAATCTTATGCTCTTCCCTACTAAAAGCGGATTTTTAGTAATTCATACTACAAGAGCCCAAGAAAGAGTTTTGTATGATGAAATCATGCAAACTTTTGTAATTAAAGCCTTAAACTCTCAACAGATATTATTTCCAATGCAAGTGGATTGTACTTCATCCACAAAATTACTTTGGGAAGAAAATAAAACTACCCTGGAACGCATGGGCTATAATTGGACAATCAATGAGGATGGATTAGAGATAACTGGAGCGCCTGCTGAACTAAATGATGATTCAATTCTATATACCGTACAAGTTATTTCCGAGAAATTAGCGATGGAAACAATCGATAAATCAGAAATTGCACATGAAATAGCCGTAGGGATAGCAGTTGCAAATGCAACTAAAAATGTATCTTGGAACAAAGAAACTGCAAACAATCTTTTTGACACGCTCTTTCAATGCCCAGAACATCAATTTACACCACAAGGAAAACGAATTCTATATACATTAACAACCGAAGAAATTTTAAAAAACTTTTAGTATGTTTTCAAATATCCCGCAAGTAACAAAAAACATTTTAATCCTTAACGGACTTTTTTTCCTAGCAACTTTTGTATTACAAAATCAAGGAATTGATCTCATTTCACTTTTAGGAGCGCACTATGTGAATTCACCACTTTTCAAACCGTATCAAATTATTACCTATTTCTTTATGCACTCGAATACAGATATTTTACATATCGTGTTTAACATGCTCTTATTAGTAATGTTTGGATCAAACCTAGAACGAAGATGGGGACCAAAACGATTTTTTATTTTTTATATCGCTTCTGCCATCGGTGCATTTGCATTGTACAACATCATTGGTGTGTATGAAATAAATCAGCTAAAAAATGCATTAGCAAGCGCCATTGATATTGATACCATTAATAATATTATAAAAGATAGTAATTCTACAGGTGATCTTCATTTAAGACTCAATAACTATTTAGCGCAATTACCAGCTGATACGCA
This sequence comes from Crocinitomicaceae bacterium, assembly GCA_044232905.1. GTDB lineage: Bacteria > Bacteroidota > Bacteroidia > Flavobacteriales_D > Crocinitomicaceae > CANHVK01. The sequence goes on from JBIIKZ010000052.1 coordinate 7,221, forward strand.
ATTAAATGTAAATCAATTAAGTGATTACATACTAAACTCGTACACACCAATGGTTGGTGCATCTGGTGCAATTTTTGGAATTATGGCTGCTTATGCATTCTTATTTCCAAATACAGAGTTAATGCTACTATTTCCTCCGATTCCTGTAAAAGCAAAATATTTGATTTCTGTATATTTCTTGTACGAATTATTTAATAGCTATAACGCTCCAGGTGATAACGTTGCACATTTAGCGCATGTAGGTGGCGCAATTACTGGATTCATACTCGTTTTCATTTGGAATAAAAATCGAAAAAATTTCTATTAATGGACGATAAAAATATTTTTCAAGACCTAAAATATCGATTTCAATTCGGTGGTATGCACGTAAAACTATTATTTGTAAATGCGATTGTATTTATTTTTATCGGCTTTTTACATGTCTTTACGCGTTTATTAGGAAATGTAGAAATTGAACAGTCTACGTCTATTCTTTTACACGATATTTTTGCATTACAAGCAGATTTTTTAGGGTTAATTACAAAACCATGGGGACTTATCACCAGTATTTTTTCGCATTTTGAATTTATGCATTTCTTGTTTAATATGCTTTTCTTGTTTTTTGCAGGACAGCTCTACGAACAATTATTTGGAGGAAAGAAACTGCTAAACATTTATATTCTAGGAGGAATAGCTGGAGGGTTGCTAGAAATTGTCGCACATGAGTTATTTCCTGCACTATCCAATTCACAATCAATTGTAGTTGGTGCATCCGGATCCATCATGGCAATATTTATTGCAGCAGCAATGTATCGACCAAATACAAAAATTATGCTTTTTGGAATTTTACCTATACGAATAATTGTTTTAGCAGGTATTTATTTTATCTATGATTTATTAAGTCTCGGAATGCCAGATGGAACTGCACATTTCGCGCATATTGGCGGCGGTATGATCGGAATTATATCCGTGAAAACAATGAATAAACCGAACAATATACTCGTCCGATTTACGCGTTTTACGGATAAAATTTTCGCGATTTTTAAACACGACTTTTTTAAAAAGAAAAATACACTAAACGTAGAACGTGGAGGAAGGCCTTTGACGGATGAAGAATATATCGCACGTAAAAAAGAAAACCAAGCAAAAACAGATGCCATATTAGATAAAATTTCAAAGTCTGGTTATGAATCTTTAACCTCTAAAGAGAAAGAATTTTTATTCAAGCAAAGTAATAAAAATGGGTAAACTAATTTCTTACATAACTCGATTGTCTTCCTTCATGAAGGTGCTAACATTTATCTGTTTAGGATGTATGTTATTAACCTACCTCTGCCCTTTCGTTCACCCATCCGATTTATGGATTATACCATTTTTTGGTTTAGCATATCCGATTATTCTTTTATTTACCTTACTATTTCTTGTTTACTGGATATTCATGAAATCAAGAATGGCAATACTCATTGCACTGGTTCTTTTTTTTGGCGGTAAGCTACATTTTAGAACAGTTTCCATGCCATTCGGTACAGAGGAATACATAGAAAACGACTCTCTTCCGGCTTTAAAAATAACGAGTTACAACGTTCGTTTGTTTGATTTGTATGAATGGAGTGATGCCGGTAAATACGTAAATAGAAACTTAATTTTTAAATATTTACAAGAACAAAATTCGGATATTGTTTGTTTTCAAGAATTTTACCACCAAGATCGACCTACAAAATTTCCTACACGAGATACGCTAAAAGGTTTGTTACAGACTCCTTTTTGTCACGAGAAATATAGCCACAAATTAGAAGGACGACAAAATTTTGGAATCGCAATGCTATCCAAATACCCAATGATATCTCGAGGAGATATTGTTTTTGAAGACCCATTAAATGTGGATAACAACTATTGTATTTTTGCAGACATTGTAAAAGGTAAAGATACATTTAGGGTATACAATGTGCACTTACAATCAATTAAGTTTAAGAAAGATGAATATCAAGTATTTAGCGATTCAGTACACAAAATCAAAGAAAAAAAATCAACCGCACAGTTGTTACTCGAAAAATTAAGAATTGCTTATCCTAAAAGATCTGAACAAGCTCGTTTAGTAGTCGAACACATGCAACAATCGCCATTTCCAATTATTATATGTGGCGATTTTAATGACACACCAATGTCCTACACGTACAATATTTTCAATGGTTTATATACCGATGCTTTCCGTAATTCTTCGAGTGGTTTAGGAGTTACATATGCTGGAAAAGTTCCCGCAGGAAGAATTGACTACATTTTTCACACTAAAAATTTACACTCTGGTAATTTTGAAATTCAACAAGAAGTATATTCAGACCACAGAGCAATTACCTGTAAAATTTGGAAATAAATATAAAATTATGATACTAGAAATAAATCCGGAAAATATCGATATACGATCAATAAATCAAGTAGTTGAAGTGTTAAAAAAAGGTGGACTTGTAATATTTCCCACCGACAGTGTATACGCAATCGGTTGCGATTTATACAATAAAAAAGCGCTTGAAAAATTAGCAAAACTTAAAGATATAAAGTTAAATAAGGCAAATTTTTCAATTATCTGTACCGGAATGAGCGATTTATCCAAATACGTCAAACAAATTGATCGACCAATTTTCAAATTATTAAACACTACACTTCCTGGACCATTCACATTTATTCTTCCAGCGACCAGTGAAATCCCTAAATTATTTGATTCGAATCGAAAAGATATCGGTATTCGAATTCCAAATAATCCAATTATCATTGCTATTGCAGAAAAATTAGGAAATCCAATTGCAACAACCTCGTTAAAAGACGACTCCTCTATTTTTGAATACCACAACGACCCGGATGAAATCGTAGAACATTATAATGACAAAGTAGATTTAATCATCGATGGTGGATTTGGGAAATTAGATGGAACAACCGTAGTAGATTGTACTTCAGGAGCACCCGAAATTATCAGACAAGGTTTAGGTATTTTAGATTAATGCAACCTGAAATCAATATAAAATTTATTACAAATAACCAAGAACTTAAATCAAAAGTTCTAGCGTTTATCGTTGAATGGTATTCGGAGAAATTGTATATTGAATCGAATACTTCTGGTTCTACAGGGAAACCAAAAACAATCAAATTACCTAAAAAATACTTAAAAGTATCTGCGCAAATGACAGGTGAATATTTTAAGTTTGAGGAAGGTCAAAACATATTACTATCACTTTCAGTGGATACGATTGGGGGTAAAATGATTATAATTAGAGCTTTAGAATTCAATATGAATTTAATCGTTTCTGACCTAGTCAAAAATCCAATTAAAAATTTACAAGAAAACATATTTTTCAGTGCATTCGTTCCATACCAATTAAGCGCTATACTAGAAGAATCTCCCGATAAATTGAAGTTAATTGATAACATACTTCTCGGTGGTTCAATAGTTTCGAAATCACTAACTGAATCAATTCAAGAATTTCCGATGCGTTTTTTTGAAAGTTATGGTATGACAGAAACAATGTCTCACGTAGCAATAAAAAATTTGAAAAATCCAATTCCAAATTTTGTTGCACTAGGAAATACATCGTTTACAACTTCTAACGACTCCCTTATTATTCATGCACCACATCTCGGGATTGAAGCCTTGGAAACAAATGATCAAGTTGAATTAATAAGTTCGACTGAATTTAAATGGTTAGGTAGAAAAGATTTTGTTATCATTTCAGGCGGTAAAAAATTCCATCCAGAACTCCTTGAAAAGAAAATAGAAAATCAATTAAACAATCGATTTTTCATTACAAAAGAAGAGGACGAAAAACTAGGAGAAAAACTAGTTCTTTTCATTGAAAACAATTATTCATCAACGCATTATGATAAAATTATTAAAATCTTAATTAGCAAACTAGATAAACACGAGGTACCTAAAAATATACATTTCTATTCTCCTTTTGTAGAAACAGATTCTGGAAAGATAAATCGCATAGAAACATTAAAAAAATGGAAAAATGAGCACTAAAAGAAAATATTTAGAATTGCTCAACCTACCTGTAAATGCTACTAAAGATGAAATCAGAAAACAATTCAGAAAATTAGCAAAAGAGTTTCATCCGGATAAAAATAAAGCGGAAAATGCAACCGAAATTTTTCAACTAATCAAGGAAGCGTATGATTTCTTAATGGAAGAAAAAGCGGAACCGAAATTTATTCCTACTGAATCCAATCCCGCGGAAGAAATGAAACGAATGGAACGTATTCGTAAAGCAAAAGAAAGACTTCGAGAAAGAAGGATTCAAGAAGAAAAAAAACTACAAGAATCGTATCGAAAAATAACTTCTGGATTTCAATGGAAAGTATTTAGTATTATTAGTATAATAGCATTTTTATCTAGTTTATTGCTACTTATTGAACCACTTTTTCCAAACCACATGGAGAAACAAATTGTAACCCATTACTCTAAACCATACAATGGTTTGTTCCAAGAAGAAGTATTCCTCATTCAAACAAATCAAAAATTAAAAATTTTCACACAACAAAACTTACACGAAAAATTGCGTTTAGAAGATACTATTTATGTTTCAAGATCATTTATATTTCACAATCCTACAAAAATATTTCATAAAAGTAAATTAGAAATCAGTAAACACAAAATAGACTTTTCAATAGTAAATTTCTACCCATTCACCGCCCTATTTTTCGCCATCCCCTTCTTTGTTCGCAGAAAAAAAGAATTAAATGCTGGATACATTTTTCTTTTCAAACTTTCTTTCTATCTTATTGAAGGACTATTTCTACTTTTTCTTCTAACTCAAGATCGTTGGTTTCATTTACTTGTTTTAGGATTTCTATAACACAATAAAACACGTCTTTTACACAAAAAATTTCCAAAATCTGAAGAATTTTTATTAATTTAGCGGATTATTGTTTTTGAATTAGATTCATTTCTAATTTAAAATAACACTATGATAATCAATAAATTAACAAAAATTAAATGAAAATAGCTTTTATTACTGGTGTAACGGGACAAGATGGTGCCTATTTGAGTGAGTTCTTACTTAAAAAAGGGTACATCGTTCATGGTTTAAAAAGAAGATCTTCTTTATTCAATACAGATAGAATTGACCATTTATACCAAGATCCACATACAGAAAATAAAAATTTTATTTTACACTACGGTGATATGACCGATAGTACGAATCTAATCCGATTGATTAAAGAAATTCAACCAGATGAAATTTACAATTTAGCTGCAATGAGCCATGTTGCTGTTTCTTTTGAAACACCTGAATATACAGGAAATGCAGATGGATTAGGTACGTTAAGAATTTTAGATGCTGTTCGATTATTAGGACTAGAAAAAAAGACTAGAATATATCAAGCTTCAACTTCTGAATTATACGGAAAAGTACAAGAAGTTCCGCAAACTGAAAAAACACCTTTCTACCCAAGAAGCCCTTATGCTGTTGCAAAAATGTATGCTTTTTGGATTACAGTTAACTACCGTGAAGCCTATGGCATGTATGCGTGTAACGGAATCTTATTCAACCACGAATCTCCAATCAGAGGGGAAACTTTTGTAACACGTAAAATTACACGTGCAGCTTCCAGAATTGCATTAGGACATCAAGATAAATTCTATTTAGGTAACCTAGATGCACAACGTGATTGGGGACATGCAAAAGATTACGTACGCATGATGTGGATGATCCTTCAAGCAGATGAACCAGAAGATTGGGTAATTGCAACTAACAAAACTACCCCAGTTAGAGAATTCGTTCGTATGGCTTTTAAAGAAGTTGGTATCGAATTAGAATTTAAAGGTATAGGAGTGGATGAAAAAGCATATATTGTATCTTGCTCTAACCCTCAATTCCAAGTAGAAATTGGAAAAGAAGTTTTAGCAGTTGACCCTAAATATTTCAGGCCTACAGAAGTTGATTTATTGATTGGAGATGCCACAAAAGCAAAAGAAAAACTAGGTTGGGTTCCTGAATTTGATTTACAAGATTTAGTCAAAGACATGATGAAAAGTGATGTCAAACTAATGCAAAAAGACCAATACCTAAAAGAAGGTAATTTTAAAACTTTCAACTATTTTGAATAGTAGTTATGCAAAAAGATAGTAAAATATACATCGCTGGTCATAATGGAATGGTTGGTTCTGCAATTTGGAGAAATCTAACCTCCAAAGGATATACGAATATCATTGGTAAAACATCCAAAGAATTAGATTTACGTGACCAAAAAGCTGTTAATGATTTCTTTTTAACTGAAAAACCAGAAATAATAATAGATGCAGCAGCGCGTGTAGGAGGAATTTTAGCAAATAATGATTTTCCATATCAGTTCTTAATGGAAAATATGCAAATTCAAAATAATTTATTGGATGCTTCTTTAAAAGCAAACGTAGAAAAGTTTATCTTTTTAGGTAGCTCATGTATATATCCAAAATTAGCACCACAACCCTTAAAAGAAGAATACTTACTTACGGATTCACTTGAACCAACGAATGAGTGGTATGCAATTGCCAAAATTACTGGTGTAAAAGCATGTGAAGCAATACGTAAACAATATAACAAAGATTATTTTAGTTTAATGCCAACCAATTTGTATGGTAGTAACGATAATTTTGATCTACATACTTCCCACGTATTACCTGCAATGATTCGTAAATTTCACGAGGCAAAATTGAATGGTAATACGCCAGTTACATTATGGGGATCAGGAAGACCAAAAAGAGAATTTTTACATGTAGAAGATCTAGCGGATGCTGTCGTATATTCCATTGAAAACAAATTAGAGGATAATTTATTTAATGTTGGTACTGGGGTTGATTTGTCTATTAAAGAGTTAGCAGAAATAATCCAACAAACCGTTGAACATACAGGAGAAATGATTTGGGATGCATCAAAACCAGATGGAACACCTAGAAAATTGATGGATGTATCCAAACTTTCTAATGCTGGATGGAACGCGAAAATTAAACTAGAAGACGGAATTCGTCAAACGTATACATGGTTTCTTGAAAATGTTAATACATTCAAAGAAGTAAAGATTTAATGAGTCTATTGTAAAATATAATTTATTTAATGATTTAATTTATGAAAATAAACATCGCTATAATTGGTTTAGGATATGTTGGTTTACCATTAGCAAGATTATTAGCTACAAAATATCCTGTTACTGGATTCGACATAAATACGAGTAGGATAAAAAAATTGAATCAAGGAATAGATGATACTTTTGAAGTAGAAGAAAAACTATTAAAATCCGTTTTAGTTAATTCTTCAAATACAGAAAAAGGTTTGTTGTGTAGTTCCAACGTTAATGATATTAAAGATTCCAATTATTATATCATAACTGTTCCTACCCCTGTTGATAAACATAACAAACCAGATTTAACACCTTTATACAAAGCAAGTGAAACTGTTGGGAAAGTACTTAAAAAAGGAGATATTGTAATCTATGAATCTACTGTTTATCCTGGTGTAACAGAGGAAGAATGTGTACCTGTTTTAGAAAGGTTAAGTGGTTTAAAATTCAATGTAGATTTCTTTGCTGGATATTCACCTGAAAGAATAAACCCAGGAGATAAAGAACATACCGTAGAAAAAATATTAAAAGTTACCTCTGGATCAACTCCTGAAGTTGGACAAAAAGTGAATGATTTATACAAAAGTGTGATTACAGCTGGAACACATCTAGCGCCAACGATAAAGGTAGCTGAAGCAGCAAAAGTAATTGAAAATTCCCAACGTGACATCAATATTGCATTTGTAAATGAATTAGCGAAAATTTTCAATTTACTTGACATAAATACGCACGATGTACTAGAAGCTGCTGGTACAAAATGGAATTTTTTACCATTTAAGCCAGGACTAGTTGGTGGACATTGCATAGGTGTTGACCCTTACTATTTAGCGCAAAAAGCAGAAGAAAAAGGATATCATCCTGAAATTATTCTTGCAGGCAGAAGAATGAACGACAGTATGGGCGACTATGTGGCTAAACAAGTCATTAAAATAATGATTAGAAAAGGTATAAATATCAAAGATGCAGAAGTATTAATCTTAGGTATTACATTTAAAGAAAATTGTCCTGATGTAAGAAATACCAAAATTATTGATGTTGTAAATTCACTGAAAGATTACGGTGTAAAAATTGCAATATTTGATCCTTGGGCAAGTCTAGAAGAAGTAAAACACGAGTATAATTTAGAAATAACAAATACTTTACCTACTTCAAAATTTGATGCAATAGTTCTAGGTGTATCGCATAAAGAATTCTTAAATATTAATCTATCATCATTAGCTAAAGAAACAAGTGTAATTTATGATGTCAAAGGCATTTTAGATAATTCGTTAGTAGATGGAAAGTTATAAAATATGAACAGTAAAACTAAAATTTTAATTACGGGAGGCGCAGGATTTATTGGATCTAATTTATGTGAATACTTTTTATCCACAAACAAACACCTTGTTGTGTGTCTAGATAATCTTTCTACAGGTCATCTAAAAAATATTGAACAACATTTTACAAATCCTAACTTTGAATTTATAGAAGGAGACATCCGAAATTTAGAAACATGTAAAAAAGCTGTTTTAGGTTGTCAATATGTCTTACATGAAGCTGCTTTAGGTTCTGTACCTAGATCTATCAATGATCCTATTACAACAAATGATGTAAATATCAATGGTTTTCTAAATATGTTAGTTGCTGCAAGAGATGAGAATGTAGATAAATTTGTTTATGCTGCAAGTTCCTCTACTTATGGAGATTCTGAAAAACTTCCAAAAGTAGAGGATGTTATTGGTAAACCATTATCTCCTTATGCAATTACGAAATACGTAAACGAATTATATGCTGAAATATTCTCATCTACTTATGGTTTAAAAACTATAGGATTAAGATATTTCAATGTGTTTGGAAGAAGGCAAGATCCAAATGGAGCATATGCTGCAGTAATCCCAAAATTTGTGATGCAATTTATGGCATATGAATCCCCCGTAATAAATGGTAATGGAGAATACTCAAGGGATTTCACGTACATAGATAATGTAATTCAAATGAATGAATTGGCGATGTTGACGGAAAATCAAGACTCTTTAAATACTGTATACAACACCGCTTTCGGCGACAGAACAACTCTCAATCAACTAGTTGAAAATTTAAAAGATATTTTAAGTAAATATGATTCAAAAATAAGTAATGTAGAAATTATTTATGGCCCAAACCGACAAGGGGATATACCACATTCATTAGCAAGTATTGAAAAAGCGAAACAATTATTAAATTATGAACCTAAGTACAATTTATATAAAGGTTTAGAAGAAGCTATAAAGTGGTACTGGGAAAATTTGAACTAAAAAAATAGATATTATTTAATATTTTGATTTCAAAAAAAAACATCTTAAGTTTTATATCGCTATATACAAACAATGCCG
>JBIIKZ010000104.1:0-4699 GCA_044232905.1 Crocinitomicaceae bacterium
TTAAAGACAAGTAAAATAATAAATTAAAGAAACTAAGACCTCCTAGAAAAACCAATATAATAAACAAGGAATTAAATATATAAAAATGAAAAGAATACTATTATTAACAGGAATTTTATTCTGGATTAACATTAGTGCACAAAGTTCTAAACGAGAGGAAGGCATTACTTTCGGGATAAAAGGAGGATTAAATGTTTCTGATTTTTTAGGAGATATCAAAAACAATACATTTAGAACAAGTGTTCATTTAGGAGTTTTTAGTGAAATAATGATTTCTGATAAATTTTCTCTTCAGCCCGAACTTTTATATTCAGGGCAAGGGTATAGCGGTAGAGTTTTGCCAGGTTTTAGCAGAAGTAAATACGATTATATTAATTTCCCTGTATTGGCAAAAATATATATTGCCAAAAAAATTAGTGTTGAAGTTGGACCTCAAATTGGTTTCCTTGTTTCAGCAAAAGAAAAAACCAGTGATGACAAAATAACCATTCCAAATCAAAAAACCGTTGATTTTGGATTGAATCTAGGCTTAGCTTACGATTTAAAAAATGGAGTTTTCTTTCAAACTCGCTATAACTTAGGATTAAGCAACATTAACTCTGGCTCAAATGTTAACGCTTTTAAATACACTAATTCTGTAATTCAAGTATCAGTTGGAATAAAGTTATAATAAAAAGTGGAGTCCAGATCCCACTAAAAAAAACGGAGAGAATTCTAACTCATTTAACATAGAAATTAATTTAAACCCTCCTTATTATGAAATTAAAATTATTATTATTGGCGTCTTTATTTGCTACTAATCTATCGATTGTTGCACAAGACAACCAAAAAGACATGAAAGAGATCAAATACAGAAGAAGTTCCTTGCATACCATTTTAATGGAATCTTCGAGTTTCCCTAAAAAAGACCAGGTAATCAATGCTTATTATGGCGCACCATTTCCTGACAAATACGACAACCATAACATTGGTGAAAAATCATTCAGTCCTGCAAAATACTCTACCGACACCATAGAATCTAAAACACCAGAAATAATTGAAAAATACTTCAAAGACGAGCAAATTGCTAAAAAATTAGTTTCAAAATGGTATAACAGACAAACAGACGGTAGTGTTGATGCTAGCTTAATTTCTGAAAGAGGTGCATTTAACGCTTCATTCTTAGATGTAAAAACAGCAGCAGCTTCTAATATTGGGAAAGATTTAATTTCTGCAGCTGGAGAAGAATTATTATCTAACACTTTTGTAGTAGTTTCAACTATGAAATTTGTTGAAAACGAACCAATTGCGAGAGCTATTAGAGACGGAATCATTTTAGCCTTACAAGATTCAAACGAATTGGTTCGTTCCATTGGCATAAAAGCAGCCGAAAAAGTATATGAAAAAGCGAAAGAAGGGTACTCGGTTTGGACCACCTCTTATTTATATAAATTAAAATGGACGCCAGAAATAAAAGCTATATTCGAAAATGAAATGTATGCTGATAAAGAAAATATTACTCCGGCTATAAAAGCTAAATTTGATAATAATACAGATTTGTTCCAAATGGAATTCGTAGGGTCTCAAAAAGCGACTACTTTAGTAACTTTCTCTTTGAAAGAAAAAAGAACCGAAGACCAAATCATCAATTTATCCGTTACCCGTAATATCGAAAAAGTATTTGCTAAACTGCAAAAGAACTACGATGTATTTAAACCAAAAGTACCTTTGTATACAGGAGAACCAATCACCGCAAAAATTGGGATGAAAGAAGGCTTAGAAGGGGGTGAAAAATTTGAAGTGTTGGAGTCTGTCATGGACGAAAAAACAGGGAAAATCGAATACAAAAGCATCGGAACCGTCAAAGTAGATGGTGACAAAATTTGGGACAACCGGAAAAATTTAGCCGATGAAGCACCTTTAGAAGGCGCCTTAGACAGAACTACATTCAAAGGAGGGAAAAAATTCTACCCTGGCTTGTTGATCCGTCAGCTTAAATAAATTTTTTATAGCCATTCCTTTGTTTTGTCAAGGGAATGGTTTTTTATTCACTTTTAAAACAACAAAAAATGAAACATCTATTAGTTACTCTTTTAGCTGTTGTAGCTTTTGCCTTTAACGCAAATGCTCAAGCGAAGAAAAAAGCAGACAAAGACACCAATACATGGCGTTATGAAATCGAAGCCGTTCAAACTGGTGTTCAAGGAACATCATTAATTAAAGTTTGGTCGTATTCTAAGAAACCAGATGTGGCGATTGAACAAGCCAAAAAGAATGCCGTACACGGTATTATTTTTAGAGGATTTGCCGGAAGGAGCGGAGTTTCGGGTCAATCTGCACTTTCGAACAATCCTAATTTGGTAGAAGAAAAAGCTGATTTTTTTGATGCATTTTTTGCCGATGGCGGAAAATTTATGAAATTTGTATCGTTAACCAACGACGGGGCTGTAGCGGCCGAAGACCGAATGAAAATAGGCAAAGAATACAAAGTAGGTGTTTTAATTTCAGTACGTACGGCAGAGTTGCGAAAAGATTTAGAAAACGCAGGAATTATAAAAAGTTTAGGTTCAAATTTTAACTAAATAATTATGAGAAATTTAATCTCAAATATATTAATCCTATTTATTGTTCTTGTAACAACATCAGGTTGTATTGCACAGAAAAATATTGCAGGAAATTATACTTACAGTACAGAATGCTTAGGTCTTGAATTAGATGGATCTGTAACACTTAAAGCATGGGGCAACGGAAGAAACCGTGCTGATGCGGTGGAACAGGCTAAAAAGAATGGTGTCCGCGACATTTTATTCAATGGAATATCAGAAGGCAAATCAGATTGTAATAGGGCTCCTTTGTTATTGGAATTAAATGCGCAAAGAAAACATGAAGATTATTTTAATATTTTTTTTGCAGATGGTGGTGAATACAAGAATTTTGTTTCTTTAAGAGATGAGAGAATTTTCGATAAAATATCTAGAGATAAAAAAGGGGCGAGAGAAAGTATAACTCATGGAATAGTAGTTCGTGTTTTGAGAAGCGAGTTAAAACAAAAATTAATTACAGAAGGAATAATAAAAACTAATAAATAAAATGAAATATATATATAAAATACTATTACTATTTATAGTGATATTTAGCTTAAATCCCTCAATTTATGCACAAGCAGTTAACAAACCCTCTATTATGGTATTTCCCGAAGACGGTTGGATGGAAGACAATCATTACATGATTGATGTAAATGATCAAGGCGCAATCAAAAAACAGCCTGATTATGCTAAAGCACTTCTTAATAAAGACCTTTACAATGTAATTTCTAAAATTGAACAGCTTATGAGAGATCGCGGTTATCCTCTTGAGAACTTAAGTTCAACTTTAAAAGATATTGCTGACAGAAATGCCCTTAAAAATGCTGAAACAAGTGAAGATGGTGAAAATGTAGAAGAAGGTCCTAAAGACAAATTACTAAGTACAGCAAGACCTGATATTGTATTGTACGTTAAATGGGATGTAATATCAGCTGGCCCAAGAAAATCAGTAAAATTTACTTTGTCTGGAATTGATGCGGGAACAAATAAACCTCAAGCAACAGCAACAGGGACAGGGCCTGAAGTAATTGGCGCACCATTAGATGTTATGTTAGAAACAGCAGTACTTGATCATATTGATGGATTTAATAATCAGTTAATGACTTTCTTTGATGAAATGGTTGCAAAAGGAAGAGAAATATCGGTAGAGCTTCAAGTTTTTGGAAATTCTCCAAAGAAATTCAATTCCGAAGTTAATGATGAAGGAGATGAACTATCTGATTTAATAACAAAGTGGATGAAAGATAACACTCAAAATGGAGCATCAACACTTCAAACAAAAACACCTACTTTAATGCAATTCAAAGGGGTTAGAATTCCATTAAGAGGTGAGGACGGTAGTGCTTTCACAAGTGATGATTATGGTACTAAACTGAGAAAATTTTTAAGAAAAACACTTACTCCTCTACCTTGTTCCTCTTATACTATTGGCACAGGAAAAGCGGTTGTAATTGTTGGAGGAAAAAGTAAATAATTCAAATAATAAAAGAGATGAAAAAAATAAATTTAATTCTGTTTTTATTTGCTGCTTTGACCGTATTTAGTCAAAACAATAAATTAAAAGCCGATGACATGGGTAGAATATCAATAGCTGCTTATGTTCCTCAACAAATTGACAATATGCCTGATACTGCTAGAAGTTTACTGGCAAACAAATTGAGTCAAATTGTTACAAAAAATGGAATGGGAGGCAGTGCCGCCAATGAACGTTTTATTATTACGGCTAATGTTAATGTAATTACTAAAGACGTTTTGCCATCTGCACCACCATTAACACAGTTTAATTTAGAAGTTACTTTTTATATTGGTGATGGAATAGAAGGAACTAAATTCACAAGTACTGCTGTTAATATTAAAGGAACAGGCGAAACAGAAACAAAGGCATATATAGCTGCTTTAAAAAATATTAGTCCTTCAAATAAGGAAATACAAAGTTTTGTAGAAGTTGGTAAAACCAGAATAATAGAGTATTATAATAGCAAATGTGATTTTATTTTGAAAGAAGCTGAATCATTAGCAAGTCAAAACAAATTTGAAGAATCAATATCAAAATTAGTTTCAGTTCCCGAAGTTTGTAAAGATTGTTATGACAAAGCTATGGATGCTGTTACGCCTATTTATCAAAAACAAATTGA
>JBIIKZ010000053.1:0-15713 GCA_044232905.1 Crocinitomicaceae bacterium
ATTATTAATTATTTATGCAATCCAAAATTTAATTATTTGAGAATTTCAGTGTTAATAATTACAAATATCCTTTATTTACTTATTACAATCGCTATAATTGTTCTTTCTCAAATAATAGGATCAAATTCTGCCGTATTATTTGTATTAGTATTATTTTTTCCAACATTTATATTTAATCTAATTGGTTTTTTAAAACAAAAAAAATTAAGCACTATTGAAGAAAAAATAACTAAGAGAAAATTTTTTTTCGGAATAAAATGGTCTCCTATAGTTAAAAAAAGTTTCTTCGCACTAAGTTTATTTTCATTCATTGTTGCTCTTGCAATTCAACAATCCAATTTTGATATTACCAAGACAAGATTATTAGGATTTGGAAAAGGAGAAAATAATTCAGTAAACTCTAGAGTTAAAATAATTAAAGAAAATTTCATTACTCATTTAACTTATAACCCAATTTTTGGTGATTTTGAAGTAGATCGAAAAACAACTGGAAAAGGAACCTATGTTCATAGTTTTATTGTGACAATTCAAACACATTTGGGCCTTTTTGGTCTTCTAATGATTTTACTAATTCTATATTTTCTTTGGAATAACCTTCGGTATTCCAATAATTATCTTGGCTGTAACTATATAAATGATCTCTACTTAAAAAGAATATTTAGAATATATCTATTAATTTTATTGACAGTGTTTTTTGTATTTTCGTCTCTAACAACCTTTCTTACGTGGATGCCAATTTGGATGGTATTTGCACTCATAAGTACTCCAATACTTATAAATCAATCCAAAATAGAAACAGTTTAACTTAAAAAATAGGTGCTAAATTTGTATATTAGCAAACAGATTCCATAATACAAAAGAGTAAAAATGCCTATTACAGTTTTTTGATCTAAATGAAAATAAATAAATAAGTTTTGATTAAAAAAATAAGTTCCGAATTTAAAAAGATTCGTAGTTCCGAATTTAACAGAAATTTTTTTCGCTTATTTCAGGGGACTGTAGTTGGTCAATTATTACCTATTATAGCAGCACCTATTATTTCGCGATTATTTTCACCGGACCAAATAGGAGAATTTGCATTTTACACTAGTATTATATCAATATGCATTGGTTTAGTTTGCTTAAATATTGATAGAGCGATTGTGCTTCCTGGAAATAGTAAAGAAGCAAAACGACTTATAGAAATCGCATTAAAAATTTCATTTCGGTTTTCAGTTTTAGCATTCTTTGTATTAACGGTATTAAAAATCCTTTATTTATTAAATTACATCAATGATTTTCCGTGGTGGTGGTTTCTTCTCAGTATTCATATATTTATTTTAGGTTTATTTCAAGTTGGAAATTATACTTTAAGTAGAAATAAAATGTTTCGTGAATTAGGGAAATCAAGAATTTATAACGGAGTATCGTATTCAATTCTTCAAATAGCTTCCTATAAATTAGACTCGTTAGGGTTGGTAGCAAGTTCATTAGTCAGTAGAAGTTTTAGCAGTATGAATTACTTACTCCAGATGAAAAAAACGGGATATATAACAACTAAAACACTATTAAATTTGCCTAATAAATTTACAAAATTTGAAAAAACATTACTGAAAAAAAACAAAGATTTTTTAATCTTTGGAACATCAATTTCAACATTAAACAATTCATCTAATCAATTGCCTGTTATATTGCTTCAATCCTTTTACTCAATTCAATCTGCAGGTATATATTCATGGGCAAATAGAATCATTCAAATGCCAACGGGGTTAATAACACAAGCAGTAAACCAGGTGTTTTATCAAGATGTTGCCCAACGAATTTCAGATAAAAAACCAATCTATACATTGGTAAAATCAACTACAAAAAAATTATTTATTATAGGGATTATTCCTTATACCATTCTGTTTTTGTTTGCTCCACAAATCTTTGGGTTTGTTTTCGGTAGTAAATGGATCTTAGCTGGTGAATATACTCGATGCCTAATTCCTTGGCTATTTATTAGTTTTTTAAATTCACCTATTACAGGGGTTATTTCGGCTTATGGACAACAAAAAATACATTTTTATAACGAAATAGCGCTGTTTTTCTTGCGATTCATTTCATTATTAATTGGATATTTGATTTGGAATGATGCATTCATCTCGGTATTACTTTTTGGAATCGTGGGATTGATGTATAGTGTATACATGTATTTATACTTATTGAAAATTGTTAAAAAAAATGAACCTTTATAGAAACTTAATATTAAAAGCATTATTACTTATAAAAGGGAATAATAAACTAGAAATACTCGAACAACTAAACAAAAATATTAAGTTAGATTATGCAACAATAAAAGAATTTCAATTTCAAGAAATCTTGAAAGTGCTTAAAAACGCATATGAAAATATTCCATTTTATAAATACTGGTTTGATTTAAATAACGTTAATATTAATACTATAGATACGTGGAAAGCTTTCGAAGATACTATTCCAATACTTACAAAAAAAGATATTATTGAGAATATTGAAAAATTTGAACACACGACAAATGAAAAATTTGGAGTAAGAACCACGGGAGGCTCTACGGGTATTCCTTTGAAGTATAAATTTAGTATTAAAGACAAAATATATGCAGAAGCAATCTATTTAAGAGGTTTATCTTATGGTGGTTATAATTTAGGAAACAAAATTGTATATTTTGGTGGTGGCTCACTAATTTCAACACAAAAAAAGAAATGGACAACAAAATTATATGAAAAAATTTTCGGACTTTATGTTTACTCTTCTTATGGTGTGACAGACCAAGATTTGAAAAACATATTAAATACGATAAATACTAAAAACATCAAATTTATCCGAGGTTATGTGAGTTCTGTATTTTTATTGGCTGATTACGCAATAAAAAACAACATTAAGATTCAACTTAAATCAGCTTTTGTGACGAGTGAAATGCTTTTTGATAATCAAAGAAAACGCATTCAATTGGCATTCAATTGTGATGTATATGACAATTACAGTCTTTATGATGGTGGGGTCTCTGCTTATGAAATGAAAAATATCGGACGTGTGATAGATATGGAAAGAGCCTATATGGAGATCGACGTAAATGAGGAGAAAGAAGGCCGGATTCTAGCAACACAATTTTATAATACTGTTTTTCCTTTTATCAGGTATGATACAGGAGATATTGGTGAAATAAGCTTAGAACATACATCTAGTTATCCTTTCCGACCAATCTTGACCAAGTTATTAGGTCGTCAAACGGAATATTTACTGTTAAATGACAAAAAAATTGGAAGTCCCGTGTTAACAATACTAATGGGAAGATCAAACGCTGAACAATATAAAATTATTCAAAAAAATAAAGAAACAGTAGAATTGTACATTAAAAAATCAATTAATTGGACAGAAAAAGATGAACACAACATAATCGAATCATTTTTTGACAAATGTGGCAAATTCAATTTAAAGATAATTTATGTTGATGTATTTGTAAATGAAAACAAACATAAATTCATAATAAGAGAATGGAATCCTTAAGGCATGATGAAAAATGAAGCATAAAATACTGATTATAACATCTATACTTCCTGTTCAAGAACTAGAATTTAAAAAAAATGAAAATGACATTTTATTGGATGTTGAAGATAGAATGGTTAATAATTATTCAGACATAGAATTTAATTATATCTACTTGCTACCTTTTAGCTTGTATATAATCGGTGTTTTTTCAAAAAAATGGAAAGAATTCCATAAGTTGAGAAATAAATCAAGTGTAGACGTCAAAGGAAGAAATGTTTTCATTTTACCGTTAATAATATTACCAAAAAAAACTTTTATACGGAATTTACTTTACAAAATTTCATTCCTTATTTATTCAAAAAAAATAAATCAACTTTATAACAACATTAAACCGTCTATAATTCATGCGCAAAATGTAGAAGGGGACTTATTTACAGCTGATTATTTTAATAGAAAATTTAAGGTCCCATATATAACAACATTAAGGTCTTACAGCGATAAGTTACCTGTCTTTATCACTAAAAAAATTCAAAAAGCAGAAAAAGTGATTGCACTTTCATATCAGCAAATGAAGAATTATAAATTAAATGCCGAAAACTTATTTTATCTACCACATGGAATCGATGACACTTTTTTTAATGAATCAAATAATTTTCCAAACGATAAATTAAGAATAATTACTATTTGTAGACTGATTAAATTAAAAAATATATCACTTACTCTAAAAGTATTAGCAAGAATAAATCGTGACTTTAGATATGACATCTATGGTATAGGCCCTGAATATACTCCTCTTTCAGATGAAATAAAACTTTTAGGTTTAGAGAATAAAGTGCACCTAATGGGTCATGTAGAAAATAGCCAACTGACACAAATTTTAAGAAATTATAATCTATTTGTAATGGTAAGTTCTCCTGAAACATTTGGAAGAGTCTATTTCGAAGCTATGGCAGCAGGTGTTCCAGTTATTGCAGCTAAAAATACAGGAATTGATGGTATAATAACAGATGGAAAACATGGTTTTCTGTTAAATTATGGAGCTGAAGAAGAATTACATAGTTTATTAAAAGATATTACGCTTGATCAATTAAAACAAATTTCACCTGATTCAATAGAATTGGCAAAAGAATTCTCATGGAATAAAATTTTACCTCAATTGTACAATTCATACACTAAAAAAAGAGTAAAAGAATAATGAAAATCAATTGGATACTATTTTATAAAATAATTGTGATAATTGGATTGTCAAGTTGGACTATTTTTTCACAAAATTCAATTAAAACAAATGTTTCAATTGAAACAAAAAATGAAATAAAAAAATACAGGAAAATCTATGATTATCATCAAGATACACTCTTCAAGGTTGCATTGAATGAATACAAATCAGACTCCTTATTTTATCTTTTAGGGAACTATAACTTTAATTCGAAATTAGGTGTTTATAACTTTGTCCATGCATCTTTCGTTCCTTTAATATATTCATTTGATGTAAAAGATAGTATTGGAATGAATTTTTTCATGCGATTTTTCACATTAGATAAATTAAAGTTTGTAGTCCAAAGTAAATCCATTAATCCAATGGAAAAAACTCAGTATATGTATATAAATCTTGAATACATTAGACGCCATGAAAGTTCCGATATATTGATTATTGGACGAAATAAAGAAATACTACAAATTATTGAGAAAACACTCTTAAGAGAATGGAAAGAAGATAAAGGTCAGATTTGGTCAGACGAACCTTTCGATTACCTTGGAAGAAAAAGTCGTGTCGCAAGTATTTTGTTGAATAAAATCCCTTCACAACCTGGAAAGTCTTATTTCTCAGCAATTAATGATTTTGAATTATTTTGCCTGATTGCTGGATGTAGTTTAGCAGCTAATCAACTAAAAAATAAAGCGGAAATCAACCCCGAAATTGAAGAATTCATTGTTTATATGCTCCAAATTCTAAAAACCCAATGTAAAACCTACGATGATGGTAGATGGCTACTACAACCTGGAATTTGGAAAGATTACAGCGATTATTTGTATGCTGGAAATACCAAAACTGGAAAAAACTTGACGATTGCTAAAGTAGATACTATTTCATGGGATGCTTCACATAGTGCAAGATGGCCTATATTTATTCAAACGTTAAAATCATTATTTAAAACAACTAGTACAGAAAATGAATTTTTAACTAGTTATCAAAAAGGATTGGCAGATCAGTTTATGAATAAGGTAGTCCATCAAACTGATAGCATTCCACGATTCAATAATTTTATGGATGGTTGGAATGGGATTTACAGATACAACTATTCAACGATGAAACAAGGTTATGCTCCTTTTACATGCAACAAACATATTTTTCTTTCATGGTGGAAAATATTAGGAGATAGTAGAATCAATCAATTATATAAAACAATTGATTTCAATTATGATTTTTATCAAAAAGAATACAAAGGAGAAATCAAACGTCAAAAACAACTATTCAAACTATTAATTTCATTAAATTAAATTTCAACTAAAACATCTACTATTCTCTCGGATGTTTTACCATCCCATAATGGTGGAATTTCTCCTTTTTTCCAATTACCAGTAAATAATTTGATTAATGCAGGAGCAATGTTTTTTGGATTAGTTCCAATTAATTCATTTGTTCCCATTGTGATCGTTTCTGGACGTTCTGTATTGTCTCTTAAAGTAATACATGGTATCCCTAACACTGTTGTTTCTTCGGTAATCCCTCCAGAATCTGTAATCACCGCTTTCGAATTTGCTACCAAATAGTTGAATTCTAAATATCCTTGAGGTTCTATTAAATGAAGACGTTCATGCGATACACCCAAATTCTCTAAAATTTTTGCAGTTCTCGGGTGAACTGGAAAAACTAAAGGTAAATCTTCCGTATTTTTTATTATTTCATTTAAAATACTACCTAAAACTTGTTCTTGATCAACATTTGCAGGACGGTGCAGTGTCATAACTAAATAACGTCCATTGGATAATTTTAAATCATCCCATATTTGAGGTTGTTTAAAATTAGGTTGCTGCGTTAATAAAGTATCAATCATTGTGTTGCCAACAAAATAAATTTTATCGTTAGAAACACCCGACTTTAATAAATTTTCATTTGCAACTTCTGAAGTTGTAAAAAAATAGTTGGTAATTGCATCTGTTACCAATCGATTAATTTCCTCTGGCATTGACCAATCATTTGATCTAATTCCTCCTTCAACATGAGCTACTTTAATTTGCAATTTTTGAGCTACTATCGCACATGCCATTGTGGAAGTTACATCACCAACTACTAATACAATGTCGCATGGATATTCTAGAAGTTCTTTTTCAAACTTTACCATAATACTCGCAGTTTGCTCAGCTTGTGTGCCTCCACCCGAATCTAGATTAGTGTTGGGTTGTGGTATGCCTAATTGATCAAAAAAATCACCCGACATTTTTTGATCGTAATGTTGTCCAGTATGAACTAATCGATATTCTATGTCCTTCCCATTGTGTTGTGCTTTATGAATCGCGTGAATAATGGGAGCAATCTTTATAAAGTTTGGTCTTGCACCTACGATTAATGTAATTTTCATAAAATAAATTTTAATATTTATTAGTACATTGTCTATCTTAAAATAATAAAGGACAAAATGTACGCAATTAAGTTTGATATTTAAAAGTCTCTTTTCGGTAACGTACTAAAACTTTCATAAACAATAGTACTAGACGGAAAAATAATCACATAAGCAGTTATTAGTATTATTTTAATGTCGACTATAAAACTAAAATTAGCTTGATACCATTTTTCAACTTCACCTTTAAATGGATATATTTTAGTAGTATAAAACTCCCATGTATCTCCACCTTTGTTTTTTACAGATGTTATCAATTCTTCTTCATCGCGAAAAATAATTGAACCAATTCCAGTTAAACCTGGTTTTACATTATAAATTACAGCTTGTACTTCAGGGGGATAGGCATTAAAACTAATTGGCATAACTGGCCTTGGACCTACAAAACTCATGTCACCTAAAAAGATATTAAAAAGCTGAGGCAACTCATTTATTTTACTTTTTCTTAAAAAGCCACCCATTGGGGTGATACGAGGATCTTTTTTTGTAGTAATTACACCTCCCGCCATATTTGGACTATCCTTTAACATTGTAGCAAACTTAAGAATGGAAAACCTTTTATTCTTAAATCCTATACGTTCTTGTTTGTAGAAAATAAATCCCTCTCCAGTTAACTTCAACCCAATAATAATTGGAATCAATAAAGGAGATAAAATAACTAATAGAATCGATGATAAAAAAATATCACAGCACCTTTTTAAAATTAAATACATAAAATTTACATTTTTTGGTCTAAGCTCTTTCCAGTTTCAATATGCTGAAAATCAGGAATATGTTTCTTTAAACTCTCTACGATCGATTGTTTATCATAATCAACCAAACGCATAAGAGTTTGCAAATCAAATATACACATTTCAATTTGATTCATCGTAAGTTTTCGTGCATTTTTAATGACTCCTAAGCTATCAAACTGCACTAAATCTATCTCATCAGTATCCGTATAAAATTCTTCATAAAGTTTTTCGCCCGATGTATCAGACCCGAAAAAATATACAGGATAAGGCTCATTTTCATTTAATTTAATTGATAAAAGTCTTGCCTCTTCTTCTGATTTACAACGTATAATTTCTCTTTTAGAAGCTTTGAAAAAATCTTCTGTAATTTCCTTAAAATAAACTTGTTCTTCTTCTTCTAGCTTCGGAAAAAATATTTCTCCACTTTTCCCAAGCATGCATGCCAACATGCAAATTTGTCCACTTTCTTCTGGTGATACAAAAAAACGTTTTACATCCGACGGACAAGATATTGGCTGATTTTTAAACAACCGTTCAACATAACCAGCTAATAATGATCCGTTAGAAAAAGCTACATTTGCAAATCGTGCTGTTGTAATTTGTATTTCAGAGCTATAAGCCATGATTACTTCTTCCATTAACTTCTTAGAAGCTCCCATTACATTGACAGGGTTTGCTGCTTTATCGGTAGAAACACAGAAAAAATGTTCAGGTTTATTTTTAAGCAATAAATCAAGAAATGTCTTTGCTTTAAATACATTATTTTCTATCATTGCTTCAATTGAAAACTGATCTTTTTCACTACGAACATGTTTATGAGCTGCAAAATTAGCCACTATATGAAATGGACTGTGCGATAAAAACATTTTCTCAAAAACAGGATCTCCAAAACTCATCGGATACGTTATGTATTCATCTGGTACGTATTGATTTGGAGCGCTTCTTAAATCACGTGTTAGTTCAGTTAAACCATTTTCATTTATATCAACGACCACTAATTTTGCTGGTTTAAATTTTAAAACAGCTTTAATGTAAGAAGAGCCAATAGTTCCAGCTCCTCCAATTACAAGTACATTTTTACCTTCAATCTTTACTGTTAGCTGATCTGCATACTTTTCAATGTCAGACGCAAATAAACTAGTAGGTCTTTTAGTGATGTATTCTTTAATGAATTTTGGAATATCAATAATGTTCATAAGGATTAATTTGAGGAATAAAATAATTTTATTGTATTTACTACAGTTTCCATTTCTGACAATGTAATTCCAGCAGAACTTGGAATGCTTATTGAACTAGCATAAACCTGATCTGATTTATTTCCATTTGAAACAAATAGCTCTTCTTGAAACATTTCTAACTGATTCATTGGCATCCAAAACGGTCGGGACTGTACACCATTTTCGTTTAAAAAGGTTAATAATTGTCGCATATACTTGGTTTTAAAAGTAAATAACCAACAATTTGCATTTACATTTTCAGAAACTTCTTGAAATTCAATGTCACCCACCCCATTCAATTGTGCTCTGTAAAATTGATCCATTTTATGTTTTCTTTCTAATAAAGCAGGAAATTCTTCCATTTGCGCAACCCCAATAGCAGCTAAAACATTAACAAGACGATAATTATAACCAATTTCATCATGAATGTATTCCATTGTACTTACTTTAGCTTGTGTAGTCAAATGCTTCGCTTTTTTTGCTAATTCTTCATCATCTGTAACAATTACACCTCCACCACCTGTTGAAATAATTTTATTTCCGTTAAAACTAAAAACGCCAAATTTTCCAAAACTTCCAGCATGTTTTTTTTGAAAATAAGAACCCAATGCTTCCGTACTATCCTCTATCACATCCAAATGAAAATTTTCAGCTATTCCGATTAACTCATTCATATCCCCCATATTCCCTAAAACATGAACAGGCATAATTGCTTTGATACGTTTATTAGTTGTTTTATGATAAGACTGGAAAACACCTTCAGACTCTTTAATAATCACATTCTCTTTCAAAAAAGAATCCAACAGATTTAAATCCATCTGCCAACTTTTGGGATCAACATCAATTAATATTGGACTTGCACCAGTGTATTTAATCGCATTCAATGTAGCTATAAAAGTAACATTAGGCACGATCACATAATCATCACTTGTTACACCAGCAAGTATTTGTGCTATATGTAATCCTACTGTACCATTCATACAAGCAATTCCAAATTTAGCACCAACAAACGCAGCTATCTGCTCTTCAAATTGATTGACATAAGAACCTGCAGAAGAAATCCATCCGGTGTCTAAACAATCTTTTACATATTTCCACTCATTACCATTTAGGTATGGAACCGACAAAGGAATCATATTTGTGTTTTTATTATTTTTCCTGGATTTCCAACAACTGTTGAATTACTGGGAATATCATTAATAATTACAGAGCCTGCACCAATAATTACATCTTCACCTATTTTTATACCTTGTTTAATAGTAGCATTTGCTCCAATAAAACTTCTTTTTCCAACTGTGACATTTCCTGCTAATACAGCCCCTGGTGCAACATGAACAAATTTATCAATTTTACATTCATGCTCTACAATTGCAGATGAATTGATAATACTACCATATCCAATTATAGCTTGTGCATTTACAATTGCTCCTGCTGATAAGAGTACATTATCAGAAATTATAGAAGACGAAGAAATAAAAGATGTTGGATGAATTAAAGTAGCGAATTTATTTATTGAAATTAATTTTTCGCAAATAATTTGCCTTAATTTATTGTCACCAATCGCTACAAATAAATGATTGTTAGAATCAGAAATGGTGTTCTCAGAACCTAAATAATTCAGTTTATAAGGATTTACTGATTTTTCTTCAATATCATAATAACCAACTACATCAAAACCAGATTGATTTGCGGTTTCAATACAAACATAAGAATGACCAGAATAACCAACTACAGCAAGTTTCAATTTAATAATTTTTCAATTTCAAAAATATATTTCTTTGAAAGCAGCTCTCTATCAAAGTTTTTTCTAGCATAAATATAACCATTTTCACCTTCTTCTTTTAATCTTGATGGATTTTTTAGATATTCTCTAATTATTTTATTAAATGATTCTGGATCTTCTGGAATGACAAAAGAGCCAGCTTTAGCATCTTCAACCAAAGCTCTAGAAACACCGTCAATTGCCATCAAAATAGGCTTTTTACAAGACATGTAATCAAATGTTTTATTTGAATAGACAGTTTTGAAAGTTTCAACATTTTTTAATACTGAAGTACCCATATCTGAAGCTAAAATATATTTAAAAACTTCTATTTTAGGAACAGGGTCAATAAATTTAACATTCTTAACCTCCATTTCATTTGCTAATTTAATTAGTTTTTCTTTTTGCATTCCTTGTCCAATTAATAGAAATAGAACATTGGTATCCTCTAATTTTTTTCCTGCTTCTAAAATTTGTTGCAAATGATTTGCGACACCATGTGCACCTACATAAGTAATGACAAATCTATCGTCAATTCCTAGTTTTTTTCTAAATTCGTTCGTGTCAAACTCATTTAATAATTTTTCTGATAAACTAAAGTCTGCCGCATTGGGAATCATCAAAAGCTTTTCTTTAGAAACATTTTTTTTTGTATTTAAAGTTTCATAAAATGCTGGTGTCAAAACATTTATTAACCTAGCCTTTTTGTAAATAAATTTCTCTATTGCATAAGCAAATTTAATTATCGCTTTATTAGTAAGCACGCCTGTATCAATAGCAGATTCTGGCCATAAATCTCGAATTTCGAATACAAAGGGTGCTCTCTTAAATTTTGAAATTAAATAACCACTTACTCCAACAAAAAGTGGCGGAGATGTTACAATCACAACATCAAATTTTCCTTTCACTTTAAATGTACCACCCCAAAATGAAGAAAACATAAATGAAAAATATCCCCATAACCTTCCTGCAAAACCTGTGTTATAAGATTCAGATACATGACTTCTTAATACATTAACATTTCCTTGTTTTTTTTTTACAAAATATTTCCCTTTGTATTGAGGTAGTTTTTCATTCCCATTTGCATGCATCATACCAGCTAAAACAGTAACGTCATGTCCTAAATTTGCCCATGCCTTAGATATTTCATTCCATCTTGAACCTCCAGGATCATTTTCTTCTAAGAAATATTGATGTAATAATAGAATTTTCATATAATTATTATTTATCTTTTTAATTTTAATAACTCATCTATAATCCTTTCGGATGTCTTACCATCCCATTTTTCAGGTATAGTACCTACCTTCCAATTTCCACTAAACAATTTTTCCATCGCTGGTTTAATCGCTTTAGGATTCGTGCCAATTAATTCATTTGTTCCTTCAGTAACTGTCTCCGGACGCTCAGTATTATCTCTCAAAGTCATACAAGGAATACCAAGAACTGTTGTTTCTTCAGTAATTCCTCCCGAATCAGTTACAACCGCCTTTGCTCTCTCAACTAAATAATTAAATTCTAAGTACCCTAAAGGTTCAATCATATGCAATCTTGGATGAGAAATACCTAAGTTTTTTAATATATTTGCTGTTCTAGGATGAACAGGAAATATTAAATTCAAATCTGTTGAATGTTCAATAATTTCATCAATTAATTCTTTTAATTTCCCTTCCTCATCCACATTTGCCGGACGATGTAGAGTCATTACAATATATTCTTTTTCCTTAAGTCCCAGTTCACTCCAAACAGAAGGTTTAATAAATCTTTGTCTATGCTTTAAAAGAGTGTCAATCATAGTGTTTCCAACCCAAAAAATTCGCTCTTCTTCAACTCCTGATCGAATTAAACTTTCATTTGCAACTTTTGTAGTTGTGAAGAAATAATTCGTAATACTATCAGTGACTAATCTATTAATTTCCTCTGGCATTGACCAATCTCCCGAACGAATACCAGCTTCAACATGTGCTACTTTAACATGAAGTTTCTGAGCAACTATGGAACAAGCCATAGTTGAAGTTACATCACCAACAACTAAACATAAATCTGTTTTATCTTTCATCAATAATTCTTCGTAGCAAACCATAATAGATGCTGTTTGTTGCGCTTGAGTTCCACCTCCTGCACCAAAATTTACATCTGGATTTGGAATCCCTAATTGCTCAAAAAAACTATCACTCATATTGTTATCATAATGTTGTCCAGTATGAATTAATCTAAATGATATACTTTTACCAGCATTTTGAGCTTCTTTTATTGCATCAATAATTGGAGCAATCTTCATAAAGTTTGGCCTCGCACCAGCTATTAAGTCTATTTTCATTCAACAAGTTTTAATATTGTTTCTATTTTATCTTTAAACTCAAATGCAACAGCATCACCTTTTTCTTTTATACCGTAATAATTAGAGAAGTAAGAATCCCATTTCAAAGAATTTATGTTTTCATGTCCATTGTTAGCAATTAAATCTAAATGTTTTTTATCAAAATGCCAAATTTGTAGTTTATTTTTATTAGGCAAACCATCTAAATAATCCGTAATTTTCCAAATGCCTTCATTTTTTATTTTTATTAATTTCCTGTTATGTTTGGCATTTTTACTCAAAAACTGAAATGCTGCAATTTTTCCTTCAAATATAAAACTATCATCTTTTTCTATCCACTTTGCTTTTTCACTTTGAGACCAATGGTACCAAATAAATCTACTACCTTTTAACATTTGAGAATGATTTTCTACCATCACAGTATTATGAGAGGCCGATCCTGTAAAATATTGTTGATACTTTTCTTCAGTGTTATATTTGTATGTTCCAGAATCTCTTAAAATATTTATTCCTTTATACCATAAATCAATGTGTAAATTATCTGCATGTGCGGGTCGATCTTTGTGATTACCACATCTGATAAAAGTAAACACATCTTTTTCTCTTAATGTATAATAACCTCCGTTTTCAAAACTTAAAGTCCCAAAATGCTTGTTTAACTGTTTATATTGATAAGATTTAATTTGATTTAATTTAGAAGTAAACCACAAACTATCTTCTAAAACTTGATTATCTAAATATAAATTTTGACCCGTTAATATTTGATGTAAAGTATTTAGCTGAGGTCTATAATCTCTATAATCTAAATCTGTCAATGGAAAAAATAAAGCCCCATCATTAGAACCATAATTTGGTAAGTATCCATTCTCATCTTGTAAACATTGAAATAAAAAGTTTAATGATTTGTAAGACTTTTCATAAACTAATTTTGAAAAAGGTTTATTGTGAAATTCTGATACAGATATACCTAAAGATAAAAGCTGAATAACAACTCTATGATAATTCATGCTAAATTGTAAAAATGTACCATCATCATAGATTTGATAATTAATCTCATCTTCAAACCATTTTCTTCCATTTTTAGACCATTTGATTGTATCTGGAAAATATGGGAATAAGAATTCAGACAAAGCTAAAGTTAAAGTTTCTGTAATAGCGTGATTGTTTCTTACCGCAATTCTAGAAAAATCAATATGCTTATATACATGGTCTAACGACCAATAAAGTACATTAATAATTTTCCCCCACAAATCTTGAGTTAAAAATTTAGACTTTTTATAAAAATGTAAGGCAAAATTCCAATTCAATATCCTTAATGAAATCTCTTGACTACACCTCCAATTTGGCCCCTGGTTTATTGGATTATTATCTATCCAACTCTCTATCTCATTTAAAACGAATTCAGAATGATCTTCAGAATTTGCCAAATCATACCTCATTATTGTCCATAAATATGAGAATCTTGACTTTTCCCATACATACTTAATATCACCAGCTTCTTTAGTTAAATCAGGTATCTCAGACCAATGATTGCTAATGTTGTATTTGAATTTAGTTTCTGGATTTGTAATCCAATCATAATTACTTCCTAAATTCTTCCAGTCAAAATTAAAATAACAAATTTCACCATTCAAAATTTTTTTAATTTTTTGATCAGATATTTTAATATCAACTTTTTTAGATAAATCCTCTAGATCTGAGAAAATAAACCGATCATCTTTTCTCCAATCCTCTAAAGAAATGAAATTCTTTAACGAGGGATTTATTGGATGCCTTCTTTTTAAATGACCAATTCGTTTTTCAAATTCATGTTTCACTCGATACAATGTATAGCGTGTACCCATGTTTTTAAATAGTTGAATAGCATTTGCTAAATTCATTTTCTAATTTTAATGTGATTATATTAATTGTTATAAATATAAAATTTACAATGTTATGTGATAAATTAACACAATTCAAAATTAACAAATATATGTTGGATTCAATTAATAGAATATGTTAAATAACATGAGTAAAAGTTAAGCTATAAAACCAAATTCATTAAATTTAAGTTTTATGACCAATACTTCGTTAAATTTATAAGCTGCTATTTTCCCATACTCTAAGAGTTGCAGCAACTTCTCTTTATTATTAATCAAGTTTGGGTTTATTCCAAACATTGAAATAAATCTAGTTAATAGTAAATCATTATGATAGATCGTTTTTACGTTAGCCATTGAGAATGATTTTCGATATTCTTTAGCAATAGGTCGTAA
This sequence comes from Crocinitomicaceae bacterium, assembly GCA_044232905.1. Lineage (GTDB taxonomy): Bacteria > Bacteroidota > Bacteroidia > Flavobacteriales_D > Crocinitomicaceae > CANHVK01. The sequence continues at coordinate 15,392 of JBIIKZ010000053.1, forward strand.
AAACTACCTCTTTGCCGGATCTCACAATGGAGCACAGAGAACCGCTATGTTCTACACCTTCTTCGCTAACTGCAAAATCAACAACGTGAACCCTCAGGGCAAACGCATTTAACTTTTTAAACATAAAAATGTTGCTAATTTATTGGAAAATAATCAATTAACGCATTGTTGTATTGTTTTTTATTTGTATATTTATCTAGTAATCAAGTAGATGAATAAAAATGAAAACAACCAAGGTAATTGATTTTTTTGAGCCTCTAAACGATAATAGGCGCTCTTCAGGTAATAAACAACATGAGTTGCTTGATATTATAGCTATTTC
>JBIIKZ010000105.1:0-4668 GCA_044232905.1 Crocinitomicaceae bacterium
CTTAGTGTATCTTTGCTAAAAAAATTATGATATGATAAATAAAAGTGAAAATTTGTTTGAAGAATTGAGTTCAATTCATTCAATGATAGACCAAATAGAAGATTTTAAACAAAAAACCAATTCTATAATATATAGTGCAAGGGATTTATCGATTGCTCCGCGCTTTGTAAATCAATGGAAAGGCAAAGGTTTATTATTTAAAGAAATTGTTAAAGGATCAACGAACAATTATTCTTTTTTAGATTGTGTATGGTTAAAGTGTATTGAAAAGATGCGAAAATTTGGTGTCGAATTCAAAATCATACATTCGTTTAGAGAAAAATTACTTTATACTTTCAATAAAGTAGATATTCAAAGTATGTTACATAAAGGAGTAATCGATGTAATAAAATCAAAAAATCAAGGGTTATCAGAAAATGAAATTTTAGAAATATTAAAAAATATAAATCCAAGTGATTTTAATGTGCAGATAAATTTATTAGAACTGGTAATATATGATATGTTCATCAATAAATTAACCTATACGTTTAAAATTAACGAAGATGGCGATTTTTATTTTATAAAAGAAGGGAATAATTCGGACAATATAGAAATTACAGATGCAAGTGAAGTGTTTTTAAGCGGAAGTTACTTTAACCTTTCATTATCAGAAATATTAAGCTCAATTTTTTTTGAAGGAATATCATTTGAATTTATTGCTGAAGAAAAAATGTCTATGATAACAAATGATGAATTAACAATTTTAAAATCGATTAGAGATCCAAGTGTTACCAAAATCGAATTGATTTTTGATAAAAAAAAATCAGAAATACTTAAAATAATGCATGCGACTAAAAAAGAAAAATTTTACGCTGAAAAAAGAGTTTCAGATTACATATTCAAAAATAGATATAATACTATTATAATAACTGCTCATGGCAAAGAGCAAGTATTTGTTGAAAATGTACATAAAACAAAATTTAAAAAATAAAAATTGATAATAAACGCTATTGAATAAGTCAAAGCAATTGTGGAACAAGGTGAACCTTTCGAACAACGAAGGGGAACAAATCAAAGAATAGGATGAAGTATGAAAATAAAAAACAAGAAAAAATCAAACAAATTAAAGCTCAAATATTGAAAAAATTAAAAAGTTTTGGCATGGGTTCAATAGAACTAGAAAGCATAGAAACAATTTGTAAAATTATTATTAATAAATCATTAAAGTAAAAACTATGAAAAATTTACACGAGGCATTCCAGAAATTTTCTCCGATGGATAAAACATTAGAGTCTAGAAAGAGTGCTATTATTTATACTCGGGTTTCTTCCAAAAATCAGGAAGATAACACGAGTTTAGAGACACAAAAAAAGTATTGTGAATCGTTTGCAAAAACAAAAGGAATAAATGTTGTCGAATATTTTGGTGGAACACACGAATCAGCAAAAACAGATGATCGAAAAGAATTCAATAAGATGCTTGCATACGTGATGAAAAACAAAAATATCGGCTACATTATTGTTTATTCTTATGATCGATTTTCAAGAACAGGTGCGAGTGCAGCAAATTTAACAGAAACGTTGCAAAAAGCTGGAATTAACGTAATGGCTGTAACTCAATATACTGAAAATGATACTGCTGCTGGAAAATTTCAACAAAGTTTGTTTTACATGTTTAGTCATTTCGATAACGAACAACGAAGAGACAAAACAAAAGTTGGAATGAAAGACTTGGTTCGAAAAGGATACTGGCTATGGACCCCTCCAATAGGTTATGAAAATAAAAAAGTTCATAGTAAAGCAGTTGAATGGGATATTCAAATCACAGAAGAGGGTAAGCATCTTCAAAAAGCATTTAAATGGCGTTTAAATAATGAGTTTTCAAATGCGGAGATAGTTCGAAAACTAAATCGTTTAGGTGTAAACATCAACGAAAGAAGACTTGGAGAAGTATTTAAGAACCCGTTTTACTGCGGAATTTTAAGAAGTAAACTCTTACAAGGTGAAGTTTTTGAAGGTAAACACAAGCCGTTGATTTCTCAAAAAGACTTTTTGAGGCTAAATCAAATTGAACTTACTATGCATCCTAAAGAGCATAAAAACGAAAATGAAAATCTTCCTTTAAGACAATTTATTCTTTGTAATGAGTGCAATAAACCACTCTCAGGCTTCGAAGTAAAGGCTAAGCGTATCTTTTATTATAAATGTAGAACAAATGGCTGTATCGGAACTAAAAATGCAAATCAATTACATGAAGACTTCCAAAAGGTATTAAAACAATATGAATTAAAACCTATATTGATTGAAGTGATGAAAGATGTTATGACGTATGTTTTTTCAGAAGTTTCCAAAGAAGATGAAGCAGATTACAAAACGATAAAAACAAACCTAACACAATTAAAAAACAAGTTAGATAAAATCGAAGAACGATATGCAATTGGAGAAATTTCGCATGAAATCTACGCTAAATTTTCGAAGCAATACACAGTAGAAATTGATGCTTTAAATGAAATTTTAGGAAGCAATGGAAACACGAGTTCAAACCTTGAATTTTGTATAAATAAGGCGTTAGATTTCTGTAAAAACATCAGTAAACACTGGAGGTATATGAGTTTCTACGAAAATCAAAAATTTCTAAAATTGCTGTTTCCAAGAGGATTATGGTATTGCAAGAAAAATGATAGAGTTCAAACCTCAGAAGTGAATGTGATTTTTGGTTTAATTCACACATTATCAGGAAGTTTGAATGTGGTTAAAAAAGAAGAACTGGTTAAAAATAACCAGTTCTCCTCTTTAGTGACCTCGTTAGGATTCAAACCTAAAACCTCTACAGCCGTAATGTAGTGCTCTATTCAGTTGAGCTACGAAGCCATTTATTTTGCTCTTGCTCTATTCTCCCGATAATTATCGGGATGAGCTACGAAGCCATATATGAATGCAAATTTAGTGTGTTAATTTGAATTTCAAAGCAAATTTTAATGTTTTTTTAATATTGAGTTGTTTGTTTTATTTAAACACTTGTAAATCATGATGTTTAATTTATCATTGGGTTGTTCTTATTATTATTGGTATCTTTGAGAAGTGTTTGATTACAAAACTGTTTTAAAAAGGAAGATAGGAAAGAAGTAGGGGACACGAGTTAATTAAACATAATAGATGAAATTTCAAGATTTAAAAATTATCCCTCAAATTCTAGAGGCATTGAATGAAGAAGGGTATACAACACCAACACCAATTCAACAACAATCCATTCCGATTGTATTAACAGGAACAGATTTATTAGGATGTGCACAAACGGGTACAGGTAAAACGGCTGCGTTTGCAATTCCTATTTTACAGTTATTGCATGAACAGGAAGCTGTTTTTTCTGACAAAAGAAAAATTCGTGCGTTAATTGTTACTCCAACTCGTGAGTTGGCAATTCAAATCAATGAAAGTTTTGCTTCTTACGGGAGGTTTTTAAAATTAAAGCACACTGTTATTTTTGGGGGGGTACCTCAAAATCCTCAAATTAACGCCTTGCGAAATGGTGTAGATATTTTAATTGCTACTCCAGGTAGATTACTTGATCTTATTGGCCAAGGATTCATTCGTCTGAGTGATGTTCAATTATTTGTTTTGGACGAAGCAGATCGAATGTTGGATATGGGTTTTATCCATGATGTTAAAAAGTTAATCAAAATTATTCCTGATAAACGTCAATCTTTATTTTTCTCTGCCACAATGCCTCCAACAATCATGCAGTTGGCTTCATCGATTCTAACATTGCCTGAAAAAGTTGAAGTTACACCTATTTCTTCAACTGCTGAAACAATCCAACAAGAAGTGTATTTCATTGATAAAGGCAATAAAACAAAGTTGTTGATAGATATTTTAGAAGATAAAACGATTGTTTCCGCTTTGGTATTTACTAGAACAAAGCACGGTGCAGATAAGGTTGTGAAAGTGCTTGATAAAGCGAAGATTAAGGCAGAAGCAATTCATGGAAACAAATCTCAAAACGCACGCCAACGCGCACTTTCAAATTTTAAAGACCAAACAACTCGTGTTTTAGTTGCTACTGATATTGCTGCGAGAGGAATAGATATTTCCGCTTTGGCATTTGTTGTGAATTTTGAGGTTCCAAACATTGCTGAAACGTATGTTCACCGTATTGGAAGAACTGGTAGAGCTGGTGCAAGTGGTAAAGCGATTTCATTTTGTGATGCTACTGAAAAAGGGTATTGGAAAGACATTGAAAAATTAATTCAATTAAAAATTCCGGTAGTTTTTGATCATCCATATCCGCTTATTGACCACGACGCAGTAGAAGAAAAACCCCAACAAGGAAGACAACGATCTCAAGAAGGAAATCAAAGAGGTCAATCAAATTCAAAATCAACGGCTTCTTCTAGAAACTCTCCTCAAAAGAGAAAGTCAAACGAAAGAAGTAAAAAATAAACGAAATGATTTATTTTTGTAGTTAAGAATTCAAAGCAGTTAAATGGCTCGAATCAATCTACTTGATTTCTGACTAATTAACAGCTTTGATTTTAGAATTTTAAGAATATTTGAATATGCTTAGAAAGATTTTATTCGTCTTATTTTTATTTTTAATTGTTGACGGTGTTTTCTCACAAGGCATAAAGGCTGATTTTACAGCAAACTCCACAAAGTTATGTAAAGGATTTACAATTTCATTTTCAAATCT
>JBIIKZ010000013.1:0-45860 GCA_044232905.1 Crocinitomicaceae bacterium
ATGGTACTGCGGTTTTGACCGTGGGAGAGTAAGTCGACGCCACTTTTACAGAAACCCAACCCCTAAAAGGTTGGGTTTTTTTGTGCGCTATAGTTTGGTATAACGGATAGAGTATCTTCATTCTTAATCATAAAAAAAACCTAGCGTTAACTAGGTTTTAATTAAGAGAAATAATTTAATTCTTTGTAAGTAAAGCAAACAACTGATCCTTTAGTGTTAAACGTTCTATACGTAAACGATTTAATAGTTCATCACTCGTATTTTCTACACCAGTTTCAATTCGTTGAATCTCATTGTTAACCGTATGATACGTTTCAAATAATTTTTTAAAGTGATTATTTGAAATTTTTAGTTCATGTATTTTTTGTTCTAGCTCTGGGAATTCGCTATGTAAATCGTGTTTCTCCATTTTTAATTTGTTTAAGTTATTCTACAAATGTAGCTGGCTTAAACTCATCTTAGTATGACTTATGTCAGGTTAATAAACGATAAATCTTTCTAAAAACAATTACTCTTCATAACTCACCTCGACATTTTTTACATATCCAATGATTTTAAATTCTGTCCGACGGTTTTTTTGTCGACCTTCAGGTGTTGAGTTAGGAGCAATAGGTTTACCTTCACCATAACCTTTAGCTATTAATCTCGCTTTATCTATTCCATGACCAATTAAGTAATTAACAACGCTCTCTGCACGTGCTTGTGAAAGCTTTTGATTATAATCGTTGGTACCAACATCATCGGTATGCGAACTAATTTCAATAATTAATTTTGGATTATCTTTTAATAAGTTCACTAAATCTTTATCTAGATTTTCCTGTGATTCTTGGCGTAATTCTGCTTTTGCGGTTTCATAGTAAATATTGGATATAACAATGGAACCTTTTGGTGTTTGTTTTATGCCAATATTTGTGCGAATTGTATCTGATTTAGTTATTGTATCTGTCGATACTTCTATTTTCTTGTTTAAGTAACCTTGTCCTTCTGCAAGTACTTTATAGTTTTTTCCTTGTTCAACTTGAAATGAATATTCCCCTTTTTCATTAGTAATAGTTGTTTTTAAAAGTGATTCGGTCGAATCTTTGTTTATTTTAAAAAGGGAAACTGGAGTCTTAGCGACTGGTGCAATCGTTTTTTCAATGCTATCACTACTTACTTCTATTATTTTTCCAGCGATAAATATGTTTAAGTATTGAGGATCTGTATATTCATAAATATCATCGCAGCATGTTTCATTCATAAGGCTAATGCCACCTTTTCGGTTAGATACAAAAAAACCTGATTTTTCCTTTGTATTTTTTCCTTTTACATAATAGATATCATCTGCACTAGAATTAAATGGTGCACCAATATTTTCTGGTACGCTCCATGTTTTAATTTCACCTACACTTTGAAAAATATCCAATTCTCCTAGTCCTGGAAACCCATCCGAACTGAAGTATAGTGTTTTGTTTTCGTTGTCATAAGAAGGAGTTATTTCATCTCCAACGGTATTAATTGTTCCTCCAAGATTTTTCGGGTCTTTATATATTTTCTTTTTTGTGTCGAGGGTAGTATACCATATATCTAAACCACCTTTACTTGATTGTGTTCGATCGGATACAAAATAAACAACTTCTTGGTTTTTTTTACTATCTGTTCCAACAGCTGGCATTGTAGCGGTAAATTCCTCACTATTCACCGTGTTACCTAAATCTTTTGGTTCTGTCCAGGTTTCTTTTTCTTTTGTAGAAACAAATATTCTACATATCATTTTACCTTCAAAATTGGGTTTACATTTGGTAAAATAGAAACGTTTTCCATCGGGTGACATCGCTCCATTCCCAATATTTACATTTTTTTCATTAAACGGTCCTTTTAATTGTTGTCCTCCATTCCATTCTTTATTTGTTTTTTTAGCGATATACAGTTTTCTAACGGGAATAGAATCTTTTTTTTCTAAATCGTATAATTCTAGATCATCCTCATTTAATGATCCGTATATAAATGTATTTGAATCAAGTATTAACGGTGAAGCTTCGATATGCGCTTTATTGATGGATTCATTTAAATGTTTTACAAGTGCACTGTATTTACCTTTGGATAACTCAATAGCTGTGTCACAACCTGTAATTTCTGCTTTTGCTAATTTTTTAAGTTGTTTTATATTTTCGATATCCGAATTATTTTTACTTGTGGTAAACTTGGTGTATTCTGCTTTAGCCGCTTCATAATTTCCATTTGCTTTTAACATTCTTGCATAATAAAATTGTGCGTCGGGAAACTTTTTAATTTGATTTTCAACGATAATTTTGTATGCTTTTTCCGATTTTTGGTAATCGCGTGCTTGTTTGTAAAGAAGTGCAATTTCATACCAATTTTCGTAGGAGTTTGGATTATTTTTTAAAAAAGCTTCATAATATGCAATTGCCGAATAAATATCTCCTAATCGTATCGCATTTTCAGCAAAGCGTTTTAATTGAAAGTCCTTTAAATTATCCGTGTTTACGGGTGCTTGTGCATTTAAAAAAGAGGATGTAAAAATACAAGTTAAAAGTAAAAATCGAAATGTAATTTTTAAGATTTTGTTCATGGTATAGCGTATTGTTTCAAATAGTTACTTTTGTGTTCAATTTGAAAAATGATTTACTATGCGAATATATGATATTCTTTCCTATTTAGAAAGTAAGTTTCCAATAAGTAGCCAAGCTTCCTTTGATAATTGCGGCTTATTAGTCGGTGATAATCAAGCGAAAGTGAAAGGAGTTTTAATTTGTTTAGATTGTACTGAAGCAGTGGTTGAAGAGGCTATCTTGTTAGGGTGTAACTTAATAATAGCACATCACCCATTAATATTCAAGGGAATAAAAAAGCTTACAGGGTCAAATTATGTAGAACGTACACTTTTAAAAGCCATTCGTTTGGATATTTCCATTTATGCGATTCATACAAATTTAGACCATGCTATCGAAGGGGTTAATGCAGAGATTGCTCGTCGATTAGGGTTAGTGAATTATCGTATTCTAGATCCCCAGCCTAATGTTTTGGTGAAGTTATCTGTATTTGTTCCGTTAGCGCATGTGGATGCTGTAAAATCTACTGTTTTTAATGCTGGAGGAGGTAGCATCGGAAATTATGATTCCTGTAGTTTTGCAACAGTAGGTGAGGGTACATTTCGTCCGTTGGAAAAATCATCTCCGTATACAGGGCATATCGGTGAAATATCGAACGAGGTAGAACAAAAAATGGAGTTTTTAGTTTCTACACATAAACTTCAAACGGTTATTCAACAAATGATAGAAGTTCATCCATACGAGGAGGTAGCCTATGATGTTGTTTCGTTACAAAATATGAATCATTACGAGGGCAGTGGAATGATAGGGGAGTTACCAGAAACATTAAATACCATTGATTTTTTGACGCATATAAAGAAAGTATTCAAGTGTGGGGGAATTCGACATACAGAACTTCTTGCGAAAGAAATTAAAACGGTAGCATTTTGCGGCGGTTCTGGAAGTTTTTTACTTTCAAAAGCAATTCGCCAAAAAGCGGATGTCTTTATTACGGGTGATTTTAAATACCATGAGTTTTTTGATGCTGATAAACAAATAGTTATTGCTGATATAGGACATTATGAGAGTGAACAATTTACTTCTGATTTAATTTATCGTATTTTGACGGAAAAATTTGTTAACTTTGCGTTTAATGTAACAAAGGTTAATACAAATCCTATTAATTATTTCTAGAAAATGGCTGCAGCAGCAAGTAAAAAAGAAGTATCAGTGGCAGATAAATTAAATGCCCTTTACCAATTACAAAAAATTGATTCTGAAATCGATAGAATCAGAACTATTCGTGGTGAACTTCCATTAGAAGTACAAGATTTAGAGGACGAATTGCAAGGTCTAGAAACTCGTTTAATTAAATTGCAAGATGAAATTAAAGAGTTAGAGCAAGATGCTACAGATCGTAAAAATTCTATCAAAGATTCTGAATTAGCAATTGCTAAATATAAAGAACAACAAAATAACGTTCGTAATAATCGTGAATATGAATCTTTGGACAAAGAAATAGAGTTCCAAGATTTAGAAATCAAATTAAACGATAAACGTATCAAAGAATCTAAATATACGCTTACAAATAAAAAAGAGTTGTTAGAAGATGCAACTACAAAATTTGAATTACGTAAAGGAGATTTAGCTACTAAAAAAGCAGAGTTAGATGAAATCATTGCTGAAACTCAAAAAGAGGAAGAAGCGTTACTTTCTAAATCTGAAAAAGCAAAAAGTGCTGTTGAAGATCGTTTGGTTATTGCTTATACTCGTTTACGTGGAAATGCGAAAAATGGTTTAGCAGTTGTTCCTGTGGATCGTGATTCTTGTGGAGGATGTTTCAATAAAATTCCACCACAACGTCAGTTAGATATCCAAACAAAACGTAAAATTATCGTTTGCGAACACTGTGGAAGAATTTTAGTACCAACAGAAGATTAATTAAATTTCACTCCATATCAAAAAAGGCTGATTCAATTGAATCAGCCTTTTTTGATTTATACCAACTAAATCTTTATTATTTCTATTATTTCATTATATGTCGATACTTTCGTCACTCGTCACTCCTGACTCATTAACGCATCAAGTGAATATATCCTTCTTTTATTAGTTTTGCGTCTTGACCAGATGATGGATCCAGTTTCCAGCTAGTTCCAATTACTTTATAGGCATAAACATCATTATTTTGTAATTCTCCTTTGTAAAAACCATCCCAACCATCTTCGATGTTGTTGGTCTTGAATATTAATTCACCCCAACGGTTATAGATTTCAAAGGTTTCTAAACTTTTAACCCCCCAACCTTTTACGTAAATAACATCGTTTATGCCGTCTCCATTAGGAGTAAATGTAGTAGGAAGCTTTAAGTGTGTTTCTGGTTTAACTGTAATTTTAAAAACACCATTATTTGTGAATCCACAGTTGTTGTTATCCTTCATTAATACTGTGTACATAATATCTTTTAAAGGTTGAGTTATAGGATAAGCACATTGTAAACAACTTATTCCGTCTGAAGGCTTCCAGGTAAAGTTGATAGTACCGTTTTGATTGTCAATTGGTAATTTAACTTTTTCACCAATAATTATAGTTGTATCCCAAGAAATAGAATTGATATCTTCGATTACTACAGCAAGAACATCATCTGTTGACGAACAATGATTAATAGTATCGTTTACTGTTACGGTATAAATCGTGTTTTTAGAAGGAGATAGATTCGAAGGAGACCAGGTGTAAATATGATTAGTTAACGTGTCTTTGGTACTTAATTTTACTGTTCCTATACCTTTACAGATAGGTTCAATAATTCCTTTCACGCTTGGTTTTTTGGATACAATTACTTGTTTTATAGTATCATCTTTACAACCATATGCGTTGTTAGATACAAATAAATGAATATTAAAAGTATCTGTTTTTGGGAACGTGTACGAATTTATGTCTTTTGTAATCGTTGTATTATTGTCATATTCCCATTTGTATACATCACTGTTTTCAGAAGTATTTGTAAAGCTAAATGCATCTCCGAGACAAGTAACTGTGTCATTAAGTATATAGGAACCAAGATCTGTAACAGCAAAATCAGCGTGTACATAATGCATATTAACATCTTGAAAATAAGGATTCGAACATCCGTTATTTTGTACAAATAATGTTGCAACTGTTTTTCCGGAAGGTGGTACGTAATTATAAGTGTGTTTGGTTGGATTATTCAAAGAATCGATAACACCATCTCCAAAATCCCAGCGATATGATTTTACATCCGGAGAAGGATTGATCATAGTGAATATTAATTCTTCCCCTTGACAGATATCATTTTTATTAATTGTGAAATTAGCTGTTGGTGATACTACTTCAAATTTAAGAGTTGTATCTTTTTTACAGCCATTAGCTTGTGTTGTTAATGTCAATCCAACAGAATATTTACCTTTCTCATAGGTGAACGAAGCTGTGGAATTAGAGGAAGTTGTATTATTTACTCCTAAATTCCACATATAATAACAAGGTGTGTTAAAGGTTGGGTTGAAAAAGGAGCTGTCTTTGAAGTTTGCATTAAATGAAGGGTTTCCACATCCGATACCGTTTATTACATTAGAAATTATAATCGGAGTAGGATATATTTCAGTGTTTATTTTTCGATAGGTTTGTCCAACACAACCTGTTGCTGTTTCTACAAAGTCAACGATAACTTTTTCAGTATTGGATGTTTTTCCGGATGGGACATAAAATTTAGGGGATGTTGAATTACTTGTAAAAGTTTTAAATCCGTTCTCATATGTCCATTTATAGGTGAGTTTTTGAGTGGAAGTAGCGTTAAATACTACATTATTATCGGCACAAATATAAACCGTTGAATCTTGCGGATTTATTGTTGGTATAGCAGTAATTTGGATACTTGGTTTGTAGGTAGGTATAAAATTTAAGTAACTCTTGGAAAAACCATTGACATCCGTAATAGTTAAAGTAATAAATAATGAGTCGTTTTTTGAATTTGTTGGATTGAACGTGTGTGAAATTATTTTCCCAGTACCAGTTCCTCCATCACTGAATTTCCAAGTGTATGTTTTTATAGTAGTGTCAGCAGTACTTGGACTACCATTAAATTTCAAAGTAACAGGAAGACAAACCGAAGTCACAGTTGTATCATTGTTGGTGATTTTACTTTGTGTAGTAAAGGTGAATTTGGGGTCTAAATCAAAAATTCGAATGTTAATTTTCGATGTATCAACACAATTGTTTTGATTTCGAGCTATGATTTTTACTACTTGATTGTCAGCACCATTTGGATTATTTTTAAAAACAAGAACAGAATCTTTTGCTAGTGTCCAAACTCTTGGTCTATTCCCTTCTTGTAAAAATGTGAACCCTCTGTAGCAATCGTTTGCATAGATGTCGTTCGAGTTTTGGGCGTCATATTTGTATTTCTGTCCTGTGCTTGCGTCTCCTAGCAAGACTTTTCCATTAACAGGATTGAGAATATTTCCGCTAGTGTCTGTGATATTAAAAATAGACTTTACAATTCCATAATGAATAATTGAACTTGTCGAATCATCTCCACAAACACCTCCTTTTATAATTTGTTTTATCGTTAAATCACCAAAGTTTAATGTTGGTACGAAAGTAGAAAGATCGACGATAGTTGTGTCAGGATTTGCGGGAATAATATTTCCTCCAATGTTCCAACTTACAGTACCACTACCTTCTGCTTTGTTTATTAACTTGATGATTGTAGGTGTTTTACAATCCTGTAAATAATCAAAATGCGCGATAGGACCTTTAACTTCTAATGTGTGACTTTTACTTACATAGCATCCATTGTATTCAGCAGACAATGTAATGGTTTGTTTGCCAATCGAATCATTAAACAAAAAGTTGCCTTCCTTATTTTGAAAACAAGCAGAAAGTAGTTCTTTATCCGAACTGTAATTCCAAGCGGTTATTTTAGCTTGTGTTGCTAAATCTGTGGTGTTTTTAAAATACACACTTTCTCCTCTACATATCGTATCATTCGATAACGTAAAGTCAATAGGTAGTATAGAATCACCTACATGTATTTCTGTTTTCCAGGAAGTATCTGAACAATTGTAGTCATTATCTTTTACAATTAATGTTGCATAATATATACCAGGAGTTTTATAGGTGTGAATAGGTTTTGTTTGAGCGTTTAAGGTTTGTTTTGTACCATCCCCAAAATCCCATTGCCAAACATCAATTGTAGATTTTAGGTGGGAAGTAGATATATCTGTGAAAGTAACATTTAAGTCTTTACAACCTTCATGTATATCTGGGATAATTCTTGCCCACATTTCGCTAATTGTATCTACGGTAATGGCAATGTTTGATAAACACCCCGCTTTTGTAATGTATTGACAATAAACAGTATCGATATTAACACCTCTTACCGTGTAGGTGGAATCAAACGTATTGTAAAAACATTTAGGTGTAGCTGTATTTGTGTTGCTTGGAAAAGCAGTAGCTTTTTTTGTTTTTATAATATTTGGGAAAGTCCAATAGTAAGAAGCTACAGGTCCTGAATTATTTTGATTGGTAATTTTATAAAAACTTGTTAAAGTATCTCGACAAGAATAACTTCGATTAATTCCGATACTAATTATTGGGTCTTGTACATAAATATCCATTGTGGTATCGTCAATACATCCATTTGCGTTAACAATCAAGGTGACTTTATGTTTACCTGGTGTGAAATAATTAATAGGACCTGGAGTTTCAAGGTTTGAAGTTGCAATAGATGTTCCAGCGTCAAATTTCCATGTATAGTTTCCAGGGGTTGATTTATTTAAAAAAAACAAGGTTGTCATATGGTTGTATTCACTTGGAATACAGGTGGTATCTCTGTTACTTTGTTCTTGGAAGTCAGCTAAAGGTTTTCCTATGTTAATAATTTTAGTCATAGAATCCGAACATTCATTATTGTCCGTTACAACTAATTTTACATTATATTTTCCATCTTTTGTATAATTCTGTGCATCACCATTCTGTTTTGTTGATGACTGTCCATTGCCAAAATCCCATTTATAGGTGATGGGTAAATTAGAAGCGGAAGTATTTATAAAAGATACGTTCAGAGGAGCAGTACACGATGAGAGAGCGGATGGTGTGAAATTTACGGTTGGTTTATCGGTTGTTTTAATCAATTTTGTAATCAAAGTATCAATTTTGGAGCAAGCGGTGCTTCCATTTTGGTTAAATGTCATAAAAAAACCTAAATCTTGTAATCCAGCCTTTGTGAAAGTGTAGTTTGGATTTAAGGTGTTTGAGCTGTTGTTTCCATCTTGATAATTCCAAACAATGCTTGCGTTATTGATTGTCACACCAGTTGGTAATTGATTTTTCAAACTTGCATTGAATACGACATTAAGTGGAACACAACCTTTCGTTGGAGATGCTGTAATGACAATTTCTGGTTTAGGAGAAACTTTAATGACAATACCTGTCGGATTTCCATTGAATTTCACGGGATATGTACCTGCTATAGAATAGGTGATTTGTGGGTTAGATAGGCCTGAACTCTTACCGTCTCCAAAGTCCCAATTACCTGGACCTGGAGCTGAAAATTGAACTTTCATACCAATACATCCTTCCGTTAAATCCGCAGTTTGTGAATATCCTTTGAAAGAGAATGTAAATAAAAGAAGCAACAAGTATAAAAAAACGTTACGATTCATGATTAGGTATTATTGTAATTATAAATATAATGAATACTTTTTTTAGGTTAAATTGTTGTAAAATTACATTTTATAACGTATAAATCATAACATTAGATGCTTAATCTATCGATTTGAGATGCGTATTTTTTTTCCTATTTGATTAGTATAAAAAACTAAAATATTTAAATTATATTTGGTGTTCTTTTCAAGGATATGAAAAAACTTTTTTTTCTTTTTTTAGTAACATATTTTTTTTCTGTTTTTACGCAAGCACAGGTAAAGAAACAACTTCCTTGTATCGATAAGAAATTTTCAGTTGTTGTTCATATTTTTAAAGACAGTCTCGGGAAAGCAGGGGTTACGGAGGCGGAAATAGCAAATAATTTAGCGGGTGTTACAGCTCGATTTTCTAAAATTTGTGTTTCGTTCGAAATCTGTGAATTTCGCTATATTGATAATTTTGTATATGATCAATCAACAATCGGTAAGGATGAATATTGGCAACAAGTTCAACAATTGTACAACGTTAAGAATCGAATAAACATATACTATGTTTCAGATATTAACCCTACTGCTGCGGGCATTGCTGAATTAGGAGGTGTTTGCAATATGTCTTCTGGTGGAATTCGAGTAAATAAAAAAACGGTTAATAGCAACAAAGTTTTAGCGCATGAAATGGGGCATTATTTCGGTTTAAAACATACATTTGAAGAATCGCATACTACAGAACTTGTCGATGGTTCTAATAGTTTAACAACAGCGGATGAAATTGAAGATACACCAGCAGATCCATATGTTCCGAGTGATTTACTATTGATGGGTTTATATATTAATTTTGACATTAAACGTCAGTGTGAATTTATTTACAAAACAATGCCTTATGCTGTAGATGCAAATGGTATGTATTACGCTCCTTTAGTTGGTAATCTAATGTCTTACTATCCAGATTTTTGTGATTGTGGGTTTACGGATGGTCAATATTTAAAAATGGCAGCTACATACTTGTCTAATCCTAAAATGTGGTAATGAAAAGTATTTTTATTATATTACTAATGCTACTTTATACTTCGTTTTTTGCACAAGACATTCATTTGTCGCAATTTTATAATCAAGATCATTTGTTGAATCCAGCAAAGATTGGAGATTATGATGGAGATTATCGTTTTTCTGCTAATTACCGCAATCAATGGAGACAATTAAATAAACAACCAATTTCGACCTATTTAATTTCGTTTGATCATATTTTCTTTTACAAAAAACATCAGTTTAGTGCAGGTTTAATGGTTACAAGTGATCGTTTTCAAGGGGAGGAGACTAGTTATATTACTGGAATCCCTTTTACCTATAATGTAAATTCAAATAAGTTTTTGGTGTCCTTAGCGCATAGTTTTACGTATAAAAAAAATAGTTTCAGGGTAGGTATTCAAACCGGGATGGTAATGAGTTCTTCGGATCCATCTACCCAGACATTTCCTAATCAATGGGATTATCAGTCTGGAGATTTCAATAGTAAAATTTCAAATTTAGAGGGGCAATTAAAGCCATCACAAAATTATATTGACTTAAATCTTGGAGGGAGTTGGACAAAGAAACTTCTAAAATGTACGCCTAAAATTGGTTTTTCAATCAACCATATTAATCGACCAAAAGATTCCTATTTTAAAAATGACAAAGAACGTTTGCGTGCCCGTAAAGTGTTTTTCACTGAAGTATTTATTCCATTAAGTTCGAAGTATAGTTTACAGCCAAAATTATTGATGATGTGGACAGCTAAAGCTAATGATTTATTAATAGGTACAAATTTTCAAATTCAAACTAGCAATAAGATAATTCCTTCATATTATGTCGGTTTGCACTATAGGCATGGAGTATCTAGAGTTTTTGACGCGATAATTCCTACCGTAGGATTTTATTATCAAAAATATGTAGTTGGCTTGAGTTACGATGTTAATTTATCTGCTTTAAGTACTGGAACAAATGCAAGGAAAGGAACATTTGAATTTTCTTTGCTTTATACAGGTGCTAGTACAATTCCCAAAAAAGTATTATTACCTTGTAATCGCTATTAATCGCTTTTAATTTTATGGGTGAATTACGCAAACTTTTATTTCCATTTGCTATTTTATATGGACTAATAACATTCGTACGAAACAAAATGTTCGATTGGGGATTGATTTCAATTTATGAAATCCCTGTAAAAGCAATATCAGTTGGGAATTTATCCGTTGGAGGAACAGGAAAGACACCGCATGTAGCATTTTTAGCATCTATTATTTCCAAGTCCAAAAAGACAAGTATATTGAGTCGGGGGTATGGAAGAAAAACGAAAGGATATTTTCAAGTCAATAATAATTCAACAGCGATGAGTGTAGGGGATGAACCCTTACAGTATTTCACACAATTATCTCCCGAAGTATCTGTAGTTGTTTGTGAATCTAGAACGGAAGGTGTAAAAAAAATCCTAGCAGATATTCAACCGGATGTAATATTATTAGATGATGCCTTTCAACATCGAAAGGTGCATGCTGAATTTTCTATTCTACTTACGGACTATAGTATGCCGTTTTATACTGATTTTATGTTACCTGCAGGTGATTTAAGAGAATACACGTCAGGTAAAAAAAGAGCAGATCGTTTGATTGTTACAAAGTGCCCAAATTATCTTTCGAATGAAATGAAAAAAAATATAAGTATTAAATCTGGTTTTTCGGAAAAAGAAATTTATTTCTCGTCTATTGAATACGGAAAGGTGATTCATTTTGATAATCAGGTTGTTATTGGATTTGATAAGGTGCTATTAGTAACAGGTATAGCAAATCCTAAACCGTTATATCAATATCTTCAAGAAACGAAAAAAGTCGAATTAGTAGCTTTTCAAGACCATCATCCTTTTAGTGTGTCGGATATTCAAAAAATTCATACTAAATTTGATGTTTTAGAAGATTCTACGGCTATTATTTTAACCACTGAAAAAGATTTTATGCGTTTAAAATCAATAGTTACTAAAAGTCAATTGGAAAGATATCCATGGTGTTATATTCCAATTCGTATTTCGTTGGATCGAGAAGCTGAGTTTGTACAAGAAATTAAAAATTATGTTGACACAATTTAAAGAATCTGTAGATTATATTTTAAGTAGAACATCCGTAAAACCGAGTGTTGGAATCGTATTAGGAACAGGACTTGGTGGATTAGTAAAAGAAATCGAGGTAATTGATGAGATTTCATATGCAGACATTCCAAATTTTCCAGTTTCTACGGTGGAAAGTCATTCTGGTAAATTGATATTTGGAAATTTAGGTGGAAAAGCCGTTGTAGCAATGCAAGGTCGTTTTCATTATTATGAAGGATATGATTTCAAACAAGTAACCTATCCAATACGTGTGATGAAATTACTAGGGATTGAAAAATTATTCGTCAGTAATGCTTCAGGCGGTGTAAATCCTGATTTTATTGTAGGTGAAATTATGATTTTAAATGATCATATTAATTTTTTCCCTGGAAACCCATTAATTGGGAAAAACTTGGATGAATTAGGACCTCGTTTCCCGGATATGAGTGAGCCTTATTGCCCAACTATGATTCAATTAGCAAAAGATATTGCGAAAGAAAATGATATTCGTATTGCAGAAGGTACATATTTAGGATTAACGGGGCCTACGTTGGAAACACCTGCTGAATATAAATTTGTACGTACCATAGGAGCTGATGCTGTAGGGATGTCTACAGTTCCTGAAGTGATAGTTGCTAGACATATGGAGATTCCATGCTTTGCAATATCAATTATTACAGATCTGGGTGTACCTGGTAAAATTAAAAAAGTAAGTTTGGCGGAAGTTATTGAGGTTGCTTCGAGACAAGAACCAAAAATGACATTGATATTACGTGAGTTAATTGCACGTTCATAATTTTATGGGAAATACGAGAGAAAAATACGAGGTAGTTATTGGTTTAGAAGTGCATGCTCAAATGCTAACGAAAACAAAGGCGTATTCTAATGATGTAAATGAATTTGGTGCACATCCAAATACGAACGTAAGTGTAGTTTCATTAGGGCATCCAGGAACACTACCAGTGATGAATAAACAAACCATTGAAAATGCAATAAAGTTAGGTTTAGCATGCCATTCTGATATCGCGTCCAACCAGTACTTTGCGCGTAAAAATTATTTTTATCCAGATTTACCAAAAGGCTATCAAATTACACAGGATAAAACACCAATTTGTACAGGAGGATATTTGGTAGTTAAAGATGATCAAGGAGAGTATAAAAATGTAGGGATTACACGAATTCACATGGAAGAGGATGCTGGGAAAAGCATACATGATGTGGATGTGTTCGATACCCTAGTCGATTTAAATCGTGCTGGAGTTCCTTTATTAGAGATAGTTTCCGAGCCAGATATTCGCTCTTCACAAGAAGCGTATAATTATGTTACAGAAGTTCGAAAATTAGTTCGTTATTTGGATATTTGTGATGGAAACATGGAAGAGGGATCGCTTCGTTGTGATGCTAATATTTCCGTGCGATTACTTGGTGCAAAAGAATTTGGTACGAAGGTAGAGGTGAAAAATATGAATTCAATTCGTAACGTTCAACGTGCGATTGAATTTGAAATTACACGCCAGATTGAAGTAATTGAGAATGGAGGAGAAGTTTCACAAGAAACACGCGGGTTTGATGCTTTGAAAGGAAATACTATTTCGATGCGTTCCAAAGAGGCTGCAAATGATTACCGTTATTTTCCAGAACCAGATTTACAACCATTATATGTTGATCAACCACAAATAGATGCGGTTAAAAATGAAATGCCTGCTTTACCAAGAGACTTATATTTGAAGTATACTGAAAAATTTGGATTGTCAGAGTATGATGCAACGAATTTAGTTGATAATAAGTATATTGCACTTTATTTTGAAGAGATCCTATTGCATACCAAACATATAAAAACCGCAGCAAATTTTTTGATGGGGGAAGTGAAAGGTTATTTAAATCAACAAGCAATTGAGATTAATGAATTTCCAATAACTCCAACTGTAATTGCTGAATTAGTAAATTTGATTGAAGGAGGTAAAGTTTCCTATTCAATAGCTTCCAATAAAGTATTTCCCGCATTATTTGTAAATTCGGATAAATCAGTATTAGAGGTTGCGACGTTGATGAATGTTATTCAAGATTCAGATGAAGGGAATATTGCTAATTATATAAAAGATGTGATAGCATCCAATCCTTCGGAAGTGCAACGATATGTTGCCGGCGAAAAGCAATTAGTAGGTTTTTTAATGGGGCAATTGATGAAAGTGTCTCAAGGTAAGGCTGATCCAAAACAAGCCAATCCATTGTTGCGAAAAATGTTAGACGAAATAACTTAATTTATTGAAAATGCGTAATTTAATATATTGTTTATCCTTGATTTTGTTTTTTGTATCTTGTTCTGATTCAGAGCTTAAAGATGTAAATAAACCGAGTCTTCCAAAAAACTTTGAGATTGATGGTGAAATTTTAGGTGCTGCAAATCAACAAATATTTGTGGAGGCTCAAAGTGCTAGAGGTGTAATTAAAATTGCAGAATCTCAAACGGAAGTAGATGGGACTTTTCATATTGAAGGGAATATTAAAGGATTTGGGTTGTATCAATTACGTGTTGGTAAAGATCAGATTAAAAGTGTCCCTTTGACTTTATGTCCGAAAGATAAGATTCGGGTGAATGCAAATTATGCAACATTTGAGCAGTTACCTAAAATTTCAGGTGCTAAATGGACTTCAGCAATTACAAAGTACATGCAAATTTTCAATGAATTTGCATACAAACAAATGGCTTTAATCAATGATAAATCCCTCAAGGAGGAAGATAAGATCAAACAGTTTTTTGAAATAAAAAAGCCATTAGATGTTTATGCTAAATCTCAAATGTTAAAAAACCCTTCGAATCCAGCAAATATAGTATTAACAACTTCTATGACTCCAGCAATGGGATTTGAAAACTGGGATGTGTCTAATTTAGAAGTTTTGAATACTGTATTATCTGCCTATAAGTCGTCCTATCCGAGTTCACCAATTACGCGTTCTTTGGAAATGCAAATAGAACAGATTAAAAATGCATATGCGGAATTTAAAGGTACTAATACAGCATCACAAACAGAGAAAGCGCCAGAAATTAATCTCCCAGATCCTACTGGTAAGAAAATAAGTTTAAGTTCTCTACGTGGAAAAGTAGTGTTAATTGATTTTTGGGCTTCTTGGTGCGCGCCATGTAGGCAAGAAAATCCAAATGTAGTAGCATTGTATAATAAATACAAAAATAAAAATTTCACGATATTTAGTGTTTCGTTGGATAAAGATAAAGAGGCTTGGAAAAAAGCCATTAAATCGGATGGTTTAGTTTGGAAAACGCATGTAAGTGATTTGTTGCAATGGGAAACACCTTTGGTACAACAATATGGGTTCAATTCTATTCCATTTACGGTATTAATTGATGCAAACGGTGTAATAGTTGGTAAAAACTTACAGGGCGAAGTTTTAGAGCAAATGATTGTTTCCTTATTGAAATTATAAAAGATGAAGTATTTAATAGTAATTGTTGGAGTTTTCCTAACATTGGTGTCTTTTTCACAAACACCTATAAAAGTGACAGTAAGTGGTAATGTTTTTAATTTACAACAGGATTCAGTAGCGATATCCCAGTTTAATGGGCAAGAATATCGTGATTTGTTAAAAGCAAAACTGGATAAAAAAGGAAATTTTACAATCAATGGAAACTTACCTTCCAAAGATATCTATGTGTTAAGAATTTCTAAAAATCAACACATCAATCTTATTTTACGTGATAATTCAGCAATTCAGGTGTATGGAGATGGTAAAAATTTGATCCAGTTTATGAATTTAGTTGGATCGGAAGAAAGTACACAATTAAATAAATTTATTGTTCGTTTAGAAGATTATAACCGTAAGAAAGATTCTGCGAATGTTTATTTACAACAACATCCAGATCAAGAAAAAGCCGTAAATGAGTCGTTTACTCCATTGTTTCAAGAGTTTGAGGCGTTTAAACAAGAGTTTTTTAACGCGAATCAAAATTCACCCGCTTTATTGCCCTTATTATCCTTGTTTGATCCTAATCAAAATTTCGAGGTGTATGAAATGCTAGTCGATCAAATTGTTAAAGGATTTGATGGAGCACCAACGGTGAATTTTGTAAAATCTAATTATTTGAATTTTAAAGCGAAACACGATGAATTGGCTTTTTTATTGCCAGGTAAAGAAGCATTAGATTTTATGCAGCCTAAATTAGATGGTAAGCCATTGCGTTTGTCTGATTTAAGAGGGAAGGTTGTACTGCTTGATTTTTGGGCATCTTGGTGTGGACCGTGTAGAAGAGAAAATCCAAATGTTGTGAAAATTTACAACAAATATAAAGATGCTGGTTTTACGGTTATGAGTGTTTCCCTCGATAAGGATAAAAATGCTTGGCAAGAAGCCATTAAAAGAGATAATTTATCGTGGACAAATCATGTGAGTGATTTTAAAGCTTGGTCGAATGAGGCAGCGCAATTGTATAAAGTTACTGGTATTCCATTTACTGTCTTGATTGATAAAGAAGGTAAAATTATTAAAACAAATGTTCGTGGAGAAGAGTTAGAAGTACTTTTGAAAAATGTATTTGGATTCTAACTATGCAATTACCACCATCTAAAAAAGTTTATTTTGCCTCTGATTTCCATTTAGGAGCTCCTACCTATGAAAAAAGTCGTTTCAGAGAGCGTCTAATCTGTGCGTGGTTAGATCAGATAAAACCAGATTGTGAAGCTTTGTATTTAGTAGGCGATATTTTTGATTTTTGGTTTGAGTATAAGTTTGCAATCCCAAAAGGATTTGTGCGTTTGCAAGGAAAGATTGCAGAATTTACGGATGCAGGTATTCCAGTACATTTTTTTACTGGAAATCATGATATGTGGGCTTTTGATTATTTACCGAAGGAACTCGGCGTTGAACTTCATAATGAACCTGTAATCACAACAATCAATGGTAAGAAGCTATATATCGGACATGGAGATGGATTAGGTCCAGGTGATTATGGTTATAAACGTTTGAAGAAAATTTTTAAAAACCGTTTGGTTCAATCCATTTTTGGATTTATTCATCCGAACATTGGGATTGGATTAGCAGATTTTCTTTCTAAAAGAAGTCGCGCTAAATCCGGACATTTAGATGAGGTTTTTTTGGGAGAGGAAAAAGAATGGTTGATACAATATTGCAAAGAAGAATTGCAAAAAGAAAGCATTGATATCTTTGTCTTTGGTCATCGTCATTTACCAATTGTACAGAAGGTTCAAACAGCCACCTATATCAATTTAGGAGATTGGATTCATTATTTTACCTATGGGATTTTTGATGGCGAAACTTTCGATTTGCTAAAATTCGAACCAAATCTAAAAATCAAAGTTTAGGAAAGTCAGACTGATTTGATTTTGGTGTGAGTTGAACTGGTTCATTTACTCTTTTTTCATCAATAAATGCATCTTCTATTTTAAGAAATGTATGCATTCTTTTTCTTCGAGTAACAACTCGAGGTCTAATTTTAGGATAGATAATATTTTCTGAAACATAGATTGCTCCAATTTGAATGAGGAACAGTATTACAAAGGTAATAATCATGTTTGCTTGTTGTTTTGAATGATGTATCGTTGTGTTTTTTGATTTTTTAGTGAACATCCATTCAATCTCTTCAGCAATTTTACAAGGATAAGCTAAGTTTGGATTGAATAAAAAATAGGTTTCGATATTCAACTTTTCGAATAAGTTTTTCGAATCGGTTATTTGAAAATCTGTGTCAGTATTTTGTTCGTTGATAGCTACTATGTTAGCTTTGTTAACTTCCTCTTTATCCCCTGCTATTTTATCACTTAGATAGATAAATACATGTGCTGAAAGATACCAAAATATGCCAAAGAAAACATACGTTATCGGAATATAAATGTGCGATTTAATTTTTGTTTTTAATCGTTTACGCGTTTTCTTAATACGATAATAGTACAAACAATAAAGTAACGGTGTTAAGATACCATAGATAATTTTCAAGGTATCATCTTCATAGAAAAACAATATCCAAATGGCATTAATAGTAATGAAAAATAGAAAAAGTGCGAGTGATTTGTAAAATAAATCTCGCTTTTTTTCTTTGGATCTTCTAGCTTGCGATATTGACATTTATTTTTTTCTTCTGTTTTTTTCAATCGAAAGGAGCGAGAGTTCTCTACTCGTTTGCCCTGCTACAGATGTGTTTTCATCTGCACGACGAAGTAAGTATGGTAGAACTTCTTTAATGGGGCCATATGGAACATATTTAGCAACTCTAAAGTCATTGGAGGCAAGATTATAGGAAATATGATCACTCATCCCTAATAATTGCGCAAAATAGATTTTTCCGGAGGTTTTATCTAATCCTTTTTCTTCAATTAGTTGGGTTAAATAGAGTGAACTTTGTTCATTGTGTGTACCAGCACAAAGCGCCAAATAATCCAATTTATTACAAATTAATTCTAATGCTTTATTATAATCTTTGTCCGAATCTTCTTTTGTGTTTTGAATAGGAGAGGGGTATCCATGAACTGCTGCACGTTCACGTTCCTTTTCCATATATGCGCCTCTAACTAGTTTTATCCCGTAGTGGTAATTGCCCTTGTGCGTCTCTTCGATTAGTTTTTTTAAAAAATCAATTCTATCGTGACGATACATTTGTAAAGTGTTGAATACAATTGCTTTTTCTTTATTGAATTTCATGATCATTGACAAAGTGATACGATCAATACTATCTTGAATCCAACTTTCTTCTGCATCTATAAACACTGGAACATCGTTTTTGTATGCTTCTTCACAAATACGTTCTACGCGATGAATGATTTCTAAATATGCCTTTTTTTCAGCTTCAGAAAGTTCATTTTTTATATTGTTTGCCTTTTCAAGAATAGAAAAAGTAGCAATACCAGTAATTTTAAATACAGCAAATGGAATTGCAGGATTACCTTTTGCCTTTAAAATCGTTTCGATTATTTCTTGGGTTGTTTTTTCAAAGTCAATATCTTCTGTTTTTCCTTCTACAGAATAGTCGAGAATAGTTCCGATTTTGTATTCGTTTAGTTCCTTTATTTTTGATGTGCAATCCTGAATATTTGTACCACCACAAAATTGTTTAAAGATTGTTTTTTTTATTATTCCATCAATTGGTAAATTAAATTTAAGCGCAATTTCTGTAAACCATTTTCCAAATTTCACGATGCGTGGATAGCCTATTATTTTAAATAACCAAAAAGCTCTAACTAGATCTTTATCGGTTTTGCTTTTAAAAGCAATTTCTGTATTTTCAAAAGTTATCATAGTACAAAAATACTTTCATTTTATGTAAAAATTCAATTATTTGAATTGAAAAATTTACTGTTTTAAAAATATATTGTATTTTGTATTTTGTTTGAAATTTCACAATTATGTCTTATACGCTTAAATCAACTGGATACTTAATAGAGATTAATGATTTAGACGCTTCTACTTTTCAAGATTTTATGGAAAGTAATTATATAAACTCGCGTAAAATCATTATTGTAGATGAAAATACGAATGAATATTGTTTAGAGTATTTACTTACTTCTTTTGATTTTTTAAGGGAGGCGGAAGTTATTTTAATTCCGGAAGGAGAAAGTAGTAAGGTAATAGATTTGTGCGCGCAGATATGGGATACTTGGACAGATTATAAGATTGATCGTAAAGATGTTGTTATAAATTTAGGAGGTGGAATCGTTTCGGATATAGGTGGATTTACCGCATCTGTTTATAAAAGAGGGATAGATTTTATCAATATCCCAACTTCACTGTTAGCGATGGTAGATGCTTCAGTTGGTGGTAAAACAGGTGTGGATTTAGGGAAATACAAAAATCAATTAGGACTTTTCGTGGACCCTAAAGCAGTTTATATAGATCCTGCATTTTTACAAACTTTACCGGTTGGAGAAGTATATAATGGTTTTGCCGAGATGTTAAAACACGGTTTAATTGTCAATGCAAAACATTGGGTAGATTTATCAACCTTGAAAGAAGTAGAAAAAGAACTTACAAATGAGCATATTTATGCCTCATTATCCATCAAAAACGGAATTGTTTTAGAAGATCCCTTTGAAGGTGGATTACGAAAAAAATTAAATTTCGGACATACTATTGGACATGCTTTAGAAGGATATTTTGTACTGAAAGATCCGATTTCACATGGTTATGCAGTCGCTTTAGGCATTTTAGCAGAATCTTTTATTTCGTTTAAGAAAAATTTCATCACACTCTCTGAATTAAATGAGATTGAGCGTGTTTTACTTTCTAATTATGAAAGTATTGATTTATCGAATGAAAACGTACATGAAATTTATCAATTAATGCTCAACGATAAAAAGAATGAGCAACAGAAAATTTTGTGCGTCCTATTAATTGGAATTGGTCAAAGTATTATTAATCAAGAGATATCAGAACAAGAAATACTAGAGTCTTTGGAGTATTTAAACCGTTTATACCAAGAAGATCAAAAATCAATTGATTAGTAGTAAAAAGGTTTAATTCCTTGTTTTCATAGTCAGTAACAACTCTTTAATTGCTTTTAATCGTTCAATAACAGCTTCGTTGTCTGATGATTTTTCTTCGTGTGAATAATCCTCTTTGGCTTTCAATGAATTTTTAGCACCATCTAGTGTAAAACCTTTGATTTTAACTAAATGATAAATTTTGTTAATATTTTCAATATCCTTAATTGTAAATAACCGGTTACCTTTTCGGTTTTTTTTAGGAGAAATAACTTGGAATTCTTTTTCCCAAAACCTTATTAATGAAGTGTTTACGTTGAACATAGATGATACTTCACCGATAGTGTAGTACAATTTAGTTAGGTTATCTGTAGATACTTTATTCAAGACTTTGGTTTTACGCTGTGAAAATAGTGATATTTTTGCAAACGAATGAAAACATCAATCATCTATATTTTATTTTTTTTTATTTCGAGTTTTTTGCTCACTTTCAAAGTAAGTGCTCAATCGAGTCTAATAAAAGATTCCATTACGAGTTCTAAATCTAAAGCAAAATTAGATTTTAAAGTACATACGGATTCTTTACCTCAAAATAATAGTGCCTACGTTGATAATATGTTAGGTTTCGCAAAAACATTTTTAGGCACACCTTATTTGAGTTCTGGAGCTTCACCAACAGGATTTGATTGTTCTGGATTTGTGTCCTATGTCTTGGGGAATTTTGGTCTGGATGTTATACATTCAAGTTATGGATTAGCTGAATATGGAAGAACGGTTAAACTTTCCGAAGCCAAACCGGGTGATTTAATGTTTTTTAAAGGGAGTAATTCTGGATCTAGTAGGATCGGTCATGTTGCAATAATTTATGAAGTTAACCCGACTGAAGGAATTAAATTTATACATGCTTCATCCTCTAAAGGAATTACAATCGATCGTTTTAATGGAAGCGCTTATTATGTTCCAAGGTATGTAACTACAAAACGATTGGATTATGGTGTAGAAAGCCAAAGTTCAAATTCAAACGAAGAAGGATTAACCTTTGATTAATTATTTAAAGGTGAAATATTTTTGAGCTAGATAACTAAAAACAACGATGATAGAAGTTGATAAAACTTGACTAGGCATCGGCCACCAATTTAAATAATCTACAAATAATTTCAGTAAGGCGTAATTAAGAAAAACACTAAAAATTACAAAAAATAAATGGCGCGTAAATTGTTTTTTACCGGGTAAATTACTGTCATTCCAAACAACATATTTACTTAATAAAAAACCGATTGGGAACGTAATACTGAATGAAACTATAAAGGATGCAATATGTGGTTTGATAGCAAAAAGACCTAAATCAACATTAACTTGATGAAAAACATAGTGTTCACAAATAAAAAAAAGCACCAATCCAAAAAGAGTATTCCCACCTCCGCAAGCTAGGTAATGGTAGGTTTGTTTATCCATAAATCGTTTAAAGATTGGATAGAAAATATCCAAAAAATTAAAGATAAGGATTTGTGCTTTATTCATTTGTTTAGCTGATTGATTTGCAAAAATACAAAATCAACGGACAAAATTGAATTAATTTTAAGAATTGAAGATAGTGTATTGATTTTGTGCTAGGTAACCTTTTTTTATATTCTACGTATACTTTGAATAAGGTTTAACTTGTTCTTTTAGAGCATAATATTTCGTGTATGTTTAAATTACGAATATGTGGTTTTTGGATGGTATTGATTTTGTTTCTTTTTTCGTGTAAAAGAAATACAGAGAAATACGCATTTTACATCAATTCATCTGAAAACTCTGATTTATCCGCAATAGTTGCGAATAAGAAATTAGTTGTTTTAGCCGAAAATAGCAATACTTCTTATGTTGAATTAGAAGGTGTGAAAATGGGGTTTGAATATGAATTATTGAAAGAATACGCGAAAAGCATCGGTGTAAAACTAGAAGTAAAACTTATTTCAAATTTAGATAATGCTGATTTACAATTAAATAGATTGGAGGGTGATGTGATTGCGTGTAGTTATACGATAAGTAAAGATCGTAAAAAGACCATTGATTTTACATTGCCTTATTTGCGGTCAGCACAAGTGTTAATTCAACGTTTACCAGCAGATTCAACACCGCAATACGTTAAAGATCCAATGCAATTAGCACATAAGAAAGTTGCTGTTTGGAAAAATTCAAGTTATTACCAACGTATTAAATATTTAGAACAAGAGATAGGGGAGCCAATCGAAATCCAAGCGTTAGATGGTAATTATTCCCCAGAGAAATTATTGGCGAAAGTTGCGAATAAGGAAATTGATTATACGGTTGTAGACAATCATATTGCAGTTGCCAATGCTTTTACATTTAGTCATTTAGACCATCATTTACGTTTGAGTATCAAACAGCAAATAGCGTTTGGGGTTCGTAAAAATAATCCAAAATTGAAAGAAAGTATGGATGCTTGGATTAAAGCATTCCGTAAAACGCCTCACTTTAGGTTTTTAAAGAAAAAATACTTTGATGGAAAAGAATTAACCCATTTGACCTATGCCGATTATTTGAATTCTGGAGGCGGTAAACTATCCTCTTACGATAAAATATTCAAAAAGGAAGCAAAGAAGTATAATATGGAATGGCATATTATTGGAGCGATTGTACAGCAAGAATCTAATTTTACACCATACATTAAAGGAAAAGGTGGAGCATTTGGCTTAATGCAATTTATGCCAGGAACAGGTAAACGATATGGAGTACATGCAACTTCATCTCCAGCATCGCAAATAAAGGGAGGTATGCAGAAAATTGTTGCGGACTTTAAATTATGGAATCATATACCAGATTATCACCAGCGTATTAAGTTTGTTTTTGCCACCTATAATGCAGGACATTCACCCATTCAAAAAGCTCAAAAAAGAGCAAATGAGAAAGGGTTGAATCCTTTACTCTGGGATAATAACGTTGAACTTGTTTTAAGTCAACGAAAAGGAAGGCGTGTTGCTTCTTATGTAAAAGAAGTTTATCATCGTTATCAAACCTTGAAGTCCTTGTATGAGTAAAAAACGATTGATTGTTATCGCTGGACCTACTGCAAGTGGAAAAACTGCATTGGCAATACGTTTAGCGAAACACTTTGGTACGTGTGTATTATCTGCAGATTCGCGTCAATTTTATCGGGAGGTAGCTATAGGTACTGCAAAACCAAGTTTGGAGGAACAAGAAGAAGTAATACATCACTTTATTGATAGTCATTCGTTGGAAAATCCAGTGTCAGCTTCGATGTTTGCGGAAGAAGCTTTATTAATTTTATCGAAAATATTCCAAACGAAAGATACCGTTATTTTAGTCGGAGGTTCGGGTTTGTTTATTGATGCATTGTGTGTTGGTTTAGATAAAATTCCGTTCAGTCAAGAGATTCGAAACCAACTTAACGCTGAATTATTTCAACATGGTCTAGACACATTACTACTAGAGTTACAACAAAAAGACCCAACTTATTTTGCACAGGTTGATCGTGCAAATGCTACACGCGTTATTCGAGCATTAGAGGTTATTCGAAATACAGGAAATACCTTCACTTTTTATGTGGAAAATAATACCAAGGACCAGCGCGATTTTGAGTCTATCTATTTTATAATAAATCACCCGAGAGAGAAGTTGTATGCTCGGATAGAACAAAGAGTGGATAGGATGCTCACATCTGGATTACTTGAAGAAGTTAAATCAGTGTATCATTTAGCGCATTTACAAACGCTCAATACCGTTGGCTACTCAGAATTATTTCGTTTTTTGCGCGGAGAGATTTCATTTGAAACAGCCATTTTGTTGATCAAACAAAATACACGACGTTATGCAAAGCGACAATTAACATGGTTTAGAAGGTATGAAAATGCATTTTGGTTAACCCATACGGAACTTGATTTACAAGTAGAAGAGGTGCTAAAAAGCTTGAAATAAATAATTACATTTGAGTAATTTCTTTTAATATTAAAGATGGATATTTTTTTCAACCAGGTATTACCAGCGCCACTTTCATCGATGCAACTAGCTGAAGATTCGCTATGGTGTCAAAGTGTAACAATCAAAAAAGGGCAGAAGGTAATGGTGGAAGCACCTAGTGGTAGAGGAAAATCAACACTGATTCATGCTTTATTTGGTATTCGCAAAGATTACACAGGTGAAATTTTTTTGGATGGACAATTAATTTCCAATTTTTCTAAAGCGACCTGGAGTGTATACCGAAAAGATAAAATTGCGATTGTATTTCAAGATTTACAATTGTTTCCGCAACTTACTGTAATTGAGAATTTGCAGTTGAAAAATGATTTAACCAATCACTATTCACTTGCAGAACTCGTAGCTTTTATGGATATAGTTGGTTTGTCAGAAAAATTAAACGAGAAATGCGGGAAGTTATCGATGGGTCAACAACAAAGAGTTGCAATAATTCGTGCGATTTGTCAACCGTTTTCTTGGCTTTTGTTAGATGAACCTTTTTCGCATTTAGATGCTGATAACGCAGAGATATGCATGAAAATAATCAATGAAGCATGTGATAAACAACAAGCAGGTTGGTTTTTGACCTCTTTAGGGACAAATAGTAAAAGTGCATATGATCAAATAATTACAATTTAATGTTACGGAAAATACTTTTACGAAATCAGTCTTTTTTGCAATTAATAATTGCGTTGTTTGGTGCTTTGTTAGGGGTGGTTTTTTTACTTGTTTCGGTGCATTATTTGATCAAAGTAACAGAGTTTGGTAAAGGTTCTGAAATGTTAGGGCCAAATATATTAGTTGTCCAGAAAAAAGTATCCACGACTACAACCCTCCAATTAGCTTCTACGACTTTTACACACCACGAAATACAATCCATTAAGAATAAATCGTTTATTGCAGAAGTAAAGCCAGTGACGAGTAATAATTTTGGGGTTGAGTTTGCTACTTCTGATACGATGTTACCCTATTTTCGTTCCGATGTTTTCATTCAATCGATCGATAAGCGTTTCTTGGATGTAAAATCTAGTCAGTGGAAATGGGAGGAAGGTGCTGAATTTGTTCCAATTATTTTACCGCGTGATTTTATGGTAATGCTGAATACCTTTATGAGTTCGGCAGGTATACCGCAAATCTCGGATCAATTAGCAAAAGAAGTACAGTTTAGTTTAGTACTTTCAAACGATAATACGCAACGAAAATTCAACGCTAAAATAATTGGTTTTACGAACGAAGTTTCTTCTATTATGGTTCCGGAGTCGTTTATGAAGTATGGCGGGAATACTTTTGGGACGAAAAAAGATGAAAAAATAACGCAGATAATCCTTGCAGGAAAAGAGAAAGAATTTGGTCTATTGGAGAAATTTTTAGCTCAAAATCAGTACGAATCTAAAAATGCACAGTTAGTTACAGGAAGATTAAAAAGTGTAGTAAGTACATTGCTAATCGTTATCGCTTTTATATCCTTTCTTACTTTGTTATTTTCTTCTTTTGTACTCATTCAATACATACAGTTGTTAATCTCGAAAAATTCCTACGAAGTAAAAACATTGCTACGATTAGGATATCCTTCCAAAAGCTTATCTAATGTATTTATTGTTTATTTTGTTTCATTATTTGGAGTCTTATGTGTTTTAGGATCGGTGTTTTTTGTTCTGCTTAAATCTTATTTGGATGAAAAATTACATAGCACAGGAATTTACATTGATTTTCAGTATACCTTTTATAGCTGGGCAACTTTAGGGTTTTCCTTCGTCTTCTTTTTTGTTTTAACTTTTATTAGCAGTAAAAGAAATATTACACATGAATTTTAGGAAGATTTAACTTCCTCAATCAACATAAAATTTCTAATTTTGACCAACTTTAACCAATAATTTTATGAAAAAAATAGTTTTTATTTTATGTACATTATTATCCCTGACAGGCTTTTCACAAAAAATTAAACTTAAAGTATCTGGAGAAAAAGATACTACCGTTTTTTTGGTGAAATATTACGGAAAAGGTATGTATTATGCAGATACTGCTGAAATGAAAAAAGGGATTGTAGAGTTTAAAGGTTCCAAACAAAAACCAGGTGTATTAGCACTTTTGTTACCAGGTCAAAAATATTTTGACTTTATTTATGCTGGGGAAGATGTAAGTATTGAGACTTCTGGTCCGGATTACATTCAATCGATGGTGGTAAAAACTTCCAAAGAAAACACCACTTTTTTAGCGTATATTAAGTATATGAATGAACGTCGAACTAAGGCAAAAGAATTGGCGGATAAACGAGAAAAATTAGGAAAAGAAACTGTAGAGTATAAAGCGATAAGTAAAGAGTTAGAAGCAATTTCAAAAGAAGTAGTTGCATATCAAAAGCAATTAGTTGCAGAAAATCCTAGTACTTTAGTGAGTAAAATTGTTAAAATGTCGATGGATGTGGAAGTTCCGGAAGTTCCTAGAAAGGCGGACGGTTCGATGGTAGATTCTAATTTTGCATACCATTATTTTAGAGATCATTATTTTGATAATATTGATTTAAACGATGACCGTTTATTGAGCACTCCTGTTTTTCATAACAAGCTTGATTTTTATTTTGGTAATAATATGTTACCTCCAATTCCGGATACAATTGTCAAATTTGCGTTTCGTTTTTGTGATAATTTAAATGTTAAATCGGAAATGTTTAAATATTGTGTTACGCATATTACTTCTAATTATGAGAAGTCTAATATCATGGGAATGGATAAAGTTTTCGTGAAAATGGGACAGCGTTATTATTGTGTGAAAAATTACAAAGGAAAGTTACAAGGTTCTTCGAATATCACTTGGATGGATTCCACGAAATTAGAAGAGTTGTGTAAAAAGGTAGAAATCAATAAAAATCTAGTACAAGGGGAGATTCCTCCAAACATCTCATTGGTAGATTCTACAGATACACGTTGGAGAGATTTTTACAGTTTAAAAGCAGACTATACAGTCTTGTATTTCTGGGATCCAGAATGTGGACATTGTAAAAAAACGACACCAAAATTAGGGGAGTTGTATATAAAGAAATTGAAAGAGCGTAATGTAGAAGTTTTTGCGGTTGGTAAAGCTGTCGGTGAGGATTATGTAAAATGGAAAAAATTCATTAAGGAAAATAATTTAACATTTATCAATGTCGCACTTACAGATAAATTGTATAAAGCAGCTTTAGAAGATGCAAGACAATTTGTTCCAAAATACACCTCTGTAGAAGCATTAAATTATCAAGAAACGTATGATATCTATTCTACACCAAAAATTTTCGTGTTAGACAAGGATAAAAAAATAATTGCGAAAGGACTTTCTATTTCCCAGTTGGAAGATATGTTAGACCATTACCAAGGCAAAAAAGATGCTCCTAAATTGTTTCCTCCAGATCCAGAGGAAGAAGAGCACGCAAAAGAATCCCACTAAAAAAACAAGGCTGTTTCAATAATTGAAGCAGCCTTTTTTAATTGTAGAATGAAAAGCTATAGTAGTAATTTTTGGATTGTTTGTATTTCCATGTTGTTGTTCATGATAAGTTTTAACTTAATCATGCCCGAACTTAATGGGATCTTGTCGGATTTAGGTGGGGATAAATGGAAAGGATTAATTATAACTGTTTTTACGATTTCTGCTGCTATTTCTAGACCTTTTTCAGGAAAACTTTCTGATTATATCGGAAGGAAAAAAGTGATGTACCTAGGGCTGATTTTATGCGTTTTGGTTAATTTATTATATCCTTTTACCCACTCAGTATTTTTATTTTTAGTTGTTCGATTTATCCATGGTTTTACCGTTGGTTTTACCCCCACGGGAGCCACAGCAATGATAACCGATCTTTTGCCAATAGACAAAAGAGGAGCAGGGATGGGTATTTGGGGGACATTTATTTCTTTAGGAATTGGCGTTGGACAGGTGTTAGGAACCCCAATTGCTTCCGTAGTAGGAATCAATGCATTGTTTTATCTTTCTTTATTTTTGAATGTTATTTCTTTAATACTACTTCAATTTACGGTTGAAACTTTAGGTAGTCCAAAAGAAATGCAAATCAGTCATTTGAAAATTAAAAAACAAGATGTATTTGAGCCAAATGTATTACCCTCCGCTTTTGTAATGTTTTTAACTTCCGCGTGTTCTGGTTGTGTGTTTGTACTTACACCAGATATTTCCGCTTATCTTGGAATTGAAAATAAAGGATGGTTTTTCTTTTTTTATGTTGCAGTAACGATATTAGTTCGTTTGTTTACCGGAAGATTATCCGATACAATAGGACGCGTTAAGTCTCTGATAATCGGCGTTAGTTTGTTGTGTATTAGCATGATACTTTTAGTTAATGCTACAACTATTTTAACCTATACGCTTGCTTCTGTCGTTTTTGGTCTAGCAACAGGAATTAATAGTCCATCTTTGTTTGCTTGGACAGCAGATTTATCGCATCCAGAACGTAAAGGGGTAGGTGCAGGAACTATGTTTATCGCCCTTGAGTTGGGAATCATGTTTGGCTCCATTTGCACCTTATTTACCTATAAAAACACGTATGTCACTGCAAGTCATTCTTTTTTTATAGGGATTATGACCTCCTTAACAGCATTGGTGTATTTAGTTTCGACTAATCGTAAATCAACAAAAATAATTCGTTAGTGCTTCGTCCATTTTTGTTTTAATGATATTTTCACTGGATATTTCAGTTACATCTAACGTAATCTGACAAGCACTAAATTCATACCCTTTCCCCCATTCTTTAAAGTTTTTCGCTAATGCTTGTATTGCATCTCCAATAAAACTTACTTCTTCGTTTGTCATGGTTGGGTGTAATGATACGCGTATCCATCCTGGTTTATTGGTGAAATCACCTTGATTGATGAGGTCTGTAATTTTTTGTGAAGTCTCTTGGTCCACATTCAATAAGTAGTGACCATAAGTGCCAGCACAGGAGCATCCTCCGCGACTTTGAATGCCAAATTTATCGTTTAATAAACGAACACCAAGATTATAATGCATTTCCTCAATATAAAAAGAAACAATTGCTAATCGCTCTTTATGTTGTGGTGCTAGAATATGAAGGTTTGGAATTTTTTCTAATTTAGTCCAAAGTATATTTAAAACTTCGTGTTCTCGTTTTAGGATATTGTCAACACCCATTTGCTCTTTTAAAGCGATACACATTGCTGTTTTTATAGTTTGTAAGAATGCTGGAGTACCACCATCTTCTCTTGCTTCAATATCGTCGATATATTTATGTTGTCCCCAAGGATTTGTCCAATCGACTGTACCGCCACCAGAATCATCTGGAATTGTATT
The DNA here is from genome assembly GCA_044232905.1 of Crocinitomicaceae bacterium. Taxonomy (GTDB): domain Bacteria; phylum Bacteroidota; class Bacteroidia; order Flavobacteriales_D; family Crocinitomicaceae; genus CANHVK01. Next base: position 30,025 of record JBIIKZ010000013.1, read on the forward strand.
GTTGTATAAATTTTTATTAAAAATCAACACTCCAGAAGATCCTGGTCCACCTAAAAATTTGTGTGGTGAAAAAAAGATGGCATCGAGATGTTCCGCTTCGTTCTCTGGATGCATGTTTATATTCACATAGGGAGCAGAACAGGCAAAATCAACGAAAATAACACCATTAGCTTCATGCATTATTTTGGCTATTTGATGGTAAGGTGTTTGGATACCGGTTACATTTGAACAAGAAGTAATTGTAGCTATTTTAAGAGCACGATGTTCATGTTTTTTCAAAAGTTCCGCTAGGTGATTTAAATTGATTAACCCATCGATTGTTGGTTCGATTATTTCAACGATAGCAATTGTTTCCAGCCAACTTGTGTGGTTAGAATGATGCTCCATGTGACTTATAAAAACGACAGGTCGCTCTTCCTCTTTTGGAAGTGTGGCTAATTTCCCGTGTACACGAAGTCCAAGTATCCGCTGAAATTTATTGACCATGCCTGTCATACCGGAACCTGTAGTTATAATCATGTCATTTGAATTTGCGTGGACATGTTGTTTTATGCTATTTCTAGCTTGGTGGTATGCATAAGTCATTGCCATACCAGTAGCACTCGTTTCTGTGTGTGTATTAGCGACTAACGGCATTATCTCGTTTTGTATACGATTTTCAATTGGAGAAAAGCAACGACCGCTCGCAGTCCAGTCAGCGTATACAATTGGTAAATTTTCTCCTGTTGGAGTTGGAATATGCGTGTCTATTCCAATAATACCGTTTCTATATTTTAAAAAGTAATCTTGCATTCAGGGTTTATTGATAGAGTTTATATATGCCTTATCTATTCAGACTTATTTTGAAGCAATTTTACAAAAAAAAGTTCGAATTTATAATGCTTTATCCTTAGTACAAATTTATAGATTATGATTGATATAATTAGAGAATTGAGTAATATGTCGTGCGGAAATAAATGGCATGTTGTTTGACCAATAAGTAGTGGCAAAAAAAGATTTGTATTCTCGCATAGGATTACAAAGTTGCCACATAAATATATGACAATTTGACATTATATACTATGAATTACGACAATTTTGAATTACCATTCGTACAATTTTCTTCGGACATAGAAAGTGAGGCTGAATTTATTCCCTTAATCACGCAGGAAGAAGAGGAGTCCATGAATAAACAAGATTTCCCATCGGAATTACCTATTTTACCCCTTAGAAATAATGTACTTTTTCCAGGTGTAGTAATTCCGATTACGGTAGGACGTGATAAGTCCATCCGATTAATTCAAGATGCAAATAAAGGGGATAAAATTATTGGGGTTGTTTCACAAATAGACCAAGAAGTTGAAAGTCCTGAATTGAAAGATTTACATAAGGTAGGAACGGTAGCTCAGATAATCCGAATGTTAAAAATGCCTGATGGAAGTACTACAGTCATACTGCAAGGGAGAAGAAGGTTTAAATTGTTGAAAGAAACACAAAGTGAGCCTTATTTAAAATCGACGATTAAATTATTAGAAGAAAAACCATACGATAAAAAGTCCAAGGAAATGGATGCCATTTTCGCCTCCATTAAAGAAAATGCTTTGGAGATTATTCGTCAAAGTCCGAATATTCCATCCGAAGCATCTTTTGCAATAGGTAACATTGACAGTCCTACATTTTTAGTGAATTTCATCTGTTCCAATATGAATGCAGATGTATCCAAGAAACAACAGCTTTTAGAACAATTAGATATCAAAAAACGTTCTTATTTGGTATTAGAACATTTGTCGTTGGAAACAGAAGTGTTAAAAATCCGCAATGAAGTTCAGTCAAAAGTAAGGCAAGATATCGATAAACAACAACGGGAATATTTTTTAAATCAACAAATTAGAACGATTCAAGACGAGTTAGGAGATAACCCACAAGAGCAGGAAGTACAAGACTTACAAGAACGTGCAAAGTTGAAGAAATGGGATGAAAAAGTTGCGAAAATATTTGCTAAAGAACTGAATAAGTTCCAACGTATGAATCCACAAGGTGCAGAATATACGGTTCAATTAAACTTTTTAGAAATGTTGATTGAATTACCTTGGGGGGAGTTTTCGGAGGATGTGTTGGATTTGAAAATTGCAGAGAAGATATTAGACCGTGATCACTTTGGATTGGAAGATGTAAAACGACGTATTTTAGAATATTTAGCGGTGCTTAAATTGAAAGGTGACATGAAATCACCCATTCTTTGTTTTTATGGACCTCCAGGTGTTGGGAAAACTTCTTTAGGAAAATCCATTGCAGATGCGCTAGGTAGAAAATACGTTCGGATGTCTTTGGGAGGTTTGCACGATGAATCTGAAATACGTGGTCATCGAAAAACATATATTGGAGCAATGCCTGGAAGAATCATTCAAAACTTGAAAAAAGCAGAAACTGCAAATCCAGTATTCGTTTTGGATGAAATTGATAAGTTGGGGCGTAGTAATCATGGAGATCCTTCTTCGGCGTTATTAGAGGTGATGGATCCAGAACAAAACAGTGCCTTTTACGATAATTACATCGAAACAGAGTTTGACTTATCGAAAGTTATGTTTATTGCAACCGCAAATTCATTATCGGAAATTCAAGGTCCACTTCGTGATAGAATGGAAATCATCGAGGTAAATGGCTATACGATTGAAGAAAAAATAGAAATTGCTAAAAATCATTTAATTCCGAAACAAATTAAAGAACACGGAATAACTAAAAAAGATATTGCGATTGATAAAAAAGTAGTAGAAAAATTAATAGAAGAATACACCAATGAGTCTGGTGTACGTGGTTTAAATAAACAAGTAGCGAAATTAGTACGTAATCGCGCAAGACAAATTGCTTTGGAGGAATCGTTTTCCGTTAAAGTTTCAGCAGAAGATTTGAATACTGTTCTAGGTGTTGGAAGAGTGCGTACAAAATATTTAAATAATGATGTTGCAGGTGTTGTGACAGGCTTGGCATGGACGAGTGTTGGTGGGGATATTTTATTCATTGAATCTTCGATTACAAAGGGGAAAGGAAAATTGACTTTAACCGGAAATTTAGGGGACGTCATGAAAGAATCTGCAGTTATTGCTTTAGAATACTTGAAAGCACACAGTCATTTTCTTGGTTTGGAACAAGCAGTATTTGATAATTACAACGTACATATCCACGTTCCAGAAGGCGCAACACCTAAAGATGGTCCAAGTGCTGGTATTACCATGTTAACTTCATTAGCGTCTTTATTTACGCAACGAAAAGTCAAGAAACAACTCGCGATGACAGGCGAAATAACTTTACGTGGAGAAGTACTTCCTGTTGGAGGAATAAAAGAAAAAGTATTAGCCGCAAAACGCGCGTTTATTACGGAAATTATTTTGTGTGAAAAGAACCGTAAAGATATCGAAGAAATAAAAGCAAGTTATTTGAAAGGCTTAACTTTTCATTATGTAAAAACCATGCAAGAAGTATTGGATATGGCATTATTAACAGAAAAAGTTACAGACTTTATTGAAGTTAAATAAGTTGAAATAATTCCATTTTTTGTATAACATTTTAGACGTTTTAGACGTTATAAAGGTTAACCATAAAAACGTCTAGGATGTTAAAGTTTACATTTGTTTGTTTAATTCTTGTTTTAGGAACTCCTTTTTTTGCACAAGATTCAAACCCATCTTGTGGGAAACCGCCTAAAAAAGCATTTAAACTTATTCAAAAAGCGAAAGAATTTACGGTAGCTAGTGAAAAAGTTATTGCTTTTAATGAGGCTATCGCACTTTCTCCTTCCCATGCATTGGCGTATTATGAATTTGGTGTATACGCATTTGAGGATGCAGATCGTTTGTATGCGAAAGGAACAGAAGCAGGTGATCTAGCAGGCGATAAGAGCATGGCAAAAGCGGAAGAATTGTTTTTGAAGGCTTTATCTTTCTGTTCGGATTACAATGCAAACTGTTTTTATTATTTAGGAGTAATTAATTACTTTCAAAAAGATAATATAAACGCGCTAAAATACTTAAAAGAATTTCAAAATTATGAATCCAAAGAAGTGGAGCGATACGCAGCTGATCATGATCAAAAATTAAAAGAAATTAAAGATATTGTTTCACAGTTAGAAGATGAGGTTGCACTCTATAATAATCCGGTCCCATTTAAACCTGTAAAAGTTCCAAATGTAAGTTCCGAAATAGACGATTATATCCCAATGATTTCGCCAGATAATGAGGTCATGTTTTATACGCGTCGTGTTGAAAAACGCATAGCAGGCGATCCTAATTTATACCATACAGAACAATTTACCTTTTCGCAAAGACCAAGTAATACGGAATCATTTAATGCAGGAATGCCTTTTACGGCACCATTTAACGATGGGTATTTTGATGGTTATGGCGCTGCTACCATGGCAGTAGATAATAAAGAAATGATTTTTTGTGCGTGCAAGGATATTATGAGTCAAGGACAAAAATACCGCAATTGTGATTTGTATATAACGCGTTATGAACGTTCTGGAGCAGGTGGAAATGATTTTTCTTGGACAAAGTTTGAGAATTTAGGTCCAGGGATAAATGGAACAACAAGTTGGGAAGCACAGCCGACCTTATCTGCAGATGGGAATACTTTAATTTTCACAAAAGCAGGACCAAATACACAGGATAACGATTTGTTTATTTCGCACCGCATGACCAATGGGAAATGGTCGAATGCAGTTCCGATAAATCTACTAAACACACCAGGAAAGGATAAAAGTCCATTTTTACACCAAGATTCAGAAACCTTGTATTTTGTTTCTTCTTCGTCTGATTCGCGAAGAGGAGTGGGAGGTACGGATATCTTTTATACGCGTTTGGAGCGCGATGAAAAAGGAAGGGTTAAAAAAGGACCCGATGGAATGGAAATTTGGTCTAAACCTAAAAATATTGGTTATCCAATCAATACCAAGGATGATGAGGTAGGAATTTTTGTTTCTACAGATGGAAAATTAGCGTATTATTCATCGAAACATGAAGGCGATTGGAATATCTATCAGTTTGACTTATACAAAGAGGCTAGACCGCATCCAGTTGCATTGATAAAAGGAGATTTGAAAGACGATTCAGGGAATCCAATAGATGGAGCGACCATTGAAATTGCGTATGGTTCTTCTGGAGAGACTGAAAAAGTGAAAGTGAATGGGCACGATGGAAAGTATGCCGCAATTGTTCGAATTGATAATCCGCAAGATGTAGCAATCACCGTGAAGAAAGAAGGCCATTCGTTTGATACAAAAATGATTACAAAAAAAGAAATTGAAAAAATAAAAGCATTTGTAACAGGTGAAAAGAAAGAACATAAAAAAGAAGGAGTAGTAATTGCGAAACATGCAAATCACAAGGATACGAATCAATTAGCGCTTAATCACAAAGATTACTTACATTCAAAAGCAGCAGCAACACATCACGTAGCTACAACGGAAAAGCTAGAAAAAACAATGGATAAATTGGAGGTTGTACCGCAAGAAACAAATAAGGTGGAAGAGAATTCCATGCTCGATGGTGCTGCAATGCAAACTCCTTTAGAAAAATTGTCTGAAGAACAAGAGAATTCGATATTAGATGGAGGACCCGCTACTTCTTTGGTTATTAGCAGTGTAAATATGGATGTGAGTCCTTTGAAAGAAGGGATGACCTACGCAATTAAAAATATTTTGTTTGCGACAAATTCAAGTATATTAACCGAGCAATCTAAATTTATCATCAAAGAGTTTTCGAAATTTATGTTAGAAAATCAAAATATTGATATTGTGATACAAGGTCATACCGATGACTTGGGAGATGCATCTAAAAACGTGATTTTATCCGAGGAACGTTCGAAAGCCGTAAAAGAATATTTAATAAGTTTAGGAGTTGAAGCAAGTAGATTAGAAGCAAAAGGTTTTGGTTCTAAGTTACCTAAAGTAATGAATGATTCTGAACAGAATAGAGCAATAAATCGAAGAACAGACTTCTTGATTAGTAAGATTCGATAATTATTGTTTGCCTACAAAGAAATAGCTAGACATTAAAGTGAAATCTGTATTTCCAGGTTTACTATGACATGCGATACAGGAAATTCCTTTTCTAGTAGAAGGTTCAATAACTGTGTTATCTGCATTTAGGTAGGACCATACCCAACCATTTTGATCTGCGTATACGTTTTTCGCATCTTTAAACATAATTGCTAATTTCTCTGGTTCACCTTTGATGGAACTCATTTCGTTAACAATCAATGATCCTTCTGGAAAAATAGAACCAGGAATTACCAATCCATTACTATCTAATATGGTTGCCGCTAAGTAATTATATTTTGTGCGAATATATTTTGATTTATGTTCCGTATCTTCTGGTGCTTCTAAATATTCAGTACTAAAATTATAATATACAAATCCGTCTTTACGCTGCGCTTTTGTAAATAATTCTGCATCAAAACCCGAAATAGTACGATCTTTAGTACATCCAGCTAAAAGTAGAAGTGAAACAATTGGGATAAAAAGAAAGTTGCGCTTTGTCATGATACTTATATTTAGGATAAAATTAGGGATAAAATCGAATAAATTTCGAATCTATCCACGAATTATTAAAGAGTTTGCTGTTAATTAAATCTGAAGAAACAAAAAAACAGGTATTTATTTATTTTTTCACATAAAAAAAGCCCATGAAAGTCATGAGCTTAATTAAAAAAAAGTTTAATTATGCTTTTGTATCAGTACCTAATAAATCAGCTGAACTTTGGGAGATTGCAGATTTTTCAAAACGAATTTTACTTCCTTCTGAATTAATTAAAACAGTTGTATCGTTAATTTCTAAAATTTTACCGTGAACACCACCGATAGTTACTACTTTGTCGCCAATAGCTAAGTTCTCACGAAATTTTTTCAATTCTTTTTGTTTTTTTTGTTGTGGTCTGATCATGAAAAAGTAGAACACTACGATCATCAACGGAATCATTACATAATTTGGATTCATGGTATTTATTTTTAGGTTATTATTTACGAACTATTTCAGCGTTTATGGTAAGTTTGGTTAAAGAAGGTTCAGTATTAGCGATAATACGAACCCCTTTACGTAACATGCCTTCCGCAGCATTGTCGGTACGGACGGTTGCGGATATTTTTCCAGTTTGTCCAGGTTCAATTGGGTCCTCTGGGAATTCAGCAACGGTACAGGAACACTCCCCTTTGACTTCAGCGATGATTAAAGGGTATTTCCCCGTATTTTTAATGGTGAAATTCGCCTCAACTTCTTCTCCTAACAATACTTTTCCTGCATTGAAGGTATTATTTACAGAAAGCGTTGTTTTGTTTCCCACCTCTAATTTATCATTAGATGAGCAAGAAAAAAGTACAAATCCAAGTGCTAATAATGCTAATTTTTTCATTTTTAATTTATTTGAAAGTCGAAAGTTAAACGTTTTAATTTAAAATTCATCAATCTATTAAACCTCTTCCTATTTTTTGAATTTTCTTTTCTTTATCTAATCGGTCAATTGCTTTGTCTAAAATCCCATTGATAAATCCACTGCTTTTTGGTGTAGAGTAGAACTTTGAAATTTCAATATATTCGTTTAGTGTAACTTTCTTCGGGATATTATTAAATTCCTGTAATTCTGTGATTGCCATTTTCATGAGGATAATATCCATTTTTGCGATACGGTCTAATTCCCAATTTTTAGTTAGTTCGTCAATTAACAGTACGTTTTCTTGGTCGTTAGCAATCGTTTTTCGTAAAAGTGTTTTCACGAATGGAATTTCATCTTCTGGGTCTTTAAACAAAGGATGAATGGTTATTGCTTTACCTTCCGTTGCTTGTTTGATCGTTTTTAAGGCGATTCCACAAGCGAGATCGATGTCATCCATCCAATGAATACTTTTTTCTTCAAAGAAATTATAAATCAATGGAGAATTAGCGATTTCTGTTTTAAATAATGCAACTGCAAAATTTTTGTCTTCTTCAAACGTGTCTGAATCTGCTTGCATGTAATTAAAAAATAATTCGCTTTCACGAATTTGCTGCATGATTTTCTTGAACATTTCACGGTGTTCATCACCAATCCAGTTTACGCTATTGTTTTCAGCTGCTTCTCGGAGTTCAGAACTTTCAGTAATTAATGCGATTGTTTTATTTTGAACAAAACGATCGTTCGTATCTCTTAATTTTAGTTTACCTTCTGCATTTTTTTGTTCTTCCACATCTTTTAATTCCTCAAAAGCAAGTAACAAGTAAAGGTAAATATCATAGATACGTTCAATAGAATTCATTAACTCTTTTTCTATGACTTTAAAATCATTTCCATTCGATTGAAAATAAGCATAAAGCACTTGTAATACTTTGATTCGTAAGTGACGTCTGTTTAACATGTGTGCAGGGTTTTGAATGAATTTTTGACCTTAAAAGTAAGGCTACTTTTAGCAGTGGAACTAGATTTTGAAGAAATAATTTCGAGCATCCGAGTCAAAAAATAATATAGAACGAATAATAATTACTAGTTGCTTACAATTTTGTTAAATCATTCAATTAGTTTTGCAAAAATAGAAAAATATCAGATGAAGTCACTCGCTTATCTAAATAAATATTTAATTCTTTACAAATGGCGTATTCTATTAGGAGTGCTGTTTATTTGTCTTTCCAATTATTTTGGGATTCAAATGCCTAAAATTGTGAAGAATGCAACGAATGATTTTTTGCAAGACATAAAACATACGAATGATTTTAACTCCATATTATGGTTAAGTTTAAAATTGGCGGGGATGTATTTAATGTTTTCGGTTTTAAAAGGATTTTTCTTATTCTTAACAAGGCAAACAATTATTATTGTTTCTCGATATATCGAATACGATTTAAAAAATGAGATTTACGTGCAATACCAACGTTTAAATTATGCGTTTTATAAAAAAAATACGACAGGGGATTTAATGAATCGTATTTCGGAAGACGTGTCCCAAGTGCGTATGTATTTAGGACCTGGTTTAATGTATACAATTAATTTGGCGATATTGTCTGTAATGGCGGTTTATACGATGATGCAAATCAATGTTTCTTTAACATTAATTGTATTGATTCCGTTGCCAATCATGTCCGTAATGATTTATAAGGTTTCGAGTAAAATGAATGCTTTAAGTAAACTCGTGCAGAAAGAACAATCTTTGTTATCCACAATAGTACAGGAAACATTTTCCGGCATACGTGTCATCAAAGCATATTTGCGTGAATTAGAAATGCAACAAAAATTTGATGCTTCTTCCGATATGTATAAAGAGCGGACGATGAAACAGGTTCGTATAAATGCCTTGTTTATGCCTACGATTGTGTTTCTGATTGGTTTAAGTACACTCTTGGCGATTTATTACGGAGGTTTATTGACGTATTCGAAGCAAATTACACCAGGAGATATTGTAGCGTTTATTTTTTATATAAATATGTTAACTTGGCCATTCGCAAGTGTGGGTTGGGTGACTTCAATCATACAACGGGCAGCTGCATCACAAGAACGGATTAACGAGTTTTTGAATATCCAACCCTCCATACAAAATCCAAGTAATAAATCCTTTTCGCAGATACAAAATATAACATTTAACCATGTGACTTTTAAGTATGAAGACAGTGATGTGAACGTCTTAGAAGATGTGCATTTTTCATTTAAAGCAGGCGAGAAAATTGGAATTATTGGTCGTACCGGGAGTGGTAAATCTACCTTGTTAAATATCTTGTTGCGACAATTAGATCCAACTTCAGGAACAGTAGAAGTGAATAATGAAAATTTAAAAACCATTAATTTAGAAGATTACCGCAAGCAAATTGGCGTGGTTCCACAAGAGGTTTTTCTTTTTTCGGATACAATTAAAAATAATATAGCATTTGGGTTGACTGATCATGCGGTTACCGAGGAAGAGTTGATAGCTGTTGCAAAGCAAGCACATGTATATCATAATATTATTGAATTTCCAAATGCATTTGAAACAGTATTAGGGGAACGTGGCGTAAATTTAAGTGGTGGACAAAAACAACGGGTGAGTATAGCGCGTGCTTTGATTCGTAAGCCGCACATGTTGGTGTTAGACGATTGTTTGTCCGCAGTGGATACGGAAACCGAAGATGTAATTTTGAAAGCAGTTGAGGATTCAGCTGAAGACCGAATTACGGTAATTGTTAGCCATCGGATTTCTTCTTTACGTTTTGTAGATCGTATTTATGTGTTAGATAAAGGGAGAATTGTTGAATCGGGCACGCAAGAGGAATTACTAGAAAAAGGTGGACTATTTCGAGAAATGTATGAGAAGCAAAGGAGTGAGTAGTGGTTTTGAGTGACGAGTGACGGGTGACGAATATGCAGTATAGGGATAAGGCATGCTTTATCTGTACTACGAATGAAAATAGTATTATAAAAAAATAAAAATATGATATCAATCGATGCAATAGGGGTAGAGTTTAGTGGTAAGAAATTATTCAGTGATGTTTCTTTTGTGATTAATGAAAATGATAAAATCGCATTGATGGGGAAGAATGGCGCTGGAAAATCTACTTTGCTGAAAATTCTAGCTGGAATTAATAAACCCACGACCGGAAAAGTTTCTGCTCCGAAGGAATATCGTATTGCGTATTTGCCACAACATTTGTTGACCGAGGATACCGCGACAGTTTTTGAAGAGACAAGTAAAGCCTTTGCATCTATTTTTGCAATGAAGGATGAAATTGAGAAGTTGAATGAGGAATTAACGGTTCGTACGGATTATGAATCGGAGGATTATATGAAAATTATCGAACGTGTTTCTGAATTGAGTGAACAATATTATTCCATAGAAGAAATCAATTTCGACGAGGATGTCGAAAAAGTTTTACAAGGCATTGGTTTTTTACGTTCCGATTTTACACGACCGACCTCGGAATTTAGTGGTGGTTGGAGAATGCGTATTGAGTTAGCAAAAATTTTATTGCAAAAACCAGATTTAATCTTGTTGGATGAGCCAACGAATCACATGGATATTGAATCCATTCAGTGGTTGGAAGATTTTTTAGTAAATAGTGCAAAAGCGGTAGTTGTTATATCACACGATAAAGCATTTGTGAACAATATTACTACACGAACAATCGAAGTTACAATGGGGAGAATTTACGACTATAAAGTGAATTATTCCATGTATTTGGAATTACGTAAAGAACGAAGGGAACAACAACAAAAACAATTTGACGATCAACAAAAGTTTATTGCGGAACAAACAGAATTTATTGAACGCTTTAAAGGAACATTTTCTAAAACATTGGTTGTACAATCACGTGTGAAAATGTTAGAGAAACTAGAAATAATTGAAGTAGATGAGGTGGATACTTCTGCATTACGCTTAAAATTCCCTCCAGCACCACGTTCCGGAAATTATCCTGTGTCTGCAAGAGAATTATCAAAATCCTATGGAGATCATGTGGTATTTAAAAATGCTGAAATTACGATTGAACGCGGAGAAAAAGTTGCCTTTGTAGGTCGGAATGGGGAAGGGAAGTCGACCATGGTAAAAGCGATCATGAAGGAGATTGATTTTGAAGGGAAGATGGAATTAGGTCACAACGTTCAGATTGGTTATTTTGCGCAAAATCAAGCGTCTTTATTAGATGAATCTTTAACCATTTTTGAAACCATCGATCAAGCAGCCGAAGGGGACGCACGTTTGAAGATTCGCGATATTCTTGGAGCTTTTATGTTTGGTGGAGAGGAAAGCACGAAAAAAGTAAAAGTGTTATCTGGAGGGGAGAAAACACGTTTGGCGATGATTAAGTTGTTGTTACAGCCTGTAAATTTGTTAATTCTCGATGAGCCTACGAATCATTTAGACATGAAGACAAAAGATATTATCAAGGATGCTTTGCGCGATTTTGATGGTACAATGATATTGGTTTCGCACGATCGTGATTTCTTGGATGGTTTAGCGAATAAAGTCTTTGAATTTGGAAATCAACGCGTGAAAGAGCATTTTGAGGATATTACCAGTTTCTTAGCGAATAAGAAAATGGAGAGTTTAAAAGAGATCGAGAAGAAATAGTTTGAATTCTTGTTTTCAACAATTTGCTTCTGATAATTCCTATTTCTACCGAGAAATTTAACTAGAATAATGTTCAATTTTGTAAGTGTAAAATAAAACAGTATGGAACAGGTAAGACTTATTCGCGTGGGGAGTGCAAGTGATAATGATGTGGTAATTAATCATGAAGCGATTAATGCCTATCATTTAGAATTGTTTCAAGATGTGCGTGGTAATGTTTTTCTTTCGGATTTAAAAACAGAGTTAGGAACCTTTGTGAATGGGCAAAAAGTAAAAGCTTTTAGTGCATTATCTATAAAGGACAAAGTGACAATTGCAGGGAAGTTTATGTTTGATTGGACTAAGCTTGTGACTACAATTGACGTTTCTAAAAAAATAGACACACTAAGAAGCAATTTGGTGTATACAGAGAACTTAGAAAATAAGGTAGATTTACCGCGTTTAGTTGCTGTAGAGGAAGAATATGCGTATGAAGATACGCTTGCAGAGGATGCAACTTGGGCACAACGTTGGAGTTATTTTTACACACATAATTCTACCATCGTTCATATCTTTGTGTTAAATATCGTCTTGTTTATAGTATTATATATTGCATTTCTTTCTTAAATTAGCACTCGGTTTATTTCAGGTGTTCATTAGCAAAATCAGGTCTATTTAGACCACTATCAATTTACAAGTAGAATGAAAGTTTCATATTGTTCAAAAACAGATTTAGGGTTAAAACATCCCATTAATTCGGATGCTTTAGGGGATAAAAAAACCAAAAACGGACATGTTTTCGTAGTTGCTGATGGAAATCCTGTAGATGCTAACGGAAGTTTTGCTTCGCGTTTAGCTGTTCAAAGTATCCTTGATTTTTTTGAAAAAGAAATTTTTGACAATGTTTTTATCGGTATAAATCATGCTTTTCAATTTGCAAACGAGCAAGTGTATCGCGCATCGATTTTAGAAGAAGGTTTGAAAGGTGTTTTTGCCAGTCTTGCTTTGGTATTGGTTCGTGAAGAAGGTGTGTATTACGCACACATCGGAAATGCACGTGTTTATTTGAAATCTGAAGGTAAGTTCCAGCGTTTAACAAATGATCATGGGTATTTGGATGTGCAAATGTATCCTTCAAACGATGTAGATAGTTCCAAACCAGTGCTTAAGATTCCAAAAGCCTTAGGGAATACTCCGAGTATTTCACCATCCGTTTGTTTTTCTAAGTTAGATGTAGCTGCAGGAGATGTTTTACTTGTTTGTACGCATGGAATTACCAAAGTGTTAGACGATAATTTTCTCAATAGCAAGATCGCGTATGCTACAATCAATGCAAATGTTTTAGAGTTAGTTGATAGTGCGAAAGGAAAAAGTGTTCCGGAAAATGTTACATTACAATTAATTGCGGTAACAGAAGGGAATATTCAAAAAAGAATGATTTCGGCTTCTTCTTCCCAACAAAGTAAAGTGGTAGATTCATCTTCCACTGTTGAATCTAGAGTTAGCCAAGAACAAATCAATTTATTTAATAAGATTTCATTGGACAGAAAGAAAACAATTAAGATTGGTGCAGCAATTATTACCGTTTTTGTATTGATTTGGTTTGTTTTCCGTCAACCGCATGATGATACAGATAAAGTTTTGGACGACGCAGGGGAAATTATCCCGAAAGACACTACCAATCAGCACCAAGACTTGGAGGAATTGATGGAGTACGAAAAACCAAAGAAAGCTGAAAAAGAAGAAGAGGAGGAAGAGGAAGAATCGGAAGAAGATATTGTAGAAGAAGAATCGACAGATGCTGAACCTGCAGAGGAAACAGATGTAGAAGAAACTTCAACTCCGAAAGAAGAAGCTGCTGTTACTCCAAAAGCTGCAGAGAAAAAAGAAGACAAGAGAAAAGAGGAAAAAAAGAAAGAAGATAAGAAAGAAAAGTCTGGTAAATCTAAAACGCATACCGTTAAATCTGGCGACACAATTAATGGATTAGCTGCTAAATACGGTGTGAAATCAGATGCTATTCGCAAAGCCAACAACTTATCCGACGATAAGATCGAGATTGGTCAACAATTGACGATTCCTCAATAGACTGTTAGATACTAGTATATAATAAAAAAGACCGATTTAAAGGTCTTTTTTTCGTTTGACCAACTATCATTATTCTTAATTATGAACATTTCCTCGCTTTTCCGAAAAAAAAATGTAGATGATATTCTTCGTCAAGTAAAAAAGAATGAAGATTCAGGAGAACAACTGGGTAGACACCTAACCCTAAAAGATTTAATTTCATTTGGTATTGCAGCAATCATTGGTGCTGGGATCTTTAGTACGATTGGGAATGCAAGTAATGCTGGAGGTCCTGCAGTAGTGTTTTTATTTCTATTTACAGCTTTGGCATGTGGTTTTTCTGCCTTTGCGTATGCGGAATTTGCTTCAATAGTTCCTGTTTCCGGTAGTGCATATACCTATTCCTATGTAGCGTTTGGGGAGATTATAGCCTGGATTATTGGGTGGTCGCTTATTATGGAATATGCCATTGGAAATATTACCGTAGCGATTTCTTGGAGTGATTATTTTACAAGCTTATTGGCTAGTGGAGGTTTGTATATTCCAGCCTGGATACAAATGGATTACTTATCAGCGCATGCTGGATTTGAAGAAGCAAGTTTATTTTTAAAACAAGGTCATTCATTCAATTCGTTAGACCTTGATCTACAAAATGCTTATTTGGCATGGAGTAACGCTCCCCAGCTTGGAAGTTTTCACTTTGTAGCAGATTTTCCAGCTTTAGGGATTATTGTAATTATTACTTGGTTGGTTTATCGTGGGATTAGAGAGTCTAAAACTGCGGGGAATATCATGGTGTTTATTAAGTTATTTGTGATTTTATTGGTGCTTATAGTTGGTGCGTTTTATGTGGATGTAAAACATTGGACACCTTTTGCACCTGAAAGTATTGGAGGCGTTTTAAAAGGTGTTTCTGCAGTTTTCTTTGCTTACATTGGTTTTGATGCTATTTCTACCACAGCCGAAGAATGTAAAAATCCAAAACGCGATTTACCGAAAGCTATGATGTGGTCTATTATAATTTGCACGATCGTTTATATTCTTATTGCACTTGTCTTAACGGGAATGGTTGACTATAAATTATTGAATGTTGGAGATCCTTTGTCTTTTGTGTTTGAAAAATTACATGTCACATGGATAGCAGGGATTATAGCAGTGAGTGCTGTAATTGCTATGGCGAGTGTTTTATTGGTTTTTCAAATGGGACAACCACGAATTTGGATGAGTATGAGTAGGGATGGTTTATTACCTAAACGTTTTTCAAGGATTCATCCAAAGTACAAGACACCAAGTTTCGCTACCATAGTCGTTGGGTTTGTAGTTGCAATTCCTGCATTATTTATGAATTTAAAGATGGTAACCGATTTATGCAGTATTGGGACACTCTTTGCGTTTGTATTGGTGTGTGGAGGAGTGTTAGTTATGCAGACACGTAAAGGAGGACCTCAAGCAAGTTTTAAAACACCTTATTTGAATTCGAAGTATGTTATGCCATTTATAATTTTAATTATCGGAGGAATGATTTATACCTTCGGAATAACTAATGTTAGTTTTTCGCAATGGATTTTTATCGGAGTTACCTTATTATTTAGTCTATTAACTTTCAAGTATAATTTTTCAACGATTCCCTTATTTGGCTTGTTAAGTTGCTTTTATATGATGACGGAGTTGGAATTAGCTAATTGGATAGGGTTTGGGGTTTGGTTGGTGATAGGATTGGGTGTTTATTTTGGGTATAGTAGGAAGAGGAGTTTGTTGT
>JBIIKZ010000106.1:0-4527 GCA_044232905.1 Crocinitomicaceae bacterium
ATATAGTAAAAAAGGCAAGCCGGGCGGAATATCTCAAATCAGCGAATTAAATAATCCTGATACAGTAACAAATTATTTAGTAGCATCAAAAATGATTAAAGGGTCGCTAGAATTAAAAGATCCGAAGGGCGATTATGACGACCGTACCTACATAGTAACTACAGATATAAATGGTAAAAAGGTAAGTCACCCGATGTCTGGGAACGCAATGCGTCAAAATTCACTTAATTCCGCTCTTGTTGTAATACCAGATACTTCAGCTAATATGATAGAAAATCGTAAAGCTATAGGTTTTTATAAAATGAAAGACGCTGTTTCTCCTGACGGAGCAAAGACTAGCAATATAGATGGCATAGCTGATAAGTACCTTATAGATAAACAAAAAGCACGTGCAAGCGCCAGCACTGATCCATCAAAAAAAGTATTAGAACTATACCAAGATGTAAATATAGATTTAATAAAAAAAGATTTAGGGCCTTTAGCCGTAAAAGAAATAGACCAAATGTTTACTGTTGATGATAGACAGGTTGTTGCTTGGTTTAATGAAAATTACAAAGAGAATATTGAAGCGGATAGCGGAAAAAAAATTGAGCCTATAACTTTAAAGGAGGTAAGAGATGGCGGAAAAGATATTAAGGATAAGCTATATAATGCGTATGTAGAATTAGCTGTACTTGGAATGCCAAAAACTCAAGATATAAAAAACGCTCCGGGTGACACGGCTACAATTACTACAGAAATTAAAAAACCTAACAACACTAATTTAAGCGGGCCCTCTGCTGCTTGGAATAAAAAATATAAATTCGCAAAATCGAAAGGACTATCGGATGCTGATGCAAAAGCCTACGCTAATTCTAAATAATAAATAACTAATTTAAACAAAAGAATATGTTTGAATACATCTCCCCTGACGGGACCGCGTTGCCAGAAAACGAAGTAATAAAACTGGCTAAAGCATCTTTTATTGATATTGAGACTTATGCAAAAAAAAATAAACTTACTATAAGGTCTAAGCAAAAGAAAAAACCTGAGGCTAAAAAAGAGGCTGCAAAGCCTGTTACAAAAGAAGTAGTTAAACCTACACAGCCTGAGATTGAAAAAGCTTTTGGGAGAACTGAAGTAGAAGACCCGTTAGGCATTAAAAAAATGACTAGCCAGGATTCAAATGGCGATGCGGTAGTAAAAAATATAAAAAAATGGGAAAAAAAGCCTAAATTAGTAGGCCCTATAGAAAAAGAATATGAACCTGTAACAATAAAAAAAGATAAAATAGGAGACTACTTAACTTCGTCTTTAAGAACTGAAAAAGCGATTGAGACTGCGTTTACGGTTGAGGAGGAGGAAGGCGTTGATTTTTTAAAAAAATTATATGCAGGCATTCCTAATGTAACTTTTGAAGAAACTACTGCTTTAGGCGGAGACATTTCTAATGTTTTTGACGCTGTAAAAGCTGTATATACCGACCCAATAACAGGTAAAAGGATTGAATCAGAAACACTCCAATTTGATGTCAATGCTTTAAACGCGAGTAAAAAAGCTCGTCCTCAAATAGCAAATAAAAACGCGGACATTCTCAAAGATTTTTTTAATAAAAATTTAAAAACAGAAGACTTATCTAAAAATAAATATCTACAAGATATTACAAAATTAAATTATAATAAACAAGTTGCAAAAGCAATAACACCAGAATTTAAAGCAAAGGTTGATGAGGAATTCGAAGCGACAGACTTGTTTGCTCCTAAAAAAGAACAAAAGGTTTCTATAGCGGCAATAGGGAAAATTTCAGGGGGAGGTACACAATATACAACTAGTATAATTAAACCTTATGAAAAAGAATTAAACAATGCAAAGCGCCAAATATTAAAAGAAACTCCGAAAATAAGCAAAGAAGAATTACAAATTAAAGCCGAAAGATTCACTAGAGATTTATTAAAAACCAAAGCTATTAACGATAAAAAAGTTTTAGCATCGGAAGAAATTATAAGCAAAGACCCATCTATGCGGGCTAATATGTATGTTGGCTCATTATTAGCTAAAAAAGAGGCCGTAGACGTTCAAAATAAGTCATCAGTTAAATTAAAAATAGCAGAAACGACAGCTATTGATATAAATAGTTTAGCTACTGAATCCATAGATATATTTAACGGTGTGCCCAAAAGCGAAGCTGAAGCGGCCGCTATGGTACGAAAATTTGAAAAAGTTGGGATTATATTTGACCCTCTGGATTCAGAAATAGTAACATTAAAAAATGGAACACAAGTAAACAGAGGTTTTTTAAATGCGTATAACCAGTTAAAGGAGAAATACAAAATTAACCAAACCTATGCTACATCCGCTTTTAAAGAACAACAAGATAACCTACAAAAGCTAGAGGACTCGGATATATTTGCTAACGCTGCCTCTAAAAATTATGATCTTTCTGAAAAATATTTAACTAATGTAGGAGTAGGGTTTAGTGATTTAGCTGTAGGCGGAGCGTATTTTACAGCAAAAGTATTAGACATATCTACCCCGTTTTCGTATGCTGGCGATGCTATTTCAAAAATGATATATGGAAAGGAAGCGGAAACCGCGTCTGAAAGATTGGATAAATGGGCGGTAAATTATACTAATGCTGCAGCAGATATTAGAAATTCATATACTAGAGATGTTTCTTTTGATGACGCATTTTCTAGTGGTTCAAATTTTGGTAAGTTTGCTGCTCAGGAAATTACATCCCAAATACCAATACTAGTAGCAATGGTTGCCTCTGGTGGCGCCGCAACGGCTGTGGTGGGTGTAACTTCTGCCGGGACAAAAATGGCCGATATGCAGACAGAGATTGCATCTGGGGAAGCCTCTTATTCTAAAACAGAACTTTGGTTAAAATCAATTGGGTACGGAGGAGCGGAAGCTGGGTTTTCAGCTTTAACGACTATACCTATATTAAAAAGAGCAAAAACTTCGCTTGGGAAGTCGAGCGGTGTAGATGTTATTGATAATAGTATGAAAGCATACTTTAAAGAAAAAACTCCCGGCTTTGTATTTGACCAATTTTTGGAAAGCTCAGGTGAGATAGGTACACAAATGACTCAAAATATAATTGATGGTCGTCCTGTTATGGAAAATACCGCTCACGCAGGATTCTCTGGATTTGCAATGGGTACTGTAATATCAGGCGTTCCATATACTAAAGGATTATATTTATCAGCATTTTCAGATTATAATTCAAAAGAAGGTATAAGAAATTTAGAAAAGGATTTTAATGATTTAGGTAAAAAATTTGAAGCATCCCAAAACCCCGAAGAGAAAAAAGCTTTAGGAACCTTGATGGATGAAAAAGCAGCAGAACGAGACTTAGCTATAGAAAAACAACAAAAGTTAATAAATAATAATCTTAGAGCCGGTGTTGCTCAAAGCATTATTTTTATAGAAAGCAAAAAAGCTAAACTACAAAACAGGGCTAAAGAGGTATTAGACGATAAAAATATAAAACCTGAAAATAAAGAACTTATAATAAAAAGTCTAAGAAAAGAGTTTGATAAATTTGAGAACGCTAAACAAAGAGCTTTAGATCCATCTAATATGATGCAAGATTTATCGCAATTTAAAGTTCTTGAGGTGAACAATCCTGATAGGTATAACGACTTAATAGATCGCGCTAAAACGCAAATTGGAGCGGATATGACGGTTAAGCCAGACGACGACAAAGTACAAAAAACAGCTTATGATTTATATTTGAAGCAAGAGATAGATATAAACATAGAAAACTCTAGTAAAGTAGAAGGAGCTAAAATCATTTCGTTCGAAACTAAAAAAGAAGCAGTTGACTATATAAAAGTAAATAAAACTTTAAGTGACGCTAACAAGGCCGAAGCAATATACGAAATAACCAATGGAGCTGATGGATTTAATGCTGCGGGGGTTGGCCAAGTTTTAGTTAAGGAGAACATGTTTACTAATCAACGCACTCAAATAGCTACCCATGAGGTTGGACACTATGTTACGGATTTATTGCTAAAAAATAATCCTGAAGCTTTTGTTCCAATAGCAAACCAATTGCTATTGACTACTAAAAAACTGGATAGTGCGCTATATAAAAAGTTATTAGAAGCTACTGAAAGAGACGCTAATGGAAATCTTAAAGCAACAGAGGTTGTTTCTAGGTTCTTAGAACTTGTATCAAAAGGCGATATATCATTCGCTGAAAAAAGTAAAAAGTATAAAGGACTAGCTGGGTTATTTGGATCAATGGTGCAAAAAACCTATCCCGATGTGACCGCTTTTGATTTTAAAGGCGAAGCGGATATGTATAATTTTGTTGTAGGTCTGGGTAAAAAAATATCTGCTGGTACATTAACAATGTCAGATATCGCAGCCGGTTCAGAGTCAGGGGCTGTAAAATTAGCTGGGTCTTTAGCAGTTGACAAAAAATATACAGGTATAGTTAGTGGAACCGGTGTAGATGTTGATTTTTCAAAAGCAAAAGTTGATGAATTAAAAGGAGAATTAGCGGCTTTGGAAGCTGAGTACGACGAGGGGTATGGA
>JBIIKZ010000107.1:0-4392 GCA_044232905.1 Crocinitomicaceae bacterium
GGATTTGACGGTAAAATAAAAAAAGTTTTATAGATAAATATAAAAACTAATTCAGAGTTTTTTAGAAGTAAACTGTCATTTCGAGTAAGTTCGTATATATATATATATATTTTAGTTAGTTATTTTTGGAGTTATCATGGAATAAGTGTGATATTTTTTATAATATAATATTATTAATATAAAATCATTTTGATTTGTTTTAAAACTTATTTTTATTCAAAGCTGGCTGTCAATTTTCAACATGCAAAATGTAAAATTTACTCCCAAGAACTTTAGTTAAAAAAAAAGCAAAAAGATTTGTTAAATTTTTTAATATGGAAAAATTTAACAAGTGAAGCTATTAAGTGTTCTTGTACAAAATTGAAATAATATTAATTCAAATTTATCTTTATGTCTAACACAGGAACTACTGGACGTGTACCGTTATGGCTTGTGGGCACAGTTGTAGGAATGGCAGCCCTTGGTTTACTAGCTATTTTCTTTTATGGATCTTATGTAGGTTTAGGTTCATCACTTTAAATTTTTAAAGTTAATTCAATAATATATATATATCTATATATATATTTATATATATATATATAGATAGATAGATAGATAAATAGATAACGTAGTTATCTAAATGATTCAATTCATTATTCTTATTTTTTGTTTAAAAGTTTAAAAATTGTTGTGTTTATTAGCATATTAAACAAAACAATCAATTTTGCAGTTTCAAAAATATTAAAATTTTAAAAAAATATGATTACAGAAATTATTATGAATCCTTTATTAGAAGTGGCTGAAGTTTCAGTAGGACAACATTATTATTGGCGTGCGACACGTTCACACGTGAAAAGCGTGTGCATTTAACCTAGGTTCGTCCAGGTTAAAGAGAACTATATACTCGAGCTGGTAGAATGAAGGAGTAACGCCCTGAAATGCCACCCTAATACTTCGACATGCACTAGAAAACCTAAATTTTTAGTTGTATGAAAGCTCGATGAAGTCGGCTGAGAGATATCGTAAGATCCATTATGGGTTACGAAAGGGGAACTCGTCCTTCTCTATGTCCTATAGGCCGGGGATCTTCACCTAATGAATTGAACAGATTCTAGGTTTAAAACAATGTTATGGCTAGAATGTTTAGGCAACCATAATCTAAACTGACGAAGTTGCGAATGTACGGATCTACAAATAAGGGTTACCGAAACGATAACTCGCTCCGAGCGGAGCATCCATGGGGTAAAGTAAAATTGCCAATTATGAAATTCCCTATAATGTTACAGGCATTAGTGTATGGGTAGGTTCATAGCAACGGCCTGTCATATTGATATAAAAAGATAGAGTATATGGAACGTGGAAAGCTGGGAACGCTCTATAGAACTTTGTTTCTATAGAAGGATTTAGGTCCATATGCGTTAGAGATCAGGATTCTACAATTTACCAATGCGATGAAAGACTCTTTTATTCCAGTGAGAGTAGGGGCACAGTAACGTTGAAGATAGCAATAAACTATCTGAGTGATGGCCCCAAGTCGGTACAAATTCAAAAATAAATTGATTCAATATTTCTTAGGTTCGAATATGAATAAAAGAATATGCTAAATTAATCTACAATTAAATTAAATTAAATTATTTGAAGGAAACATTTACATATGACTAAGACAAACTATCACAAATTGTCCAGATTTATAGAATATTACGCATTAAATCACGACTTTGACAATTTATATCGTCAAATTAAAGAAGGTTGTCAAAACTTTAACAAGCTATACAATCTTATTTTTTCAAAACGAAACATTTGTTTAGCTTACAGAAACATTAAAAGTAATCGAGGTTCTATGACTCCTGGTACGGATGGTATCAATATTGTCAATATCAGAACCATGCCTCTGGAAACTATCATCTATAGAATTCAAAGTATGGCGGAAAATTATAAACCTTCGAATGTGAAAAGAGTATGGATTCCTAAACCTAATGGTAAACAAAGGCCCATTGGTATTCCAATACTGATGGATCGCCTGTTTCAACAATGTGTGAAACAAGTGATTGAACCTATTTGTGAGGCAAAATTTCATCCGCATTCGTATGGATTTCGTCCGAATAGATCAGCAAAACATGCACTTGCTCGTGCAGCATCTCTTATGAATATTAATGGTGTTCATTATGTAGTGGATATAGACATTAAATCGCTTTTCGACACAATTGATCATGGTAAACTTCTGAAACAACTTTGGAGTCTTGGAATTCGGGATAAAAAGGTTTTAAGTATTCTCTCTAAAATGCTTAAAGCTGAAATTGTGAAAGAAGGGATTCCAGTGAAAGGTACACCACAAGGTGGTATTCTTTCTCCTCTTCTTTCGAATGTTTGTCTTAATGAGTTAGATTGGTGGTTAAGTAGTCAATGGGCTACCTTTTGTCCTAATAAATCCTACTCATCCTCAAGCAAAACTTGGAGAGCTTTAAGACAACGTTCTCGTTTGAAAGAATTTCATGCAGTTCGTTATGCGGATGACTTCAAAATATTCTGTAGAGATTATAAAACTGCGAAGACGATCTTTATTGCCACACAACAATGGTTAGAAAAACGTTTAAAACTACAGATTTCGTCGGAAAAAAGTAGTATCACGAACCTATGTAAGAAAAGTAGTTCATTCTTAGGAATCCTACTAAGAAGCCGTATGAATAAGAAGCGCAGACTTGTCTGTCGTTCTAGGGTAATGCCGAAAGCAATGCAAAACATGCTATTAAAACTGAAAAGTAAGATTATTACAATTCAGAAGAAGCCATCCGCTACGAATGTTAGTAAATTCAACACCACAGTGATGGGTTTACAAAATTATTATAATGCTGCTACAGATTGTTCGGTCGATTTTGGCAGGTTAAACTATGTTCTTAAGAAGTTTATGCGTCCTCGCCTTAAAAGCTTGATCTCCTATAGAGGTCAAACTTCGAAAACATTCCGGAATCGATACAGTTTAAAATCAAAACCATTATTTATTAATGGTGTAGCGTTATTTCCAGTTTATTCAATCAAACACAAAAATCTTTATCAATTCAAACAAGAGATGACACCTTACACGAAGGCTGGTCGTCAGTTGATGCACAAGGAACTGAACTCCCTTTTAAAGAGAGAACTAGAACGCTGGCAATTAACTTTTGGAGCTTTGGATACAGATTCAAGCAATCGGAATCGATCTATTGACTATTTTGATAATCGTATTTCAAAATGGTCTGCCCAAAAAGGTACTTGTGGAATAACTGGGATTTATGTTGGGTTGAAATTTCACTGTCATCATAAAATTCCTGTTTCTAAGGGTGGTACAGATAGTTTCAACAATTTGGTGATTGTTGCTCCAGAAGTCCATAATCTAATACATGCTACTGCACCTTGGATCATTAGTGAAACCTTAAAGCAAGTCAAACTATTAGGTGATTTCTCACCTAAGAAGTGGAATGAAATATTATGTAAATTGAATACATTTCGTGAACAGGTTGGTTTGAAACCTCTTTGTTTATAAAAGGGTTTGTGTCGAGGGAGCGCCGTATGAGGTGAAAACCTCACGTACGGTGTGGCAAGGGGGGAAAAGCTAGCGATTCTTTTTGAATATTTCTATATTTAAACAAATCAAAGGTTTACCTATCCGTATAAATTGGTAATTATGAAGTACATGGTCAAGTTTTAATTACTTCATGGATTGTTTTAGGTATTATTATTACTTTATCTTTCTTAGGAAATAGTAATCTAAAATCAACACCAGATGGCTTACAAAATTTAACAGAATTAGTTACAGAGTTTATTCGAGATTTAGCAAAAACACAAATTGGAGAAGAAGAATACCTAAAATGGGTTCCATTTTTAGGAACTATCTTCTTATTTATTTTTGTTTCAAATTGGTCCGGAGCTTTAGTACCTTGGCGTTTAATTGAATTACCAAACGGTGAATTAGCTGCTCCAACAAATGATATTAATACTACTGTAGCTTTAGCCTTATTAACATCAATTTCTTATTTCTATGCAGGTATTAGAAAAAAAGGATTAGGTTACTTTAAACGTTATATTGAACCAGCAGCTTTTTTATTACCGATTAATGTTTTAGAAGATTTTACAAAACCTTTATCGTTAAGTTTCCGACTTTTTGGGAATATTTTGGCTGATGAACTTGTAGTTGGTGTATTAGTTGCTTTAGTTCCGTTAGTTGTACCTATTCCTCTAATGTTATTAGGTTTATTTACAAGTGCGATTCAAGCTCTTGTATTTGCAACTTTAGCTGGTGCATACATTGGTGAAGCTTTAGAAGATCACCATTAAAGATACAATCCCCCCCAATCTTAAAACTTTTAAGATAGGCTTTTGTTTACACAAAAGTGTAAACAACACAATGCTAAAAATATAAATTTTAGTAATTATACA
>JBIIKZ010000054.1:0-15391 GCA_044232905.1 Crocinitomicaceae bacterium
AAACAGAAGTTAACGAATATAAATTAGTAGAATTAAATAATTTATTTGTAACTTTAGATAGTAATCCTAGTCAATTAGAAGAGGAGTTGCATAAACATGCGCACGCTTTATTGGCTGAAAATAAATTAAATGAGGCATGGATGACCTTATTAGCATTTAATAATTAATTGAATAAATAAATAAGTATGTATAAATTAGCAGGAACAATAAAAGTAGTAAATCCTACAGTTCAAGTATCAGAGAAATTCTCTAAAAGAGAATTCGTAGTTTCAGACACTTCAGGAATGTATCCACAAGACATTTTATTTCAATTAACACAAGATAAATGTACTTTATTGGATGGTGTTAATGTAAATGATCAAATCGAAGTATCTTTTAATCTTCGTGGAAGAGAGTGGACAAACCCTCAAGGTGAAGTAAAATATTTTAACTCTTTAGATGCTTGGAGAATTGATAAAGTAGGTGCTGCTTCTCAAGGAATTCCAGCAAATGGTCCAACTGCAATGAATTTGAATCCAGTTGCTTCAGCTACACCTGAAATGACTACTTCTAGTTCAGATGATGATCTTCCATTTTAATTAGAAATTAAAACTTTAAATAGCCGCTTTCGAGTGGCTATTTTTTTGAAGTACATTTCCGTAATTGTTGATAAAATAAAATTATGTTTCGTATAACATTAGATTTTTTCTTGCAAAAGAATTACTTTTTAATGGCAGTACTGTTATTTATTTTTCCTTGTGCTTTAAAGGGACAAATCGTACTCGGTACGGATACTATAAAGGTGAATGAGTCATACGATAATATAGCGGTAAAGAAATTAACTTCAGATAAAAATTCCACCACTTTTTTAATTTTAATTAAGAAAGAAGTGAAATTACATAAACATCAATCGCATAGCGAGACGATTTATGTAATAGAAGGAACTGGAGAAATGCGTTTAGGAGAGAAAAAATACTTAATTAAAAAAGGGGATGTGTTATTCATTCCTGAAAACATGCCACATTCTGTGAAAGTTACTTCTGATATACCGTTAAAAGTACTTTCGGTTCAGGCGCCTGAGTTTGATGGAACCGATCGGATTTTATTAGATTAAGAATTAATTGTTAACCAATTGAATTCCGGTATAATTCTGTGGCGTAATATTTTTCAATTCCGTTTTTAATTCTTCCGAAATAGCAAGAGTTTCGATGAATGCATGTACAGATGCTTTTGTTGTTGCTTCGTTTTTACGTGTAAGTCCTTTTAAAGCTTCGTAAGGTTTAGGGAATCCCTCGCGACGAAGAATTGTTTGAATAGCTTCTGCAACAACCGCCCAATTTTTCTCTAAATCATTTTCAAAAGCTACTTCATTTAACAACAATTTTTCTAAGCCAACAATGGTAGATTTCATGGAGATTAATGAATGCGCTAAAGGTACTCCGATGGTACGTAATACTGTAGAGTCTGTTAAGTCACGTTGTAAACGAGAAACAGGAAGTTTAGCTGCTAGATGTTCAAACAAAGCATTTGCTATACCAATGTTACCTTCTGAATTTTCAAAATCAATTGGATTCACTTTGTGTGGCATTGCAGAAGATCCAATTTCTCCTTCTTTTAGTTTTTGTTTGAAATAATCCATAGAAACATACATCCACATGTCGCGATTTAAATCTAAAATAATTGTATTGATACGTTTTAAGGCATCAAATAAAGCTGCAAGATTGTCGTAATGTTCTATTTGAGTAGTTGTTTGACTTCTATCTAAACCAAGAACATTATTAACGAAATTGTTGGAGAACGAAACCCAGTCATGTCCAGGGAAAGCAATGTGATGAGCATTAAGGTTTCCGGTTGCTCCGCCAAATTTTGCAGAAAAAGGAACTGCAGTAGCTTGAGCAAGTTGTTTTTCTAAACGTTCTGAAAAAACTTGAATCTCTTTTCCTAGTCTAGTTGGTGAAGCTGGTTGACCATGTGTTTTTGCTAACATGGAAACATCTTTCCATTCTACTTTTAATTCATTCAGTTTTGCGATTACTTTTTCTAATAGTGGAAAATAAACGTCTGTTAATGCTTCTTTTAAAGAAAGTGGAATACTTGTATTGTTAATGTCTTGTGATGTTAAACCAAAATGAATAAATTCAAGGTATTGGTCAAGACCAAGTTGTGACATCTGTTCTTTTAAAAAGTATTCAACTGCTTTTACATCATGATTCGTTATTTTTTCAGAATTTTTGATCCAAATAGCATCTGCTTCTGTGAAGTTTAAGTATATATTTCTTAAAGTTTGAATTTTATCGATAGGGAAAGATTGTAAGGGGGAAACTTGCGCTTCTACCATTGCAATAAAGTATTCAATTTCTACTTGTACGCGGTATTTTATTAATCCAAATTCGGAAAAATAGTTTGCTAATTCTTCTGTTTTAGATCTATATCTTCCATCTACTGGAGAAATTGCGGTTAATGCGTTTAAAGTCATACTATTTTATTTAATTGAGGTGCAAAGATACGAATTCATCTCGGTACACTTTTCTGTTTTAAGCAATTATTTGTGTATAACTTCTTGCTTTCCTTCAAGCTAGGAGAAGCTAGTTATTAGCTATTTTATCTAATTTTGTTCTTCAAAAATATAAGCAAATTTATATGAAGTTTTACGCAATTTTATTTTCATTCTTTTTAGTTGGAAAAGTTTCTGCATTCTCTAACATTACACCACCGGATACCATTTCTAATTTAGCGCAAAAAACTACAGCTACTTTGATTGTAGAAGAAGCGAAACATTATTATTCTGACGGTCATATAAAGGAGGCTTTAGCGATGTTTAAACAAGCGGAAGCAAAAGACCCTGAATCATGGAGGGCATCCTATTGGGTAGCATTGTGTTATTATCGTTTAAATAATTTTACGATGGCATTAAAGCATATTGAGTCTGCCCGTAAAAAAGATAAAGAAGTAGATGCGGATTTACATGAGTTGTTGGGTAGATGTTACCACCAAAACGGATTGTTGGATTCTGCGTTGGCGAATTATGGTCGTGCTTTAAATGAATTATCTAAACAACGTGCAGCGGAATTGCATGTGTGGGATAAAATGGAAGAATGTAAATTTGCTAAAGCGGAATTAGCTAAAAACAAAGTTTTTGCACGTAAATTAGTTCCTGGGGATATTAACACAGAGTTTAATGAATATGCGCCAGTATTGACCCAAAATGGTTCTACTTTATTTTTTGCTGCACGCAAAAGTAATACAACTGGAGGAATGAAAAACCCAGACGATGAGCAATTTTTTGAAGATATCTATCGTGCAAAATGGAATGAGCAATTTAAAATGTGGGATAGCATTACCAATAAAGTTGATAAGTTGAATGGTCCAGGTTTTGAGACTTTTACGTATGTGAATGAGGATGCGACCCATGCATTATTGACGTTGAATACTACGCAAACAGATTTAGAAACACAAACAGAAAGTTCAGATATCTGTGAAGTGGATTATAAAGCGGGTAAATGGTCTAAACCAAAAACTATTAATAACGAATCGATTAATACATCTTATTATGATGGTTCGGCAACTTTAACTGCAGATGGTTCCATGATGGTGTTTGTTTCCGATAGAAATGGGGAGGCAAGTTCGATGGATTTGTTTGTTGTTCGTAAAGAGGGAAAGAAATGGGGGGAAGCAATTCCGATGCCTGCCCATGTTAATTCTTTACGAAGAGAAACGACTCCGTTTTTAACACCGGATGGTAAATTTTTATTCTTTAGTTCAGACGGACACAAAGGTATGGGTGGTTATGATGTGTATGTTACACAAAATACAGGCGGTAGTTGGTCTAAGCCAGTTAATTTGGGGGCTTCTATTAATACAGTAAATGATGATACGCATTTTCAATATTACAGAGCTTTAAAGCGTGCAATGATGGCTGGTATTACATTGGATGAAATGCAGTGTAATTATAATATTTACGATGTAAATTTAAACGATGCTGTATTTCCAATAAGCTTCGAATAATTCCATTTCAAATAGCTATTGGAAATCTTTTTTTAGCAAAATACAGGGTTTATACTAAACGTCAAATTGACTTAAATGATGGTCTAAATGTTTGTAAAGCATGTTATTCCATTCATTTTTAGTCATCGATCCAAAAGAAACAGATTCTTTTCCTTCAAACGCATTTTCGCCTAGTTCTTCCGTTTTAAGAATATAGTCTATTAATTTTTTCTTTTCTAATTCAAAATCACGTTCGTCTGCGATAACAAAATACGGTGCCGTTTGACTGCTTTTTTTGTAGGGAGTTTCATTTACAACGTATTTCTTTACGAAATTTTTTAAGATAAATTTCACAAAAGTGTTTGGTTTTGGGTGTTTGTTTGTGTAAATGGTTTCGTAAGTTACGCTACAATGTGCTAGCATTTGTGCAACATGCATTTTACCCCAAATCGGCTTAGATTCATTGGTTAAAGTGTTGATGCGTGCAATGATTTCATTTGAAATTTCCTTTGTAAAAATATTTTTCATACGTTTTATTTTTTATTTCTATTTTACGTTTTTTTTCAGAATTCGTTATCGCATTCCTTGCATTTATTTACTTTTTTGTTGTAGAACGGAAAAATCACAAAGACAAATGCTGTTAATAAAGAGAGGATTCCTGTGATGTTTCGGTACGAAGAGAATCCTGTTTGTAGGTTGGAAGAATTACATTTTGGACATGTAATTATTTCGTTGTTTTGATTTGTGTATGGTGTGTTTTCAAGTTCTTCCAAATATGTTTTTGCTTTGGTATAATCTTGTTCAAATACTTGAAGTTTGATTCCACCAAGCGCTAAATTGTATAACGGATTGGTAGTTATAGTATTTTCATCTTTTAAATAACTTTGAATTCCTTCTAATTCTAATTGACATCGAAGCATGTTTGCATCAATGCTGTTGTCGAAAGTTTTTAAGGTTAGTAGATGCATATGGTGTTTTTATAATTTTCGCATCAAATACCGATACAATTTCACCATGCACATAATATCATACTTTGCAACGATTTCATTGGGTGTATGAACATTGTCCTCTGCTGCACCTATAAAGCACCAGTCAATTAATAAATCTGATTTTTGAAGTGAGCTACCATCGCTTCCTCCGGCAGATTCTACTTCTAATTGAAAATCAATTTTTGATTTCTTAGCGAGTTCGATGATTTTATTCAGGTAACTTCTACGTGGTAACATACTATCACGCATAGAAATTGCCACGCCAAGTCCTGGTTGTACATAATCTGTTACCCAAGTGATGTCGGAAATCAATGCTTGTTGCACTTGATAGTTGTCATATAAGAATTTTGCGCAAAATCCAACGGAATTCCCACCATGTTCTTCATAAGTCCCAAAAACGATTGCTCCGTTTTCTAGTGTTTCAGCGACTTTTACTGCAGACCAAACACCTAAACGATTGTCTAAATAAGGCGATTGAACCGTAGTATCTGTTTCACGAAAGTTAGGTTTGTAGGTGAGGATGGTGCCGCGGTCTATAGAACGAGAAAAAACACATTTATAGATTGGGCGAGCATTTTCTTGTTCGATAATCATGAGTTCAGTTTCTATTTTACCTTGAGAATCGCTACCAACTAATTGCATTCCGTCTTCAATATCTGGACCGCCGATTTTAACGAGTTGGTTGTCGTAGCTTACGCTGAAACCTATTGTGTCCATGTGTGCATAGATTGCTGTGCGTGGTTTTCCGAAAACAACAATTATGTTATCATGAAATTCGTTACCTGCATAAATGGTAGGCTCTACTTTCCAGTTTGCTTTATTTTTATCTATATAATTTATAATGAATTTCGCAATTTTTCCTTCATCGCTCGAGGCGCCTTGTATTGCAGTAAGTTGTTTTAATAGTTTCATTAATAGATACCGTTAGATTGTACTTCTGTGTCTTCAATGTCTTGTAAAAGTACCTTCATTTTTTCACTTTCTTGAAGTGGGATGCAAATTTCTAAATTGCAATCGAGTTGAAAGTCTTGGACTAATACTTTTGCATTCGATGTTTTTATTAGGCTCATGATTGCAGGAAGTTGTGGATAATTGAATGTGATTTTTAGTGTTTCTTCCAGTTCGCATAGGATAATTCTTCCTGTTTCAATGGCTTCTTTCGCTGCTGCGCGGTAGGCATGTATCAGTCCTCCAACGCCCAGTTTTGTTCCGCCGAAATAACGAATTACACCAATAAGTACGTTTGTGAGTTCAAAGGATTGAATCTGACCTAATATCGGTGCGCCTGCACTGTTGTTTGGTTCACCATCGTCATTTGCTCGTGTGTTGTATGTTTCAACTCCAAAACGATAGGCATAACAAAGGTGGCGTGCTTGGTGGTGCATTTTTCTCCAATCATTCAAGTGTTGCTTCGCTTCTTCTTCTGTACGACAAGGAATGGCGTACCCAATGAATTTGGATCCTTTTTCTTTGTATAGCCCTTCCGAAAGTGTTTCTAGTGATCGATATGAATGCGGATTATTCACAAAATCTAGGATAAAAGAAAACCACCTCGAAAGGTGGTTTTTAGAATTATTGAATAGAAAGTTTTTTCTCTAAATCAGCGAGATAAACTTTGAATTGTTTGTCTGTTTCTGAAAGGTTAGTTACCGTTCTACATGCATGTAATACAGTAGCGTGGTCTTTTCCTCCACAGTGAGCTCCAATACTAGCAAGTGAAGCTTTTGTCATCTTTTTAGAGAAGAACATAGAGATTTGTCTTGCTTGAACCACTTCGCGTTTACGTGTTTTAGATTTCAAGATTTCCATAGGAAGGTTGAAATAATCACATACAACTTTTTGAATGTAGTCAATAGAAATTTCGCGCGAAGTGTTTTTTACAAATTTGTCAATCATTTGTTTCGCAAGATCCAATGTGATTGCTTTTTTGTTTAAGGAAGCTTGAGCTAATAATGAAGTCCAAGCACCTTCCATTTCACGAATGTTTGTGTTAATGCTATATGCTAAATATTCTACTACTTCGTTTGGAAGTTCGATACCGTTTCCGTACATTTTTTTCTGTAATATCGCGATACGGGTTTCTAAATCTGGCGTAGATAAATCAGCGGATAATCCCCATTTGAAACGAGAAAGAAGGCGTTGCTCCATATCTTGCATTTCTACTGGTGGTTTATCGGAAGTTAAGATAATTTGTTTTCCGTTTTGGTGTAAGTGGTTGAAAACAGAGAAGAATACATCCATTGTTTTTGTCTTACCAGCGAAGAATTGTACGTCGTCGATAATAAGTACATCTACCATTTGATAGAAATGTATAAAATCGTTGATGGATTCTTGTTTGATAGCATCAATAAATTGGTGTGCAAATTTCTCAGAACCTACATATAAAACTGTTTTGTTTGGGTATTTTTCTTTGATACTAATACCAATTGCGTGTGCTAAATGTGTTTTTCCTAAGCCAACTCCTCCATAAATTAATAATGGATTAAAAGCAGTTCCTCCTGGTTTGTTTGCTACAGCATATCCTGCAGAACGAGCAAGACGGTTGCAATCTCCTTCAACAAAATTTTCAAAAGAATATGCTGGATTTAAGTTAGATTCAACATTTAATTTCTTTAATCCAGGAATGATAAAAGGATTACGAATTTGGTTTTCGTTAATGTTTAGGGGTACACTAACAGGTGAGTTTTTTACAGAAGTATTGTTTGCAGTTGGAAGTTTTACAGTGTATGGATTTTTATTTCCTTTGTTATTTTCCATAACAATAGAGTATTCTAAACGTCCTTCGTTTCCGATAACACGTTTGATTACTTTCTTTAATAAAACGATATAATGCTCTTCTAGCCACTCATAGAAAAAATGAGAAGGTACTTGAATAGTTAATACATCATTTTCCAACTTTACAGGAACGATTGGAATGAACCATGTATTGTAAGAATTCAATGCAATATTATCTTTTATAACCTTTAAACATTTTCCCCAAGCCCCTTCGTGATCTGTGTTCATTGTATAAATTTAATGTAAGTTTTTACTTTTTGTTGTTTAAAACTTTTTACCTTTGTAAAACATTGTTTTTCAGGCGTATAGTCTATGTAGTGTCCTACAGTACAAAGATTAGGATAATAAAGTTTAAAAAAAAATCATTTCACTATTGACTTTTAATTTTTTTTTACTTGTTTAAAATAAAAATTGACTTTGAAATTTTCGTGCTTGTTTCTTTGGTAATTTTATGATGTTCACTCATATGTGTTAGATTATTAATCAATTATCCATGGAAATAAATTTTTCGCAAACCGCTGAAATCCGAGTAAGATACGGGGAAACTGATCAAATGGGGTATTGCTATTATGGCAATTATGCGCAATATTTTGAGGTTGGGAGAGTGGAAGCTCTTCGTGCTTTTGGAATGAGTTATCGTGCGATGGAAGAGGATGGTTTTATGTTGCCAGTGTTGGATTTTCAGGTGCGTTATCTTTCTCCTGCGTATTATGATGACTTATTAATGATAATTACCAAAATTGTATTGTTGAAGGGGCCGCGACTTTATTTCGAGTATGAAATAAAAAACGAGGAAGGCAAATTAATTTCTATTGCTTCAACGACTTTAGTTTTTGTTTCTAAAGAAACGATGCGACCTGTTTCTCCTCCAGAATCGTTTTTAAATCTGATGAGAAAGTATAAAGTTTAACTCACTTATTTTATGTGATTATTATAAATTAAAAGTTATTACTAATGAATTCTGAATCAACTTTTTTTTCTTTTATTCCATCTACGAAAGATGTAGCTCTATCTTATGTTTCGCAACGTGAGGGAGAGGTGAAGTTGGGTGAAAAGGTTTCTGTCTTTTCGGATTTGGAGTCTTTTCAAGGTAGATATGTTGTCTTGGGTGTGAAGGAAGATGTTGGTCCACGTGCAAATTTAGGGGTATCTGGTGCAAATTTGGCTTTTGATTGTTTTTTGAAACGATTTTTAAATATGCAATCCAATAACTTTTTGAGTGGGGATGAAGTTTTGTTGTTGGGAGAAGTTGTTGCGAATGTAGATTTTACAAGTGTAGATGATTTGCGTTTGGGGGTTGCGAAATTAGATGATTTTTTGGTTTCTATATTGGTTCCTGTTTATGAAAAAGGGTTGATTCCTATAGTTATAGGCGGTGGTCATAATAATGCGTATCCATTAATTAAGGCTTGTTCGATGGTTCAGGGTAAAGCGATAGATGTGATTAATTGCGATCCGCATGCTGATTTTCGTGCGTTAGAAGGGAGGCATAGTGGCAATTCGTTTTCGTATGCTGTCAAAGAAGGTTGGTTGGCAAATTATGCGGTTTTAGGATTGCATCAGCAATACAATAGTCAATCGATGTTAGATCGATTACTTGAAAACAACTGTTATTTCACCTTTTTTGAAGATTATTTGTTTGAGCAACGCGATTTTAGAAAGGATGTAACTGCAGTTTTAAGTCAGGTGAAAAACAGTGTAGTTGGGGTAGAGCTGGATATGGATGCTATTGTAAATATGCCTTCAAGTGCATTTACCCCTTCCGGCTTTACATTGGAAGAGGTAAGGCAATATATTAAATTTTGTTCGTCATTAAATAATGTTGGGTATTTACATTTACCGGAAGCTGCTCCTAAAAATGAGCGTGAAGAAGCGGTTGTAGGTAAGGCGTTGGCGTATTTGATTGTAGATTTCATTAAATCTTAACTTTCGTCACTTTTAGTGTGTCTATTCTTGGTGTTGTGATTGGGGTAAAGTGTAAAATTGTCAACCGTACACTAAAACTGCATTGGAGGGCCGAACATAAATGAAGTAACTTTGTAATGTATAGTTACAAAATATGTTGATGGTTTATTTTTTTTTCTAACGTGTTTTTTTTGTTTAAATTGCTGTCTATGAAATCGTTTGCAATTTTAGATACTATTAAATGGCTTGAATTCCATGAGTGATATACTTCATCTGCCCATTTTTTTATAAGTTCAACGCATTCGTCTGCTGTTGTTGCTTTGGCAAGGTCTTTAGCTGTTTTTTTTCCTCTTTCTAGAGGTTTTGGGCCAATAAGAAATTCATTAGGTCTATTTTGTTTGTAATTATTTAAATAGTCGCTTAGTAATGGGGATTTTTTATAGTCCCAAGATTGTTTTTTATCAATCATCAGATTTAACCTTGTTAAATGAAAATGATTGCTCCATCGTCCGTGAATTTCTGTATGTTGCAAAGCATGAGCATCAACATTTAAAAAAAACGAAATATGATGTTCTGAATTATTAAAGTCCAAATGCTGAAGTCCGTTGTTGTAATTTTCCATACATTCAAAGATTCCTTTTTGATAGTCTGCTCCACAAAATTGACATCTTCCTTTATTTAGAAGAATTACTCGATTTTTATTTGCTTGATCAATAAAGTCTTGCATTATTTCTATTTTCTAAATTGTGAATTGTGTGGGTTGCATTATATTTACCGCTAATTTGTAACTCAATAGCTCATACTAACTATTTGTCTAAGGTCGCTTGGGGTGATGTTTTTGTGTTCACCTAGTCCAAGTATACCTCGTTCTGTGAATCGTGCTTCAATTCGTTCTGCGGTCCCAAGATAATCTTCGGTGTATTGTGATAGTTTGGTTTGGATTCCTAAACTATGGAAGAATTTTTCAAATTCTTCAATGCAAGCGATTGCTTTTTCTTCTAAGCTTCCTGTTTGTATATTGAAAACGCGTTCGGCGCATTGTGCTAATTTAGCTTTTTTTGCTTCAAAGTTGAAGCGGTAATGGCTTGGGGTGATAATTGCTAAAGTTCTTGCGTGGTCAATTCCAAAGAATACTGTTAGTTCGTGGCCGATTGCGTGAATTGCCCAGTCGGTTGGAACACCTTTTTGAATTAGTCCGTTAAGTGCCATGGTGCATGACCACATGAAATTTGCTGCAGCTTCGTAATAGAGTGGGTTTTCTTGTACGGTAGGACCAACTTCTAATAGTGTTTGTAGAATACTTTCTGCGAATCGGTCTTGTAAGCTCGCTTGGGTAGGGTAGGTCATGTATTGTTCAAGTACATGGGTGAATGCGTCGACGATACCGTTTGCGATTTGATTTTTAGGGATCGATTGAATTACTTTTGGATCAAGAATAGAGAATTGTGGGAATAAGCCGGGGCCGCCCATCCCTAATTTTTGTTGGGTACTTCTCCGTGAGATTACTGCTCCAGAATTCATTTCAGAGCCAGTTGCAGGAAGTGTTAAGATTGTCCCGAATGGAAGTCCGACATCTGTACGAATTCCTTTTTCTAATATATCCCAAGGATTTTCTCCTGAAAATAATGCTGCGGAGGATAAAAATTTTGTTCCGTCAATAACGGATCCGCCACCTACGGCAAGTAGAAAGGTGATGTTTTCTTTTTGGATTATTTCTAATGCTTGAACTAAAATTTCGTATTCTGGATTTGCTGGAATTCCTCCAAATTCTACAACTTTAAAATTCGCTAAAGCTTCTTTTACTTCGTTGTAAATTCCATTTTTTTTGATGCTTCCTCCGCCGTAAATGAGTAGGATTTTTGCGTTGCTTGGAAGTTGGTTTGGAAGTTGTTGAATGGTGTCTTTTCCAAAGATAATTTTGGTTGGATTTTTGAACTCGAAGTTTAGCATTTTAGTTTTAGTTTATTAGTTTAAGTAATGTTGAATAAGTTTTTTAACGTCAAAATGTTATTAACTATTGATTAAATAATTAATTCACCATTTAAATCGGTGGTTAAAATCTCACTCATGTAGTCAAAAAATGGACGCATCGCTTGAAAAGTTTCGATGACTTTTTGCGCGTAATTTTCACTGAGAGCATCTTTATCTGAGAATGTTTTTGAAATTAAAAATTGCTTGTAGTTGAGTAGTTCAATTGCAGGGTGATTTTTGTCAAATCCTTTCGGTGCAGATTTTAATTTTTCTCCTTCAAGTGTGCTGAAATGTTTTTTAAAATCGGCTGAATTAATAATGTCAAAAAGTGGTTTTGGATCGGCTGCTATTTGTTCGCGAATATGTTTTAAATCCTCTGGAGATGGATTCCAAAATCCACCACCTACAAAACAGTTTCCAGGTTCGATGTGAAAATAATATCCACCTCGCAACATTTTTGTAGCGCGTGATAAATGTCCGCCAAAATGAGTTTTATAAGGAGATTTATCTTTCGAAAATCGCACATCTTTATAAATTCTAAAAATCGCTTTTTTACCAGAAGGAGTCTCTATGGTATCTGTTTGATTAATACCATGAATGATTTCGTCTGCAAATTTCACGAGTGATTCGTGTGCCTCTTGGTAGCGTGGCCTATTTTCTGTGAACCAATCACGATTATTATTTTGGGCAATTTCGTGTAAGAAATTAAAAACACTTGAAGGGATAGATGTGCTCATTTTATCGTCCTATTTTTGGAAGCAAGTTACATAATTATGTTTAAAATTTACTTTTTAGAAGTGAATTTATCCAACTTGTGTAACTTAAGTTACTGTATCAATTTAAAACTTAAGTTACCTTTGACTAAAACACATCTTATGAATCCAATTTTATATTCCGTATCAAAAAATAAATGTCCAAGATGCCACCAAGGGGAGGTGTTTGTCCATGGACATGCCTACAAAAAAGGTTTTGACCAAATGCATACGCATTGTTCCAATTGTCATTTGAAATATGAGAAAGAACCAGGTTTTTTCTATGGAGCAATGTATGTAAGTTATGCGTTGACGGTGGCAATATTTGTCACTGTATGGGTGCTGAATTTGTGGTTTCTAAATTTATCAACCACTGCGTTTATTATTACAGTGGTTGTTTCACTTGTTGGTTTAATGACAGTGGTTTTTAGAACGGCCCGTTTAATTTGGTTAAACTTTTTTGTGCGTTATAACAAAGAAATGGATACGGAATTAAAATCGTAGTTTAATTATCGATCACTTTTCTACTTATCTTAACAACCAATGCTCTTGGTGTAAAGCGTACAATAAATGCTAAAAATTGATTCATAAATCCATGAATTGCAACTTGTTTTCCTTTTATCATCGCACTATAGCCAAATTTAGCAACTTCTTCTGAAGTAGCAAGTTTTGCTTTACTGAATAATGCACTTTTATCTGCTTTTGCTGCTTTACTAAATCCACTTGCTGTTGCTCCAGGACACAAAGCAGTTACACTTATTCCTTGGTGACTAACTTCATTGTTTAAAGCTTCCGAAAAACTAAGAACGTATGGTTTTGTTGCGCAGTATACAGCCATTGTAGGTCCTGGGACGAAAGCAGCAGTAGAGGCAACATTCAATATTTTTCCATTTTTTCGCGCAATCATTCCCGGTAAATATAGTTTGGTGAATTGCGTCAGTGCAGAGATATTTACTTGAATCATATTGTTTTCCGCTTCCCAATCTGAATCCTCGAATTTTTCATATAATCCAAAACCAGCGTTGTTGATGAGGTAATCAACTTGAATACCAAGTGATTCCGTTTCGTTAAATACTTCTATTGCCGTATTAGGAATGGATAAATCTTTTATAATTACATGTACTGCTATTCCATATTGTTTTTCCAGGTC
Source organism: Crocinitomicaceae bacterium (assembly GCA_044232905.1). Taxonomy (GTDB): domain Bacteria; phylum Bacteroidota; class Bacteroidia; order Flavobacteriales_D; family Crocinitomicaceae; genus CANHVK01. The sequence continues at coordinate 13,506 of JBIIKZ010000054.1, forward strand.
GTGTTTTAGCCTTTGAAGTTTATCTTCACTTCTAGCAACAACCACTAAGTTTCCTCCTTGTGAGGCGTGAATTTTAGCTAGTTCGAATCCAATTCCACTGGATGCCCCTGTAATTAATGCTGTTTTCATAATATGTTGTTAAAATTGAAATTATCTTATTCTTTACTTCCGTCACTTCGTTACTCTTCACTCCCTAGGCTTCTTCTAGGATTTTAATATCAAACTTCTGCATTTTCATAAATGCTTCAATTACTACTTGACCTTTTTCTGCAATTAGTTTTGAAAGTCCGGTTGGAACAATTTGCCAAGACACACCGAATTCATCCGCCAACCAACCGCATTGGTTGTATTGACCATTTTTGCCAAGTTTTTCCCAATAATGGTCTATTTCCTCTTGTGTATCACAATCTATAACAAATGAATTTCCGGGTGTGAAATCAAAGTCATGCGTTAATGTGCTACTCATTGCTTGAAAGATGGTTCCATTCAATGCATATTGTGCAAATAGTAAAGTTCCTTCTTTTAAGCCTGCTTCTAAAGGGTAAGGTGCTTCAAAGCGAATCGAAGAATCTTTAAATATTGATGTGTAAAGCGTGATTGCTTGTTTGATGGAACTCTTTTTATCGTTTGTAAACAGTAAGCAAGGTACAATTTTCTGTGTGCCTTCTATGTCTTTTACGTCCAGTTGCCAACTATTTCCAAATTTATCTTCTACCCAAGCATATTTTGGAGACCATGCATAGGTATCTAAAGGCATTAATACCTTTCCATTTTCCGAAAGAAGTTTGAATAAGCGTGTAATTTCGCTTTCTGATCCGGTATAAACATACATAGAAACAGCTTGCGTAGTTTTATACATTGGTCCTCCATTTAACCCCATGATTTTAAGTCCTTCCACGGAAAAAGTGGTTACCATTGGATTGGAGGAAATAATGTTTGAATTTGGAAATATGGTGCAATAAAATGTTGCTGCTTCATGTGCATTAGAAGTGTGCCAAAGACAAGGATAGATCGGATGTTGCATAGGGTTTAATTTCGTTAAAAGTATAAATACTTACTGATTATTCATTTAAACTACTATTATTAATAAGAGTTTATATTATTAATATTAAGATTTGTATTTTCTTAAATATAGTTTTGAATTTTGTTAAAATAAACGGAAACAAATAACTAACCTCGTAAACATAAATCAGCTCACGGGAAGTTGAATAAAATAAAACAGCTAAATCACTATGACAATTCAAACAATAGCATGTGCAATTATACATGCAGTAATATTCACTTCTTGTACTATTCTTCCAAAACATGATCCATCCCAACAAATCAAAATTGAAAATGCTACAGGAAATCATTGGGTTTATGGAAAAACGTTTGTAAAAGAAGTTACTACCGATAATAATCCAGAATTAGGTGGTTCTCCTTTTTTGAGATTTGAAACATACGAAGTCATTGAATTGAAAAAAGGAGATATTATAGAAAGGGTAACCGCTAAAATGGAAGGGGATAAACTAATATTAACCTCCATTATGACAAGTTCAAAATTTACATTTGAAATTTTAGACAACCATACTCTAAGGGATGAATTTGGTGAAAAATGGATATCGGATATGGTTAGTCAAAATAATAAAAACATTCCTTTTACGATGGCAAAAAATTATTTTGTACATAATACAGTAACAAAAATTGATAACCCAAAAATGGAGACAGCAGAAAAATTTAGTGAGATTTTCGGAATGGCAACAACAATGGGAATTCCTGGTAAGCCCACAGAAATTGACTTTTCAAAACAATTTGTAATTGCGGTTATTCTTCCTGAAACTGACCTTTCAACAGCTATTTATCCAATCAATCTAGTGAAAAATACTAATAACGAGATTATATTACAT
>JBIIKZ010000056.1:0-15273 GCA_044232905.1 Crocinitomicaceae bacterium
GATAAATATATATTTCTCTTATGTGTTGAGCAAATAAAAAGTCCAAATGAACCATTAATAATGTGTTAAAAAATCATTTACAAACTCTAATCAATAGTTTATGATTGATATAGACATATTTATAGTTTAGAACAAACTATATTCTGAGTGTGTCATCAAAGAATAAAATGATGGAATTATGGAAAATTCAATTGATAAAATACGGATTGAAAAGAGAAGAGAACAAAATAGAATAAATCAGAGAAGATGTAGGTTTAAAAAGAGATTAAAATCTGCAAATAAAGAGTTGTCCCCCGAACATTATAATTTAAAATATATTCAAAATATAATGAATCATTTCTCTAAATATGAGTATGATTATCATTTAGTTGGAACATCATCAATTACAAATCACACAATGAATTCCTTGAATGATTTCACTAAAAAAACAATGGACAAATTATACAAAGATGGAATAATAGAAAGGTCATTATTCTTTATTGAAGGCGGGGACGGAATTCACTACCATTATCACATTTTAATAAAATCGAAGGATATTATTAAACTCAATCAGTATTGGAGTACAGGCATACTAAAATTGAAAAAAATTGATAGTGAACAACATTTATTTAACCTATTGAAATACTCAATGAAAGAATTAGATGTTAATACCAAAAACTGTCTCGGACTCAAGAAAATTGATTATTGGGACTTTTGTGGGGATTATTAATGTTAATTAACCCCGAATAGACAAATTTATTCATTATCTAATATATTAGATATTCTACGTGTATTTTCAATAGAAGTCAAAGTAGATAGTGAATTAACATAAACTTCCGTTTGTTTTATATTCGAATGACCCAACATATTTTTTAAGTCGTAAATATCAACACCTAAACCTTTGGAAATAGAAGTTATACTATGACGAGAAAGATGGTTTGTAATTCTTTTATTTATCTCTAAATGTGTGGCTATCTCTTGAAGAGAGCGATTAATTAGTACAGTGGAAGTACTTACTTTGTTACTAAACTTATTAATGTCAGGTTCATTTTCATACCCTCTTAGAAAAGGAAAAATAAATTTGTTCCTATTCTCCGAACGTTTACAATATTCTTTAACGTGAAATACTATACTTTCGTAAAGAAGTTTTTTGGACTTTTTAATCTCATCATCCAAATAAATAAGTTCCTGACTTTTTACTTTTACAAACTCGTAAAATTCTTTAGAATACTTCGTTTTTCTGATATGAAAATTGGTGTCCTTTAGTAAATATTCATATTCACTTGAAAGTTCTTCCCATTGATTAATGAGCGTATAATAGTTTATAAAATTATCATACAAAAACTCATCTAAATGAGGGAATTTACTCTTATGTTCATTCCATTTTGAAGCGTTGTATTCTGATATATTTACATTATCATCGTTACCATAATAACTTGCGATTTTGAAGTCAAATGTTTTGTTCTCCCAATTAAACAAATTAGGGAAATCATCAAGATACCAAAATATGCGAAAACAATTTTTATCGGTAAGTGGGATTGTTAGAACACGTCCCGTTTTACCCATTTTAATTACAATTAAATCATCTTCAACCATTCCATACTTTAATCTCAAACAATCCCCAATACGCAGACCTTGACTCCAAAAATTGAAGGTAAATGTATTCAATGAATTGAATAGTAGCGGTCTCATAAAACCATAATGCGGATTTACGTTATCTAACGCCCAAATATCATCTAAATCTAATGTTCTTTTGGGAGTAGCAACTTTCTTTGGGTAAATCTTACGGATATGGGCTAAATCTCCAAGAAATTTACCCTCTTGTTTTTGTTCGTTCAAAAATGAAGATAAAACTTTAAGATATCCAAAAATTGTATTGTCGGAAGGAGTGTTTGATAATGAATCTCGTGATTTTACATTCTCTATTAGGTAATTTTTAAAATCTAAAAAAAATTCTTTGTCTATATCGTAATAATTGAGTTCTAAATTGCCCCAAAAACGTTCTAAATGATAATACAGAGTTTGATGTTTCTTTCTGTTCCCATATTTGTTTTTAAAATCTGTTTTAATCTTTTTTTCTAAATCAACAAAAACATTCAAAGTCGCACTCAAAAATTCATTACTAACTTTGTAAACTTCTTCATATTCTTTGAGTTTTTTATCAATGATATAATTATACTCCTCGTGTTTTGGATGGGAGGTTGATATTCGTTTTGTAGATTTCAACCAATATCTTTTTTCCACCTGAATTGGTAATGTAATATATTTACTTATCCGATTCTCTGTAAATCTCAATTTGACAGGATATAAATTATCTTTCCCTTTTCTCGGATATAAAACAACTGAAATTGTTCGTTTAGTACTCATATGATAAAAAAACAAAGTTATAAAAAGTTCAAATGTATAAACATTTGTAAAAACAATTTATTCAAAAAAAGAGAGTTTAAATTTTGTTTTTTCTATTTTAATATTGATTATCAATAGGTTAATTTTTTAAAAAGTAAAGGTTAAACCCCCTCCAGCTCCACAAAAAAGTGACGAGTAATTAGTTACGCGTGACGAATGATAGATTTAGAAAACGAGTTTTAAATGAAGAATATCGTAAAGAGAAACACATTTAAAATTCGTTTTTTATTTATAGTAAAGTTAAGAATTAGCCCACATCTAGCCCGCAAAAATAAATAACCCTTCACAATGAATACATTATAAAAGAAGTATATACTTATTTTCTTTTTGAAGTGGTAAACTTAAATATGTCTCTATAAATTTATTTTCAAAACTTAAATATTTCTATTTGGAACACGCTAAATAAACTATTGAATTTAACATTTCCAAAATTTCTGCTTATAGCTTTTTTGACCTTGTTTAACCGTCAAGAAATATAAACCCTCGGTAAGATGTGAAATATCTATAGTTATTTCATTTTGCGATTTAAGAAGTAGTTGACCTGCTCCATTTGAAATTTCAAGTTCGATATTCTCATCATTTGGGAGTGTTATTGTAAGCTCAGAACAAATTGCATTAAGATAGAAAATCAAATTTTCATTCGGTAACTTTAGTTGGTCGACTTCTACCTGTTGACACATAGCAGCTTGAAGTTTTTCCCAAATTTTATCACATAATTGCGTAGGTACTTCTCCACTATTTACTTGATTACCCATTCGTATTACTACTAAGCCTAAACTTTTTGAGACACTCATAATTTGTCCGTTTTTACCTATTCCAGCAAACATATCACTTGGAGCGGCTGGCGCATAAGGTCCTTTAATTACTGTTTGTAAAGTTGGTACCATATAGGAACTTTTGCCATTAAGCCACCATAAATATCCATACGAAAGATTGTATTGCTGCGAAGAACTTGTCATTTCCCGTATGTAGGTAGTGTCGCGAAGGAGTGTATCTACATTCCAAATACCATTATTTTGCATCAATAATCCAAAACGAGCCATACTTCTAGCCTTACTATAAAAAACATTATCATACCCACTAAATGCCCAAGCACCTGTGATTCCTGTTTTTTGTTTGAGTTTTAAATTTGTATAGGCATTAATTGCTTGCTTGGTTGCCGTCGTAATTACATTTTCTAAAAGTGTATACGGAGCATTATGGTATGCCCAACGTTTACCTGGCTGCGCTAAATAGGTTAAACATGTATCTAATGTACAATGGTTATCCGTTACAGCGTCGTTTAAACCTGTAGTCATTGTTAACTGGTGTCTAATGGTGATTTTTTTCTCTTGTTCTGGAGTACAAGCTGTCCATCCAGTACCTAAATAACTAGAAGTAGGCGCATCAAGCGATAGAAATTTTTCTTCTTGTGCCTTACCAATAAGAAAAGCGGTTAGTGTTTTACCCGCAGATGCCCAATACCACAAACTATCTTTCGTAAAAGTCCCAAAATACTTTTCTAACGCTATTTTACCATTTTTTAGCACAATAAAACCTTTGGTATCTTGTTTTTCTAAGAAGTCATATAAAAAGTCAATCTCTTGACTACACCATCCAAGGGAAGAAGGAGAAATTGTATCCCAAGTAGCAGTATTGTTAAGCGGAGGGAAGTATAACTTTTGTGCATTTACCACCTGTAATATACCAACAAATAAAAGTAGTGTGAGTAAACGTTGTATGTTTAATTGAAAAGACATAGGCACTTTTTTTTCGTCTTGATGTAACTTAAATTTCTTCGTGTAACTTTGTTAACATAGCAATCAATTCTGGTTGTGGATGCATATCGCTTTTATCCGCGCGATAGGATACATGCGTAAAAACTCCATTCTTTCCTTTCAATGCTTCGTTATCTACATCCCACATCGTAGGGTGATATTCTTTGGAGATGTTATAGGTGTCACACAGATATACCAATAATAGACGCAAGGACTCTATTTGTGCAGCTGTATATTTATGAAAATAACGATAACCACGCCACGTTTTTCCATAATCTATAAGATGCTCTTTCGCGATTTCCTTGTTATATGCCGTATAGAATTTACCCTCTTTTTCGGTAATCCCTCCCCAATTACACACTTCAATACCAATGGATTGTTGGTTTAGAATGGTATTATTCGCTTTCTTTAACCCCAAATGATGTGCCCAATATTTACTACTATACGCTTGTGCTATGGCGCCGTCTCCACCAATCACAAAAGCAGTTGCTACACGTTCTTTATTGGTAGTCCATGCATTTATTACATTGGTCGGGTTGGAACCACTAACTGTATGATGAATTACTACCTGATTTTTGGCATGTACTTCTTTATAATATTGTGTTTCTGGAAACGTAACCTGAATAATCTTAGAGGTATCTAATTTCTGACTCATATACTTTTTGTTCACGAAAAAGGGCTAACCTACCGATTAACCCTTTTCATTTTTTTATAATCTTAGGTTCCTGAGGCTAGTTTACCTTGAGCCTGTCGAAAGGAAGGACTAGTTTCTATATAACGTTGCTTTTACTGCGTTAATCAATCTAGGAACATTTGGCAATGCCTCTTCAATCAATGTTGGGGAGAATGCAAATGGCGTATCTGTTTGTGTAACACGCATTACTGGTGCGTCTAAGTAATCAAATGCATAGCGTTGTAAGTGGTAAGCAATTTCAGAAGAAATAGAAGCCAATGGCCAAGACTCTTCTAATACTACACAACGATTGGTTCTTTTAACAGACTCCACAATGCAGTGGTAATCGATTGGACGAACGGTACGTAAATCGATGATTTCACAAGAAATACCTTCTTTCGCTAAAATCTCAGCAGCTTCGTTTGCTACTTTCATGATTTTACCAAAAGATACGATTGTAACATCTGTTCCTTTACGTTTAATATCTGCAACTCCAATTGGAATGATATATTCTCCTTCTGGAATTTCACCTTTATCTCCATACATTTTCTCCGATTCTAAGAAAACTACTGGGTCATTATCGCGAATTGCGGCTTTTAACAATCCTTTCGCATCGTAAGGCGTAGAAGGAGTAATCACCTTTAATCCTGGTACGTGAGCATAAAATGCTTCAAAACTTTGAGAGTGTGTAGCTCCTAATTGTCCTGCAGGACCATTACCTCCTCTAAATACAATTGGACAATGGTATTGACCACCTGACATTTGTAACATTTTCGCAGCACTGTTTATGATTTGATCTGCCGCTAAAATCGCGAAGTTCCATGTCATAAACTCCACGATTGGACGTAAACCCATCATGGAAGCACCAACAGCAATCCCTGTAAATCCTAATTCAGCAATTGGTGTATCGATCACACGTTTTGGACCAAATTCATCCAACATTCCTTGAGAAACTTTATACGCTCCATTATATTCTGCTACTTCTTCTCCAAGTAAAAATACATTCTCATCGTTACGCATTTCCTCGTTCATCGCCTCACGAAGCGCCTCTCTAAATTGTACCGTTTTCATACTTTACAGTTCTTTGTGTTTGTGGGCGCAAAATTAAGAATATTTCTTCGGTTATGTAGTTGAATGAAGGAAAAGTTTGTGTTATTTTTGACTCCATGAAAATCAAGTTGATTTGTATTGGAAAAACCGGAAAAGACTTCCTTGTCGCGGGAGAGAAAGAATACTTAGACCGACTCAAACATTACGTGCAGGTGGAACGCATCGAAATCCCAGATATAAAAAACGCTAAAAAATTAACCTTCCAGCAAGTCAAAGATGCCGAAGGAAAAGAAATTTTGGCAAAAGCCGGAACAACAGACCGCATTTTCTTATTAGATGAACGCGGAAAAACCTATTCCTCTGTTTCCTTTTCACAGTTTATACAAACACAATTCAACCAAGGAGGTAAATCCATCGTTTTTGTGATCGGTGGTGCTTATGGATTCTCGGAAGAAGTATACGCAATAGCAAGTGGAAAACTATCCCTTTCTACCATGACTTTCTCACACCAAATGATACGCATGATTTTCTTCGAGCAAGTATATCGTGCCATGACTATTTTGAATAACGAACCGTATCACCATGAATAATAACTTTATTGTTGTAACTCCTTTCCAATTTTTAGGACAAGACGAGCGTGGTACAACTGCTGAAATTCTACTCGAACGAACTGGGAAAGCACTTTCCATTTTCCGAAAAAAGGATACTGTCTTTGGAAATCATTACCATACTGGTTCACAAGCAACTAAAAATCCTGAAATATTTTGGTTATTACATGGTGAATTGAAATTAGAATACCGTCATATAGAAAATCAAGAATGGATTGTTTTGGATGCTGTTGCTCCTGTGAAAATCGATATTTATCCGAATGTAGTACATCGTGTAACTGCAATCACGGATGCGTACATGTTGGAGTTGAATAGTTTGCAAGAGCATGTGGATGATACGAAGCGAAGTGACGAGTGACGATGTGACGAGTGAAGAAGGGAAATTTATATAAAAAATCACTTCTCCAAACTCTTCAAAATATCATTCATCAAGTCAATTTGAACTTTTTGAATTTCAATTAAATCTTGTTGTTGATGCAACATCAAATGGTCAATTTTTTCATGCAAAATACGAATTTCTAATTCGGACTTTAAATTAATCATGTAATCCTTTTTTGCCCGTTCACGGTCTTTTTCTTCTTGACGATTTTGACTCATCATAATGACTGGTGCCTGCAAGGACGCAATACACGACAAAATCAAATTCAATAAGATAAATGGATAAGGATCAAAACTTTTATTAGCTAGAAAAACGATATTGATGATTATCCAAATTAAAATAAACACACCAAAATAGATAATGAATGTCCAACTCCCTCCAAAAGTAGCGACCTTATCCGCTAAGCGTTGACCATATGTTAAATCTACAGGTACCAAGGATTCTTCTGCTATATCTGTCAAACTCGTTTTTTCATTCAAAGAATCTAGCACTTTTTTCTCTAAAGAATTAAGTTCTCCCATCTCCTTTTGCAAAAATTCCACCATGTATTTCTCCCGAAAAATAGCCAATTCTTGCATCGCTATAAAATCCGATTCTTCAAAACCTGGATAATCTTTAGTTATCAATTTCAAAATATTTGGACTAATCAATAATCCAGAGATTTTTTCAGAAATTGGATAGCTAATTCCAGAAGTTTTACTTACAAAAGTTTCCATTATTTATTTTAATTGGATGGAAAGATTCGAGAAACTAGAAACGCCAATCAATTTTTCTTTATCATTTTCATACATAATTTCAATACTATCCTGCGCGTAAGTCAGCGGAAAGTCATTGGAAATTTGGGAAGTTCCTACAAAGATTTTATCCTCTCCTTTCACCGTAAAATAATAGTAACTATTTCCATTTTTCACGTCGGAATTCATTCGTGTTACCACTCCTTTTTTAGAGATTTTTTTAGATAAACTTTCGGTATTTAATCGATTTCCATTGGTGTTAAACGCATTTCTATATGCCATCAAGGTTTCCATCAACGTATTACCTACCCCGACAATGGTGTAATCTTCTATCGCAACCATCGCATACATTTTTACCAAACCAGCATTATCTTTCAACGTCATCACATACGTAGGTATGTTATTGATATTATATGGAGTTGGAATCGTAGCGGTATATCCCTTTTCTTGCACCTTACCCATAGCAGAATTTTGCGCTGCACTTTCCGTAGCACCACTTTGTTTATACCAAATCGCTTTTTTCGTTCGGGTATCCACTAAAACAAAACCTACCGTTGATTCATCTGCTCCCACGGAAGTTAATCCAGTATACCAATACGACTTATTATCCTCTCCATACACAAGGGTTAAGCCTTCGGTAATTTTCAATTTATTTTCATTCGAAAAATTCCAATATCCATGAACAAATTCACCCCAATCATTTAATTGTTCTTCTATGAATTTTTCTGGTTGAATACGGTCAATCCAAGTCGGCACGTTATGCATTGCATATTCTACAATTTTACCATCTGCAGCGTTAACCACTAAAACACTCACGGCATCGGAACCATAAAAACCAACTTTTTTCTTGTACTTTGTAACCACCCAATGTGGGATTCCATTATCATCAATTTCAAAGGTAAAATCAGTCAATCCTTCTGAACAATGACCATGCATGTATATATGCCTGTACAAGTTATCTCCAAAAAATGCTTCTGATTGAAATTTGATACGGACTGGATTACCTCCTACTTGTTGTACTAATTTTACATCTCGTTCATTCGTTGCGTTAACCATAACATAACCGGGTGTTCCTGAGCGATTTTTATTCCATTTAAAAAATCCAGAATGTAATAATGGGGCAACCCAATACAATTGATCGTTCACTTTTTGAATCGTAAATTCCCCTAAAACAACTTGACTACCTAATCCAGATTGAGCTCCTAAAACTTTATCCCCAAGATTATATGCCAATTCTTGATCAACAACACGAATTTTATTCAATGAAATTGGTGTCATATGGTTTTTAAAATTACTTCCTATTTCCACATTCCCAATCAAATTACGGTAAGCTTGGTTTCGAAACAAAGACCAGGAAGTGATTGCAGGAATTATAGTAGCATAAATCAAACATAGTACAATACCAATTATCAAGAATTTATTTGGCTTAAAATGTATGTTATTCCAAGTTGGTTCTCCCTTTTTAGAAATCTGTACCAATGGCGTTGAAGATGTTAGTATTGGTTTTACTAGAAATACCACTAACACTAAAATTAGATAAAAAGGTAATCCCCAAAATCCGTAGTTGAAAACTGGCATGGTCCAGTATAGGGAAACAATTATAAGTAGAACGCTTAGAATAACAAAACGATTTTTTGACATGGTTTATTTTTTAATTAATGCTTATAAAAATACGATTTTTCGGTGAATCCTATCCGATTAAAACGAAACAATAGAATAAAAAATTCGAAGAAAATAATAAAAAATAATTAATAATAAATATTTGATTTTTATATATATAAACGAATTTAATCAGTTATAAACGAATAACAAACGAAAGCAAATAATTAATTAACGAATAAAATTTTAAGCTACCCACAACTTTGCAGAGTCGAAACAAACAAATAGACACAAAAACAATTTTAGTATTCATTTTTTAAAAACAAAAACACATGAGTAATTTAAGAAACAAAGTAAGTTTAATCGGACGAGTAGGAATTAAACCAGAGAAAAAAGAAGTAGGTAACGGATACGTGGTTACACGATTTTCTATTGCGATCAATGAGTCCTTCAAAGACAAATCTGGAGAATGGATAAACATTACAAATTGGCATTATGTGCAAGCTTGGGGAAGTTTAGCAGAGCGTATTTGCAGATCCGTCGACAAAGGTATGGAAGTAGCAATCGAAGGAAAGTTGGTAAATAAATCCTACGAAACGAAAAGTGGTGAAAAACGAAATACTACTGAAATTGAGTTAAACGACCTAGTGAAAGTAGGAGAAAAGAAAGCAAGCTAATTGAGTAACCCTTCGACAGGCTCAGTTTAAACTGAGTAACGAGTGACGAATGACGAGTGACGAACGAAAGAAAGAAAGAAAATTGCTCGTCATTCATTACTCATAATTTATAACTTAAAATTCACAAACATGAATCACGTAAATTTAATAGGGAAAATAAGTTCGGAACCGAGGGTGATGGAACTTACAAATGGCCAGAAAATAGCACAATTTTCGTTAGCAACACAAGAAACATTTTTAGACTCGGAAGGAAATACAAAAATAAAAAAGCAGTGGCACCGAATAAGTGCATGGGGAAGATGGATAAAAGTACTAGAGGAATTTGGTGAAAAAGGATTGGGTTTAGCGATCGAAGGACGATTGAATTCCAGATTTTACAAAGCCTCAAGCGGTGAGCGTAAACTTGTAATGGAAGTGGAAGTAAATGATTTGGTGATTTTATAGGGTGAGAGTGTGAGGGGTTCTTCACGACGAAAACAAACAACCGTAAAAACCGGAATTATTAGGAACAAAATTGATTATAATAAATTATAAAAAGTAAAAAGATGAACAAAGTTGTATTAGTAGGTAATATGGGAGATTTTGCAAAAGTGACAGAATTTACCAATGGCGCAAAGGTGGCGCGTTTTCAATTAGCCACCCATTTTGGAAAAGAAACAAAGTGGTATCGCATGTTTGCATGGGGAAACATTGCGCAATTTATAGAACGTTTTGGCAGTAAGGGTAAACAAATAGTTGTAACGGGAAGTATAGTAGAACGAACGTATGTAACCAAAGAAGGTGTAACAAAAAAAGTGGAAGAGGTGGAAGTAAGGCATGTGGTGGGGATGTAATTACATCCCCTTTAACATCTCTATCGTTTCTTTAATATGTTTGTCTGGATTCGTTTGACTATTGATAATATGTACTACTTTACCATCTTTATTGATAACATATGTAACGCGCCCAGGTATTAAACCAAAAAGATTAGCTGGAACTTTAAACGATTTTCGAACTTCGTTTCCAATATCCGATAACAAATTAAAGGTTAATCTAAATTGCTCTGCAAACTTTTTATGGGATGTAACACTATCCGCACTTACACCAAATACTTCGCAATCCAAGTTGTTTAAATCCTGCATCGCATCGCGAAACGAACATGCTTCTTTTGTGCAACCAGGTGTATGATCTTTTGGGTAGAAATAGATAATTAAATTTTTGGAACCAATATATTCTTGAATATTAATTGTTTGTCCGTTTTGATTTTGAAGTGAAAAAGATGGACAAGTATCGCCGATAGAAATGGACATAGAGAAAGAGTTATTGGTTATGAAATATAAGTTATGAATTTAGTGTTTCTTTATAGATAGCAATTGTTCTTTTGGTGGTAGTTGCATGCTCTACGATCGGTTGTGGATATTTAGAAGTTCCATATTCTGGAACCCATCTTTTGACATACACCATTTGTTTGTCAAACTTATCTAATTGTAAAGCGGGATTAAATATCCTAAAATAAGGTGCTGCATCACATCCACTTCCTGCTGCCCATTGCCAACCTCCTGCATTGCTCGCTAATTCAAAATCCAACAATTTCTCTGCAAAATAAGTTGCCCCCCAACGCCAATCGATCAATAAATGTTTCGTCAGAAAACTTGCAACCACCATACGTACTCGGTTATGCATATGTCCCGTAGCATTTAATTCGCGCATTCCTGCATCTACTAATGGATATCCTGTCTTTCCTTCACACCAAGCCTGATAATGAATTTCGTTATTATCCCAAGGGATGCGGTCGTATATAGGTTTAAAAGAATGTTCCGCACTGTCAGGGAAATGATAAATAATCATTTGATAAAAATCGCGCCAGATCAATTCATTCAAAAAAGTTTCATTTAGTTCCTTTACCTGACGTGCTAACGCACGAATACTTATTGTTCCAAATCGCAAATGTACCCCTAGCCTACTTGTACCATTTATTGCAGGAAAATCTCGCTGCTCGGAATACTTGCTGACTAATTCTTGTCGAACTGTCTTTTTAGGGAAATCAACGCATTGTTCACCTTCAAAACCTAATTCCTTCAGTGAAATTAAGGGTTGTTTTTCCTTGAATGCTCTAAGATTATTCAATTGTTTTTCACTCGGAAATGCTGCTAAATCCGCATCCGTTAATCGTGCTTTCCATTTGCGAGAATAAGGGGTAAAAACTGTATATGGCTTACCATCATCTTTTACAACTTCCTGCTTTTCAAAAATAACGTGATCTTTTGCACCAACAAAATCAATGTTTTTATCTTTTAACAATTCAAAAATTGTAGCATCTCGTTGTAATGCATATGGTTCGTAATCCCGATTTACAACCACTTTTTGAATGTTAAATTCAAAACAAATTTGAGGTATAAGATCTATTGGATTTCCAAAATATACATGTAAATCCGAACTAGCATCTTGGTATTCGGATTTTAAACGTGTAATTTCTTGATGAATAAATAGAATGCGTTGGTCACTCGGTTTTAAACGAGCTAAAATAGTTGAATCAAAAATAAATAGTGAAATAACTTTTCCATCGGAATTTAACGCCTTGTATAACCCATGATTATCTTCCAAGCGCAAATCCCTGCGGTGCCAAAAAAGGATGTTATTTTCCATTGTAAAACACACTATTTCGTTCTGTCTCCCAAAGGGTTAATTCAATAGTATATTTTTCATTTAAACGGGCACGTAGTTTATTCCAAATAACTAAAGCGATGTTTTCTGCTGTAGGAATAATATTTTGAAATTCCGGACAATCTAAGTTTAAATTACGATGATCAAAAGCTTCTTTAACCTCTTCATCAATTATATCCGAAAGTATTTTTAAATCTATTACATAACCAGTTTCTGGATCAATTTCCCCATCCAAACAAACCAATAAGGTATAATTGTGTCCATGGAAATTTGGGTTATTACATTTTCCAAAGATTGTTTCGTTTTTTGCATCCGAAAAAGTAGGATTATACAATCGATGTGCTGCATTAAATGTTTCTCTTCTACAAACTTTCATAAAAATCCGGTGTTATTTTCTCTGTAAAATGTGCTAATATATATTTAAACCAAAAGGTAAATTGATTCGGATTTATTTGAATTTCAGACCTAACATCTTCCAAACTCACCCATCTGAAATCTTGAGCTTCCTCCGGATTTACATTTGGTATTCCATCAAATTTACCAAGAAAAACATGATCTAATTCGTGTTCAGCTAAATTATTTTCTAATTCAGTTTGATACACAAAATAAAATGCATGCTTTAGTTCTGTAGCTATTCCCATTTCTTCATGCAAACGTCTGTGCGCAGCAGCTAATGTGAGTTCCTCCGGTCTAGGATGCGAACAACAGGTATTCGTCCACAGACCAGCTGAATGATACTTATCATCTGCGCGTTGATGAATCAACATTTGATTTTTGTCATTCCATAAAATAATGGAAAAAGCACGATGCAAACAATTTTTTTGATGTGCCTCTAACTTATCCATCTCCCCTATTGGCAAGTCGTTTTCGTCTACCAAAATTACTTTTTCACACATACTGTATTAATAAATTGAAACTCCTTTACTTGATTTTAAAGAATCTGCTTTTGGTTTGTTTCTACTTAAACTAAAGGAAAAAGTACAACCTAAACCAACTGTGCTTCGAACATTAATGGATTGTTCGTGTGTTTCAATGATATGTTTTACAATCGCTAAACCTAGACCTGAGCCTCCTTCATTACGCGTTCTACTCTTCTCCACACGATAAAAACGCTCAAACAAACGCGGTAAATCTTTTTTGTCAATCCCAGGACCATTATCGGATACTTCTACCAATAATAATTCATTCATTTCATGAAAACGAATTTTAGTTTCTCCATTTTCATTTCCATAATTGATTGAATTGGTAATTAAATTTAACAAGACTTGTGCTATCTTTAATTGATCTGCATAGACTTGATAATTCGGATAATCTTTTGCAAATGTTATTGATATGTTTTTTTCCTTCGAACTTAATTCTAAAGAATCAATGATTTCCTTTGTTAATTTTTTAATGTCAAAAAGCTGAAAATCCATTTGTAGTGCATTCACTTCCAGCTTTGTAATTTGATCTAAATCTTCAATTAAATGCACCATGCGATCTACCGAATTAGATGCACGTTCTAAAAAAACACGATTCACTTTTTCATCTTCCAAACCACCATCTAACAAAGTGAGGATATACCCTTGGATAGAAAACAAAGGAGTTTTTAATTCATGTGCTAAATTTCCTAAAAACTCTTTTCGAAAAGTTTCGCGTTCTTTTAAATTTGAAATTTCTTCATTACGCTCTTCGGTCCATTTTTTAGTTACACGTTCAGCCTCTTCAAAAACTGCTTCTGTAAGTTTTATGGTCGGTGCAATATTCGCCTGTGACTTTTCTTTTTGAATAGAACGATATAAAACCTTTAAGCGTTTATTCACGAAAAGATCTACGAAATAATAAAAAATGTAAAAAGAAAATCCACCAATAAGAATTGGTCCTAATATTAAATACCAAACAGGTATGTTAACATTAAGGAAATATGCGCTTCCAAAAAATAGTAATGTAAATGCAAATACGAGAATACTTGCATAGATAATAAAATAAATTGGCTTACTATTTTTCACTATTCACGAATGTATATCCAACACCTTTGATAGTACGAATATAATCATCACCTAGCTTTTCTCTTAATTTTCGAATGTGAACATCGATAGTTCTTTCACCAACAATGGTTTCAGTACCCCAAACTTTTCCTAAAATTTCTTCGCGCGTAAAAACTTTTTGAGGCTTACTAATCAGTAATTCAAGTAATTCAAATTCTTTCTTTGGCAATTGAATAACTCCGTCTTTG
Organism: Crocinitomicaceae bacterium; assembly: GCA_044232905.1. GTDB lineage: Bacteria > Bacteroidota > Bacteroidia > Flavobacteriales_D > Crocinitomicaceae > CANHVK01. The sequence continues at coordinate 14,721 of JBIIKZ010000056.1, forward strand.
GTTTCCACTAAATATTTTTCACGGTCAATTTTAATTTGTCCAACTTCAATAATAGTGTTCATCGCTTGTGGTTTAATACGTCGCAACAAAGATTCGACCTTACTAATTAATAAACGTGGACGAATTGGCTTTGAAATATAATCGTCAGCACCCGCTTCAAATCCAGCTACTTGCGAATAATCTTCTGCACGTGAAGTTAAAAAAGCAATAATTGGCTGCGGAAAAGAAGTCATTTTCCGAATTGCATAACATGCTTCAATTCCATCCATTACAGGCATCATAACATCCATAATTACGAGTACTGGCTTATTCTTTTGGAAAACATCCAATGCCATTTGACCATTTGTAGCGGTAGAAATTGTATAACCCTCTTTCTCTAGGTTGTACTTTAAGAATTCCAAAATATCTAAATCATCATCTACTAAAAGTATATGTATTGATTTTTTTTGGCTAGGGTCAAATGTAAACATATATCAAAGATTATTAGAATTTGTTTAACAAATGTATTCCCAATACATAACTGACCGCTTAAGTTAAGTTTACCATTACATTA
>JBIIKZ010000108.1:0-4277 GCA_044232905.1 Crocinitomicaceae bacterium
TAAATATAACATTCTTATTATACTTAGTTAACTTAACTATAATTCCTGTCGAATATTTCACTCTAGTTATTTTGAGTGCAAATATATATCTTTAATTTCAATTAATATTTTGATTAATTATAAATTTACATCAGAATTGTCTTTTAGGTAATGTTTTAAAACTCTCATAAACAATAGAGCTCGTTGGAAAAATTATTACAAAAGCAGTTATAAATATGATTTTAAAATCTACTGTAAATCTAAAGTTAGCTTGGTACCATTGTTCTACCTCACCTTTAAATGGGTAAATTTTATTAATGTAAAATTCCCACGTATCTTCACCTTTATTTTTTATACTTGTAATTAATTCCTCTTCATCACGAAAAATAATAGAGCCAATACCAGTTAAACCAGGTTTTATCTTGTAAATTACAGATTGCACTTCAGAAGGATACGCATTAAAACTGAGAGCCATTACTGGTCTTGGTCCAACAAAACTCATATCTCCTAAAAAAATATTGAATAGCTGTGGCAACTCATTTATTTTACTTTTTCTTAAAAACCCTCCCATTGGTGTAATCCGAGGGTCTTTTTTTGTTGTAATAATACCGCCAACCATGTTCGGACTGTTTTTGAGCATAGTAGCAAACTTAAGAATATTAAATTTTTTATTTTGGTATCCTATTCGTTCTTGTTTATAGAAAATATAGCCTTCCCCTGTTAACTTTAATCCAATTATAATAGGTACCAATAAAGGAGATAAAATAATTAATAAGATGGATGAAAGTACTATGTCACAAATTCGTTTAAATATTAAATACATTACAATTACATTTTTTGGTCTAAACTTTTTCCTGTCTCAAGATGTTGGAAATCAGGTATATATTTCTTTAGGCAAGTTATGATTGATTGTTTATCATAATCTCCTGAGCACATTAAATTTTGCAAGTCAAAAATACACATTTCAATTTGATTCATTGGAAGCTTACGTGCATTTTTAATAACTCCTAAACTTTCAAATTGTACTAAATCTACCTCATCACTATCTGTATAAAATTCTTCGTAAAGTTTTTCTCCAGAAGTATCAGACCCGAAAAAATATACAGGATAAGGCTCATTTTCATTCAATTTAATTGATAAATGTCTAGCTTCCTCTTCTGAGTTACAACGTGTAATTTTTCTATTTGAAACTTTAAAAAAATCTTCTGTAATTGCTTTAAAATAGACTTGTTCTTCCTCCTCAAGCTTCGGGAAAAATATTTCTCCACTTTTACCTAGCATACATGCTAACATGCAAATTTGTCCGCTTTCTTCAGGGGAAACAAAAAAACGTTTTACATCTGAAGGACATGATATTGGTTGATTTTTAAACAAACGTTCCACATAACCTGCTAATAAAGATCCATTCGAAAAAGCAACATTTGCAAATCGAGCAGTTGTTATTTGTATTTCTGAGCTGTAAGCCATAATTACTTCTTCCATTAATTTCTTCGAAGCTCCCATAACATTAACGGGATTTGCAGCTTTATCCGTAGAAACACAGAAAAAATGTTCCGGTTTGTTTTTAAGTAATAAATCTAGAAATGTTTTTGCTTTAAATACATTGTTTTCTATCATTGCTTCAATTGAGAACTGATCTTTCTCACTTCTTACATGTTTGTGCGCAGCAAAATTTGCAACAATTTCAAAAGGTCCGTTAGCGAGAAACATTTTTTCAAAAACGGGATCTCCAAAACTCATTGGATAGGTAATATATTCTTCCGGTACGTATTGATTTGGTGCACTTCTTAAATCGCGTGTAAGTTCTGTTAAACCATTTTCGTTTATATCAACAACCACTAATTTAGCAGGTTTAAACTTTAGAACAGCTTTAATATATGAACTACCTATTGTTCCAGCGCCTCCAATTACTAGCACGTTTTTACCTTCTATTTTTTTAGCTAATTGCGATGAATACTTTTCAATATCTGATGCAAATAAACTAATCGATCTTTTAGTGATGTATTCATTGATGAATTTAGGTATATCAATAATGTTCATAAGAATTAATTTGAAGAATAAAATAATTTAATTTTGTTTACAACAGTTTCCATTTCTTCCAAAGTTATACCGGCTGAACTTGGAATGCTTATTGAAGTTGCATATACTTTATCTGATTGATTTCCATTTGACACAAAAATTTCGTTTTTAAACATCTCTAATTGATTCATTGGCATCCAAAATGGTCGTGATTGAACACCGTTTTCGTTTAAAAAACTTAGTAATTGTCGCATGAATTTGGTTTTAAAAGTAAATAACCAACAATTCGCAGTTACATCTTCAGAAACAGCTTGAAATTCAATATCACCTACACCAGTAAGTTGCTTTCTATAAAATTGATCCATTTTACGTTTACTGGCTAAAAGAGAAGGGAATTCTTCCATTTGTGCTACACCTATGGCTGCTAATACATTTACCAAACGATAATTATACCCAACTTCGTCATGTATATACTCCATGTCACTTACCTTCGCTTGTGTGGTTAAATGTTTTGCTTTTTTTGCTAATACTTCGTCATCTGTAACAATTACACCTCCACCGCCAGTAGAAATAATTTTATTACCATTAAAACTAAAAACCCCAAATTTGCCAAAACTACCAGCATGTTTTTTTTGAAAATAAGAACCCAAAGCTTCTGTACTATCTTCAATTACAACAAGATGAAATTTGGTAGCAATTTGAATTAACTTCTTCATATCTCCTAAGTTTCCGAGTACATGTACTGGCATAATTGCTTTGATACGTTTATTTGTTGTTTTATGGTAGCAGTGAAGAACACCTTCTGATTCTTTGATAAGTGCATTTTGATTCAAAAAAGATTCCAATAAATCTAAATCCATTTGCCAACTTTTAGTATCTATATCTATTAATATAGGAGTTGCACCAGTATATTTTATTGCATTTAAGGTTGCAATGAAAGTTACGTTAGGAGCGATAACATAATCTTCGCTTGTAACTCCTGCAAGAATTTGAGCTATGTGAAGTCCTACAGTTCCATTCATGCATGCAATTCCAAATTTAACTCCTACAAATGCAGCTATTTGTTCTTCAAATTGATTTACGTATGAGCCCGCAGAGGATATCCATCCGGTATCTAAACAGTCTTTCACATATTTCCATTCATTACCATTAAGGTAAGGTATAGATAATGGTATCATATATTATTTTTAAGATAAAATTTATGCTCGTATAATTCTATATAAGTCCAAGGTTGTGTGAAAGTTGTCGCTTTGATTCTATTCTCAATTTCTTCTTTATTCAGGTCTATTGTCAAGCGACATAATGAATGTAAATCTTTCCTAGTGTATGGTTTTCTAGTCCAAACTTCTTTACTAATATTTAATTTTTGATTTGTTGCTATTAATTCAATTGTTTTAATGTATGACTCAATTATTTTTAAATAACATTTTTGAGTAATAGAAAATACTGTATCTTTTTCTAAGATTTTAAATCTTAGTACTTCAATTATTTCTCCGCTGTCAACTTTACTTAGCATTTTATGGCAGGTTATTCCGAAAACTTTCTCTTGATTATAAATTGCAAAATTTGTACAACCTATACCAGGATAATCTGGAGTTCCTGGATGCCAATTAATGCAATAAATATTTGCGTTTTTTAAAATTTCTTGTGGTATAATCCATTGAGCTAAGTACGAAAAAAGATAATCTCCTTTCCAATCAAATAATTCACTTGGAATTTGTTCATCTTTTGAACTTAAAACTATTTTAACATTTTCTTCACCAAATAATTGTATAGTATGTTTGATAGCCATTTCAACCAATAGATCGTTTTTTTTTCCAATAAATAAAATTTTCATTTTTTGATATTATTTAAAGTTTCTTTAATTTTTTCTACAGATTTATGAGGGAATCCTATATTGTTTTCAAATTTAAATTCATCCTGTAAATTATGAATTTTTTGATTATTTAAATTCAACCAACTTTTCATCCATATATCGTAATGAAATACAAGAGGATAAATAAATTCTATAATATCCTCATTGAAATATTGTAGGTTCTTAACTAGTATATTTCGAGCACTTTCGTTGTAATCAAATAGTAAAGTAGCATAGATAAATTTACTTCCATCGTTTATGTATGATTGATAAGCAATTCTTGATAGATTTTCATAAAATAAAAATTCACACATTACTTTCTTAAATTCTCTATTATCTGAACTCATATTTTATGTTTTTCTTTTTAAATTTTTCTAAAACTTTTAAAAGGCATCTTTTTTAGATTTGAAATCCATTATGTTTG
>JBIIKZ010000109.1:0-4245 GCA_044232905.1 Crocinitomicaceae bacterium
TCCTAATTTTTAGGATTTTCTTTATTACTGATCTAATTTATAATTTTAAAAAATTAAATTTTTATAAATTAATTTTATTAATATTTTGTAATTTTTATTTTTTAATATATTTATTAAACTAGTGCGATTGCTTTAAATCCTAAAAAAAGTAGAGCAGCTAAAGCAAAAACAAAACTTAATAATAAAAAATAGTCTGTTAATAGTGTCATTTTAAATAATATTCCTTTTTTAATTTTAAAAGAGTTTTTTATAGATTACCAACTAGATTTTATAACACCCGGCAATAGACATTCATGTGCCATCTCACGGATTACATGTCGCGAAAGACCAAAATCACGATAAAAACCACGGCTACGTCCAGTTTTCCAACAACGATTTCTTAAACGTATTGGCAAACTATTTCCAGGTAAACGTTGTAAATTTTTTTGTAAAAAGAAAATTTGCTCTAAAGTGTTTGTATTTTTTAAATTTTGTAAAATTTCTTTACGTTTTTTTGAAAACTTTAAAACGAGATTAAAACGTTTAAGTTCTCTTTGTATCATACTTTGTTTTGCCATGTTTAAATGTTAATTTTATTAAATTATAGACTTATACTAGCATTTAAAATATTTTTTTGATAGGTTTTTTGTTTAATTTTTTATATTTATTTAGCAGTAAAAACTCGACTTTGTAGAAAGTCTTTAACATCTAAAGTAACAATATCAGATTTTGTTAATTCAGTATTTGAATTTAATTCAAAAATACGATTTGCTTGACGCATTCTTGCTCGATCAATTGCATTTTTTATACTTCTTGCATTTGCGAACAATGGTTGCTGTGTACGTAGTTTTATATATTCAAACAATACAGCTTTCCCTTCATTCGTTATTCGATATTGTTGTTCAGCTAGCATTATTTCTGCAATTTCTAATAATTCTTCTGCACTATAATCTGGAAAATGTATATGGTTTGCTATTCTTGATGCAAGACCTGGATTTGATTTATAAAAAATATCCATACGTTCTTTATATCCTGCTAGAATAACTACTAAGTCATTACGTTGATTTTCCATAACCTGTAATAAAATTTCAATTGCTTCTGAGCCGTAATCACGCTCATTGTCGGGTTTATAAAGATAATATGCTTCATCAATAAAAAGTACACCACCCATCGCTTTTTTTAGTACTTCTTTTGTTTTTGGGGCTGTATGACCAATATATTGCCCAACTAAATCATCTCTTGTTACCGTTAAAAGTTGGCCATTTCTAATATAACCTAATTTATAAAGAATATCAGCCATTTTTAAGGCAACTGTTGTTTTTCCTGTTCCTGGGCTACCTGTAAAAGACATATGTAAGCCTGGATTTCCTGAATTTAGTCCAATATTTTGTCTTAGTTTATCTATTAAAAGAAGAGCTGCAATTTCACGAATTCTTTTTTTAACTGGTTTTAAACCAACTAGATCTGATTCTAGATTTTGAATAATTTTTCCTATTTGCGTTTTTTCATATTCATCTTTTACGGATACAACTTCAGATTGTTCTAGTTTAGTTTTAATTTCTGTCATAAAAATAAAGAATTTAAATGAATCAAATTTACAAGAACACAAAAATTTACTATAAATATTTTTATAGGCCGAGTTGGATTTGAACCAACGTAGGTGAAACCAGCGGATTTACAATCCGCCCCCTTTAACCACTCGGGCACCGACCCTATTCCAATCAGGAAGCTAAAATTATTAAAACATGAATTTTTAAAAAATACTAGAGTTTTTTTAAATTTATTTTAGATATTTAAAATAGAATAAATGATAGATATAAAAGTAATTATTCCTAATATATATGAGATTATAACAATGAATATTTTTATTTTATTTTTTTTTTCTGAATTTTTATTTAAAACACTCATCAATAATTTAATACTATCACCAAAAATAGTAAAAATTAGTCCAAGAACACTTGTTACTAAAAATTTTAGATATCGTAGAACATTTTCCCAAAATGTTTCCATTTATTTTTATTAAAAGTTAAAAAATATAAATAATAATTTTTTTGTATTTTTTTATTATTTAAAAAATCAAATAATAAAAAAATATAAGTTTTTAGTTTTTAGAGATTAGCTTCATTTATTTAAAAAAATAAATTAGTCAATTGGACGCATAGATAGTACTGGTTCTGATTCACGATTAATTCCTTTTTCAAAACCTGCTGCTGCTGCACGAGCACGACCAGCATGCCACCAATGACCAACTAACAAGAAAAATGAAAAGAACCAGTGTGAACATGTTAACCATGAACGTGGAGAAACATAATTAAATGAGTTAATTTCTGTTGCTACACCACCTACAGAGTTTAATGCTCCTAAAGGGGCATGTGTCATATATTCTGCTGCACGACGTTCTTGCCAAGGCTGAATATCATTTCTAATTTTATTTATATCTAATCCATTTGGACCACGAAGTGGTTCAACCCATGGTGCACGTAAATCCCAGAAACGCATAGTTTCTCCACCAAAAATAATTTCTCCTGAAGGTGAACGCATTAAATATTTTCCAAGACCCGTTGGACCTTGCGCTGCGGCAACATTTGCGCCTAAACGTTGGTCACGTACTAAAAATGTAAAAGCTTGAGACTGAGATGCTTCTGGTCCTGTTGGACCATAAAATTCACTAGGATATGCTGTATTGTTATACCAAGCATAACTTGCAGCAGCGTAACCCATGCCTGAAAGTGCTGCTAAACTATATGATAAGTATGCTTCACCTGACCAAACAAAAGCTCTTCTCGCCCATGAGAATGGTTTTGTTGTAATATGCCAAATACCGCCTAATAAACATAATGCTGCAACCCAAATATGTCCACCAATTAAATCTTCCATATTATTTATACCAATAATCCAACCATCTCCACCAAAAGGTGAACGAAGTACGTAATTGAAAATTACAACTGGATTTAAGGTTGGGTTTGATATTAGACGAACATCTCCTCCTCCTGGTGCCCATGTATCATATACACCACCAAGATACATCGCTTTAATTACAAGAAGAAGAGAACCAAACCCAAGGAAACATAAATGAATTCCTAAGATTGTTGTCATTTTATTTTTATCTCGCCAATCATATCCAAAAAATGGAAATGATTCTTCAAGTGTATCAGGTCCAATTACTGAATGGTAGATACCACCAAATCCTAAAACTGCAGATGAAATTAAATGAACAACCCCAACAACAAAGTATGGATAAGTATTTAAAATTTCACCACCAGGACCAACACCCCAACCTAATGTAGCTAAGTGTTGTAGTAATATACAGCCTTGCTCGTATAAAGGTTTTTCTGGAATATAGTGAGAAACCTCAAATAATGTCATCGCACCGCACCAGAAAACCATAACTCCTGCGTGTGCGATATGCGCACCAAGTAATTTTCCTGAAACATTAATTAAGCGTGCATTACCAGACCACCACGCAAAACCTGTAGATTCAATATCTCGACCAGTTACGTTATTAAAGGGCGTTTCCACGTGGTAAAACCTCCTCAGGGAATACAAAGTTTTCATGTGGCTGATCTTGAGCTGCCATCCATGCGCGAATACCTTCATTTAGAAGAATATTTTTAGTATAAAATGTTTCAAATTCAGGATCTTCAGCCGCGCGAAGTTCTTGTGAAACAAAGTCATAAGCACGTAAGTTTAATGCTAATCCTACTATACCAATAGCACTTGTCCATAGACCTGTTACTGGAACGAATAGCATAAAGAAATGTAACCAACGTTTATTTGAAAAAGCAACTCCAAAGATTTGCGACCAAAAACGGTTCGCGGTTACCATTGAATAAGTTTCTTCAGCTTGTGTTGGTGTAAATGCACGAAAAGTATTTGCTGCATCACCATCTTCAAATAGTGTATTTTCAACAGTCGCACCATGAATTGCACAAAGTAAAGCTCCTCCTAAAATACCCGCAACACCCATCATATGAAATGGATTTAATGTCCAATTATGAAATCCTTGTAAAAATAATAAGAATCTAAAAATTGCTGCAACTCCAAAGCTTGGTGCAAAAAACCAACTTGCTTGACCTAATGGGTATATTAAAAATACAGAAACGAAAACTGATATTGGACCTGAAAATGCAATTGCATTATATGGACGAATACCAACTAAACGTGCAATTTCAAATTGACGTAAACAGAATCCAATTAGACCAAAAGCACCATGTAATGCTATAAAAGTCCAAAGACCACCAATTTGACACCAACGTGTAAAGTTAC
>JBIIKZ010000110.1:0-4239 GCA_044232905.1 Crocinitomicaceae bacterium
ATTAATATTTAAAATACTGTAAAAAATTATATAACTTTAAAAATATTGAAAAATTAACAGAACCTTGGAGAAAAAAAATAATTTAATGTTAATAGTAAGTGATTTTTGGAGGGTTGAAGCACCTTTTCTAATCCCTGAATTAGAAAAAGTAGCAACTAAATTTCATAAAATCACTATAATAAACACATCGGGGAATAACCAAACTAAAAATAATTTAAAAAATTTAAGTTTTGAGACGGATCATTTTCAGTTATTAAAAAATATTGATTTTGTTACGATTCTAAAAAAAGAAAAAAATAATTTTTTACCAAAACTCTTTAAATTATGGAATATATCTCTAATCAAGGAACTAATTTATTGTGTTTGGTTTTTAAAAAAAGTACGATACGCAGCACTAAAAGATGTAATTAGCTATCATTTGAAAGCCCAATTATTTTATAATGCATTAGAAAAACAAGTAACCCGAGCGGATTGTGACATAATGTATACCTATTGGTTAGATTTTCATACACTAGCACTTATTCAAAATAAAGCAACAATTAAATCCAAAATTATTTCGAGAGCACATAATTGGGATGTTTATTTTGAACGAACAAAAAGTGGTTATCTTCCTTTTAGAAAGGAATTATTACGCAATCTCGATTTATTCTGTCCAATTTCTGAAAATGCAAAAAATTACCTTTGCACAACACTTCAAGAAAACTTTCAAAATATACACGTATCTAAATTAGGAATTCATGCTATTAGTGAGGATAGATCAATAAAATTTAACACAAATAAAGTACGTATTGTAAGCATTTCATATATCTCACCTGTAAAGCGTGTTACTTTACTTTTAGATGCAATAGCACATATTCCTTCCACCATAAATATCGAATGGATACATATCGGACCAGGAAATGACATAATCCATTTAAAAGAGAAAGGTCATGCTATTACTAAATTAAAGCCAAATATCGCTATCGAATTTAAAGGATTTATGGATATAAAGGAAGTGCAAGCATTCTTAAAAAATGAAGTAATTGATTTACATATCAATGTAAGTGCTTTCGAAGGGATACCTGTATCCATTATGGAAGCGATGAGTTGCGGTATTCCTTGTATCGCCACAAATGTCGGTGGTAACGCAGAAATTGTAAATCCCAAGAATGGGACTTTAATATCCAAAAACCCTACCAAAGAAGAAATTGCAGCTGCGATTATTGCGTTTTATAACCTTTCTGTTGAACAAAAAATTGAAAAAAGTCAACAAGCAAAACAAACCTGGGAATTAGAGTACAATGCAGCGATAAATTTTGAAAAATTCAGTAAATTATTGATTGAACTGTAATACAAAATCTAGCTTTTAAAGCGATTGAGAATTAGTCTTAGCAAAGAATTATTTGACTTGAATATATGATGAAAAGGTACTAAGTCACCTCCAAATGCACGCACATAATTTTCAATTCCTAGTAGCATCGAGCCTTCAAAATCAAATCGATTGGTATAATTAGACATATCTTGTATAGCGTGCCATAATAATAAACTATTTCCATTACTTTTTTTATAAGTAGGTTCGCTTGCACTCATCAAATAATAGGCTGATTCAGAATCCCAAAGTACAAGAATCACATTTGTTACAGTTCCTGCATTATTTTTGGCAACATATAATTTACCACACTGATGGACTGAAATATACTCCAATAGTTTCTGAATTAATTCAAAACTATATGGATTTTTCACTTTATTATTTTGAAAAGTAACATCCAACAACGCGAAAAAATCAGTTGAATCTAATTGATTCGTGACTATTAATTGCTTAGCAGCGCGTTGAATATCAGAACGTAAAGACGTTTTAAAATTAGACCAAATAGTCTGTAACTTATGTAATTCTTTCAGTACATAAGTATATCTTGTTTGTTGCTTAAACCCATGTTGAAAAAAAGCAATATGGTTGTGAAAATGAGGATGCCAACGTTGTTCAAAATAATCAAACTGAATATTTTCAAGTATAAATTCTTGAAACTTCATTTGTACTGTAGCAACTTCTTTAGTAGTAATATTTTTTTCAATGAGATACGGTCCCATATAGGTCGCTAAAACTGGAGAAAAAATTCGAGAACCGTTTAATGCATACGTAAAAACCCCTTTTACACGCGTATTATCGGCATATATAAGAGCTTCCCAATTATTAGTACCACACACAAAATCTAACCAATCCACATGAAAAAAAAGTGGTAAACTGGATTGTAATGCAACTAAATCATCCCTATTTTGACGCATATAATTTCAACAATTGATCAACATATAAAGCTATATCATATTTTTTTACAAATTCTGCACCTTGCATTGTGATTGTATTACGTAAAGAAGTATCGCTTACTATCAATTCTATAGCATCACAAAATTGAGTAACGTCTTCATGCTCTACCAGTAAAGCATTATACTTGTGGAGAATAATATCTGTATTTCCTTTCCCATTTAAAGTTACAATAGGTACTTTAGCAGCCATTGCTTCTAAAAAAACTAATCCAAATGGCTCATAAGTAGCAGTATGAATCAATAAATCCGCTTGCATCAATTTATCTTGTACATTTTTAACATTGCCCAAGATATGAATACTTTTATCTAATTTATATTCCTTAATTTTTTGTTCTACTCGTTCTCTAGCATAACCTTCTCCACATATTTGTAATTCCACATCTAAGCCTCTCAGCAATAATTCATGTACGATTTCAATTTGAAACAACTGATTTTTTTTAGTCACCAAACTACCAATAGATAAAAGAGTAATTTTACTAGAATTAGTTATTTGTTTTTCAATCTTTGGTAGTTGAAAATTTGATATATTGATTGCATTATGCAAAAAACAAACCTTTAAATCTCTATGTTTTGGAATATGGGTATCTATATAATCCGCAGTATCCTTCGAAATAGCAATGAAATTGGTTTTACTTTTTTTGTACCGTTTTAATAACCAATTCCGTTCGATCAAACTAGCGATTTCTTTTTTCGAAGAAAACTTCCATAATTTGTTTTTTTTTAACTGACTAATATTATCATGGAAATGGGAAAAATAGCGAACATCTTGTTTTATAACTGCTCTACTTAAAATCTCAGCTTCTAATAAATGTGAATGAATAACATCTGGCTTAAAATCAGCTAACAAATTATTTAATGAATTTAGATCATAGTTGTTTTTCGTTACAATAGATAATGTAACCCGAGAATCCGTTTGAATTATAGGAAAAAGGATAGGTACATCGAAATCGTTTATGTTATTCATCACAACTAACGCAACAGAAATACTATCCCGTGTTGAAAGTTCATTACAAATGTCAATCACAAGCCTTTCAGCTCCTCCCATGGACAAATTTGGTATGAAATATAGAATTCGCACCTATTATTTTTTAGAACAAATAAAAAAAACAGAGCTACTCAAAAAGAAATTTTTGCGCATTTTAAAAAATTGAATAAAGTCTGGAAAAGGATAAAATGCAGGAAGTATGATTTTTTCTATTTCAAATTCTCTTGAAATAATTTTCTTCCAATTAGTAATCCTATAGTGCTTTAAATCATAAAAAATATAACTTGCATTTGGAAAACTATGAGAACGAGGTACAAATAATAACGATAATCTCTCTTTAAAATCTCTGTACTTAAATGCTTTACATAAAAACAAGAGATTAATATGCGTAGTAAATAAAAAATGGGAAAAGAATGCTAACCAAGCCATGGAAGCGGTTGGCATACCAATAATAATTCTTCCATCTGATTTTACTACTCGCTTCATTTCACGTAAGGATAGTGTTTCTGAGTTAACATGTTCCAAAACATGTGATGAATAGATTATATCAAATTGCTCATCCTGAAAAGGTAGATTTTCTGCCGAAGCTTGAATAATTGGTCTTTCTTTCCATAAATTCTCTGTATACCTTCCAACACCATGAGCACCAGGCTCTGGATCAACACCCTTAACAGTACAATCTAAATCAACAAAAGCTTTCATCAAACTATATCCTGCTCCACATCCTACATCTAAAAAACTACATCCTTGCGGAATATAGGATTTGATGGCATTCCATTCGACAATTCTAATTTGTTCTTGATATTTTTCGATATTTCCCTTAGAGGTCATTGTACCCCAGAAGATATTACTAATCCACTTTTTTAATCTCATTCTACGAAAATATATAATAAAAATTAAAGTTAATGCAACTTTATATTAATACAATCGCCTATTCTTAAAATAGTTTAAAC
>JBIIKZ010000111.1:0-4223 GCA_044232905.1 Crocinitomicaceae bacterium
ATCAAATTTCCTGTGTAGTAATATTTTCTTAATATTTGGTCATTGATCATTGTCTTTTCTATTTTGTTACCATTATAAACATAATCGATAGTAAAATTTCCTGGACCCATTTTTTTACATAATATAACAGAACTACCACTACTAGAATCCTCTCCAGAAGAACACGATTGAAGCAGTAAAAATGTAACGCTTAGTAAGTAAATTAGTTTTTTCATGGTTTAAAAATTAATTAATCCATAATGCAGCGTACTGATAAACCATTTGAATTAGCAGGATAATTACCATTCCTATAGATTCCTAAACCATTGTAAGAAATTTCACGGTACCAAGAATAACCGCAATTCAAACATTGTTCTGTTGAACTCCACCAATATCCATCTGTGTTTATATTTATGAAAGACCCATCATTATGGCGATTACCTCCAGGAAGTGCAGTAAAACCACTCTGATTTGTAGCTCCTGTATTTGGATCATTCCAATGAATTGTACCAACTTCTTTCATTTTTCCTCCATCTCCTAAATAGGTGGTTAATTTTGTCCATTCTTCATCTGTAGGAACATGCCAGCCAGTTGGGGCTAGTATTTTATTAGGGGTGTTAGGGTTATTATCGTGAATTCCTGCAACAGCATACCAGTTATATAATTTGCCATAAGTAGTACCATTTGCAGAATCGTTGTTGTAATAACACCAAGCGCCTGTGGTTAGGTTAGCCCACTCTGTTGGGTTAGTTACTTGTGGTATTGGAGTACCATCTCTGTAAGTAGTAACATCGAGGTTTTTGGAAGTCCATGTTTGGGTGCCAATGACAACTGAAGGTAAATCTTCAAATGTAACATTTGATTTATCATCTTTTGTACATCCTGTAAGTAAAATTATTCCCAATAAAAGCGTCAGTATTTTTTTCATAATTCAATAATTTAAAAATCAAAAAATATTACTATTCTTATTAATGCTTTCCTAATTTTTATCAGGAAAAGCAAACCTAACTATTTGTAATTAAATAAGTTTACGGTTTTCCACATTTAGGGTAAATGTTTTTTTAAATAAAAAAGACGTTCCATTTCGGTTCGCCTTTCTTGATAAATATTGATCTAACAATACTATTAACTCATTTATTTCATAACTATACAATTCAAACCATTATAACTATTTTTTTCTAAAAAAAAAGCGAGTGATAAATATACCATCACGATCTGCTTTCCCCGCATCACTTTCTACACCGCTAACGATGTTAAATAAATCCCATCCGTCTTTACTATATTTATCTAACATCGATGTAATCATAGCGTCATTAGAAGCTATATTCTGAAAATTAATTCCAACAAAACTATAAAAATTAACCAAAGTAGATTCTTTTAAGTTGTCAACTTTAACATCGCTTCTGTCCATGTCAGTCTTTTCTTTCCCTTCTTTAGTTCTTACAGTAGTAAATTTTGTGTAATCTACCTCTGTTCCGTTCTCAATAATTCTAGACCTACCCACCCCTCCTGGAACTACAGATTCAATACTGGTAACAACCCTGTATTTAAATGTTTGCGATTGAGCTCCTATGGAAAAAAACAGGATGCCACATAAAATATTTTTTTTCATGATATGTATTTATTTTTCACCTACTCTATTCAGTTTTCGGCTACCCTGTTTAATTATTCTGCAATAATAATATTCTTATTAATACTTTCCTAATTTTTTCAGGAAAAGGTAAACATAACCTATTGTATTTAAACAAGTTTACGGTTTCTCACATTTGAAGAAATATTTTTAAAAAGTTTTACTGGGGAGGGCTATCGATGATGAAATTTACCCATGGGGAGGTCTTAAGGGAAGGAGCCTTCAAATTCACGTACAGATCAAACTAACCAAATTTGGTAAAAAATTTTGGAAATAATTTTTTTGATTAAGTGGGGAAAACAATCCATTTTTAGCTACGAATAGCTATATATATTACTTATGTAATACGGAATTAGTTTTTGGTTTAGAAGCAAGATTTTGGGGGTGTTGTGTGTCCAGCTTCAACTTCACGCACACAAATTATTTCTTGAGTAAGCCAATCTGTGGTAGCAACCAATCTTCTACATCCTTTCCCTTTTCATTTAGTTTGTTAACGTACAATCTGAATGCTGTGTTTCTAATCACGTTGCTTTTGAATCCTAGTACAATTGGATTCATCATGTACCGATTATGTGCTACGTTAATTATCAAACGCATTTCACTTAACGTTTTAATTGCTTCTTTCATAGCTGTTAATGATGGTTTGTATCCTGTAGCCTTGCAGAATTCCATGTAATAGCTTTGAACAAGTGAATCCGCACGAAATTCAAGCGTTTCCTCATTGAGCAAGTAAAACACGATGTACAAGAATACGTTCTTTGGATGTCCTGCTAGATGTATTAAGTAGAGCAACGCTTCATCCGAGAAGCTAACTGTCTGATTTGATAAATTTACAGCATCACTATTAACTGTGGTTACAATATCTTTGGTGTTGGAAGCATCCTTTACCAAAAGAGGCATCCTGAATGTGATATATTTAGCCTTACCAGTTTCATTTACAATAGTTGATGCAGACACTTTTACAAGCTCACCATCAACATGCTTGAATGTATTGACTTGCTCTTTGGTAAGACGATAATCGTTGACCATACTTCTACTGAATGTAGCAAATTCATTGTGTATAGGAGACGATATGACTCTTGTATTTGTTTTTTTCTTTGACATGTGGATTATATTTTATAAAATTGCATGTACAAGCTTTAATCGATGAAGAGCTTATACATTGATTGCGCTATACAAGATAATCGATAAGAAGTAAACATTAAAAGTAAACTGTATCGACAATCTTTTAAACTATAGCAAAAATAGCACTTAATTCTATTAAAAGCAAGGGTTACAGAAGAAAAACAGGGGTATATTAGACCCGTAAAAATGGAAAAAAACTACATCACAATAAACGCAAGCATCACCCATCAAGGCAAAACTGTGAATCCAAACATCAGATTTTTGGAGAATGGACACACCGTACATCACAACTTCCAACACATTATTCTCGAGTTGAATTTAAACGCTACAGGAATGTCGTTCTTGAGTTACATCTGTGAAAGGATGAATGCTGATAACACAATTTTGCTTAATGGCTCATTTAAGGCTGAATACATTGCATTTGCTAAAGAAATATCAGGTAAAGCTCCAAAAGACAAAACGTTAAGTGATATTGTAAAGAAGTTCAAGGAAAAGTATTTACTAATAGATCGCTTGGACTTATAGTTTTTGTATATTGTGAATCCAAAATTCTTCTCGAAGGGCTCTAGTATAAAGCGTAGAAAACTTATTGAAGGATTACTTAGCGCTGATTATGATGGCAAAATAAACAAAGAAGCCTTGTTGAATGAACAATTTCAGAGCTTCTTTAAAGAAAAATAGTTTATTGAATCACGTGCTGATGCATCGCTTATAAACTATAATTCAGGCATGTCCTCCACGGTCAATTGTTTTACACCTAAGCCTCTTAAATAAGTTAAAGTCACATTTCAAGTTGCTATGCCCCATAACTTGTTGTAATTTGCTTAAACTGCCAGTCTTTTCATAAACATTGATAGCTCCAATGTGACGAAAGCTGTATAACGTGTTTTCTTTCTTAAGGAGCTTTGATTTCTTTTTGTATTTAGTCCATAACGTTTTAAAATAATCTTCGTTATATGCATCCGGTCTATTGGTAAATATGTTATTTGATTCGTTCCCTTTGGTCAAATAAACTTTTATGTAATTAGGAACAGGTACAATTCTATTTTTCTTTCCCTTGTTTTGTGCTACAGACAGACTAATGTATGAACAATCTTCACTGAAGTCACTCCATTTTAAGTTTCGTATCTCCCTGTGAGGTCTAAGCAAACAGCCATAAGCAATTAAACAGCAGAGATGAAGTTTAGCATTAAACTCGTAAATTTCGGCTAGCACCTCCTTTATTTCTTTTATAGACCTATGTAGGACCTCTTCTTGCTTTTTAAGCTTGATGGATTTGAACGGATTAGAAAGTTTATACGTTTCAAACATTTCACCAAGTAATGCTGAGTATACAATCTTGAAATTGAATTGCACTCTAGGAGATTCACTTGTAAAACGCAATAACTCTCTTGCCTTGGTAACATCAAATTCAGAAAATTTAAGTTTCCTGTATTTTTGAATCTTTACAAAATTATCAATACAACTTGCTGCCTTTTTTAAATCACGT
>JBIIKZ010000057.1:0-14889 GCA_044232905.1 Crocinitomicaceae bacterium
GGATACCTTCAATAAAAGAATGGATGGACAAAGAAATAAACAAAGCCCAAGGAATTCTGTGATTTTTGTGAATATGAATATGTCCATGTTCTATCCCTCCTGAAAAATATTCTAAAAATAATTGAATTAAAAAACCAATCAAAATAAATAACCCGATACTATATTTAGATTCTGACTCATATAACTCAGGTAAAAAATGAACAAATGCGATGGATAATAAAAACCCACCACTAAAAGCTAACATAATCTTAATCAACTTTTTTTGTTTAAATCCATCCATCAAGGAAACAATTACACCTCCCAAAAAAACTGCGAAAATCAACAACAAAACATTAAAAAGATCCATCATAATTTTCGTGCAATTATAATTAAACGATCTGAAGTAGCTACATCAAATGTATTTAGTTGAAAATCACCGAAAACTTTCTCAATTTTGAAATTTGTTTCTTTCAACATATTGTGAAAATCATCAAATGTAAAACCACGAACGGATTCTTGAAAATTAAATACTTGACCTTGATCTGTAAAAGAGATGTTTTTATTTATGAACTTACCATCGAATTCACGTTTTAAATTAAATTCGATATTATCTTCTATCTTAATCTCTTCTTTTACAAGGGAATTTAACGTTTTTGCTACATTCATAAAATCGATTACTAACAAACCATTCGTATGTAACATTTCATAAATAGATCTTAATACCTTAAAATTATCTTCTTCAATTTCAAAATAACCAAAACTGGTAAAAAGATTAAAAACAATATCAAAACTCTCATTTTCAATTACTTCGCGCATGTCATGTTCTTGAAACTTCAAATGATTATTTTGAAAATGTGTGGCACTTTGAATACTTTGCGGAGACAAATCAACCCCTAATACTTTTAAACCTAAATTATTGAGTGTTACAGAATGTCTGCCTTTTCCGCAAGCTAAATCTAAAACATACTCATTGGATAAATTCAAATATTTATACAAATTAGATATAAACAATTCAGCTTCTGACTCGTTCCTATTTTTATAGAGCGAATGGTAATATTTGGTATCAAACCAAGTACTAAACCATGCTTTATTTTGATCTAATTTATCCGACATATTGCTACAAAAATAGACATTATTGAATGAAATCTTGCTACATTTTTAGTTTAACCTATCTTTGAAATATTATTAATAGAAATATATTATGTTAAAAATTGGTATTACTGGTGGAATAGGTTCCGGGAAAACTTTTGTTTGCCAAATTCTAGAAAAATTAGGCTATCCAATTTTTTATTCTGACAGGGAAGCAAAAAAATTGATGAATGAAAATCTAGATTTAAAAAAAAAAATAAAGAAATTATTAGGTAATAAGACATATTTAAATGGAATAATAGATAAATCATTTATTGCTCAGAAAATTTTTGAAACACCTACTTTACGCAATGAATTAAACGCTATGGTACATCCAGAAGTATATCTTTCATTTGAAAAATGGAGTAAATCTCAAGATAGTAAACTTGTATTCAACGAATCCGCACTTTTATTTGAAACTGAATCTTACAAACGATTTGATAAAACTATTTTAATTACTGCAGATAATTCGATCAAAATTGAACGAATCAAAAAAAGGGATTATTTAAACGAAATCGAAATTAAACATCGCATGAATAGTCAACTTTCCGATGAAATTAAATTGAAATTAACAGATTTCGTGCTAGAGAACAATGAAGTCAAACTATTGTTACCACAATTAATTCACGTTATAAATCAACTAGAAACTACAACATTATAATTCTTCAAAATCGTCAAATTTAGTAGAATCTTCTTTGTTATGTTCTTCTTTTACATGCATCTGTGTTGTAACAAGTGGTTTACCGGACATTAAATAAAAAACACCGTTGATTAATTTATTAGAAATACTTAAAAGGATGAAAAATCCTATTATTTTGAAAATAAAACCTATAATAGGAGCTTCTTCAATTCCAACTATTGATTCATAAAACCAATTACTGATTGGATTTTGAGCATATTGTGGATTAAAAATAAAAAAAACAAACATTCCTATCCCAAATAGAATAACTCCTACTTCAGCTTTTAAATTAAATATCGGTGTTAAAAACTTCATGTTTTCCCCTAAAGTTGCCTTAAATAAAGTAGATCGTTTTTGTCTGTTCTGCAGTTTCCCAACAAAATAAACCACCAAAATCAATGCACCTGTATATAATTCATATGGGAGAATAAAGCCTGAGTTATTTTGATTTAAACAAAACAAAAAAGTAACATCGATTAAAAAAAAATACTGTAGCGTTTTAATAGAATATTCTTCAATGATACTTCTTTCAAAGTACTTAGGTCTTATTAAAGTAATGGATAAACGAACAAATCCCCATAAAAAACCAAAAACAGCAAACATAACGCCCATCAAAAAGGCAAATTTTAATAGATTCATACTACAAAAATGCAAAAAAAAGTTCTATCCGATTAATTTCTAAAAAAGCATTCTAGAATTAATTAATATATTTGATGTTAATATCTAAAAATAAAAAAATAAGAATGAAAAAAATTTTATTCGCTATCTCAATAAGTTTTATTACGCTTATTTCCTTTGCTGAAGAAGGAATGCTTATTCCGTCTTTAATTCAAGCTTTTCAATCAGACATGAAAGCAAAAGGAATGAAATTGTCTGCAGAGCAAATCTACAGTATAAATAATTCAAGTTTAAAAGATGCTGTAATCAGTTTTAATGGGGGATGCACCGCTGAAATAATCTCTGACCAAGGTTTAATCTTAACCAATCATCACTGTGGTTTTTACAACATTCAATCACATTCATCACTTGAAAACGACTATTTAAAAAACGGTTTTTGGGCAAAAACTAAAGCAGAAGAGTTAGCAAATCCAGGTTTAACAGCTACCCGTATTGTTCGTATAGATGATGTAACTGCAAGTGTGCTATTTGGAGTTACGGACGAAACGCCATTAAATGAACGTAACCAAAAAATCAAAGAAAACATCCAACAAATTATAAAAGATAAGAGCTTAAATACCCACTACAAAATTGATATTAAAGAATTTGACTATGGTAATAGCTTTTATGCTATGACTACTGAAGTATTTACAGATGTAAGACTTGTTGGCGCTCCTCCAAGTTCTATTGGGAAATTTGGTGGTGATACAGACAATTGGGTTTGGCCAAGACATACTGGAGATTTTGCACTATTTAGAATTTATGCCGGTCCTGATAATAAACCTGCTGTATACAATCAAACTAATATTCCATATGTTCCTGAATACTCCTTAACAATCGATGCTGGACATAGAAAATCAGGAGAATTTACAATGGTATACGGATTTCCTGGTGTTACTGAACAACATACTGTCTCGGGACAATTAGCATATTTAATAAATAGAGAAAGACCTGCGCGGATTGGTATGCGTGAAAAGTCTTTATCCATTATTAACACACGTATGCGCGCTAGCGATGATATTCGCATTAAATACGCTGCAAAGCAAGCAACAATCGCAAATTCCTATAAGAAATGGATTGGCCAAGTGCAAGGTTTGGTAGAACTTAATGCGATTGAAATTAAAAAAGAATACGAGGCAAAATATACTAAAACAGCGCAGAAAACGGAGCAATGGAGGAATCGATATGGGGATATTGTGCAAAAAATGAATAATTTATTTGAAGAAAATAAAGAATATGACTTCACAAATACGATGATTATGGAATACATCTATATCGGTGGTGGACCAGAATTTTTTAAACAAGTGAGAGTTGTAGATGAGTTAGTCAAAAATTATGACAAGTATAAATCTGCAGGTGAAATACCTACTAAAATTGAAAAAATTAAAACTTCGTATGAAAAATTCTTTAAGAATTACAATAAAGAAATAGATCAAACTATTTTTAATTTATTACATGCAGAGTTTATTCATTTAATGAATCCAAACTATCTTCCAACGACTGTATTAAGTAAAAAAACTGAAGAATGGTCTAACGAAATATATACAAAATCGATTTTTACGGATAAAGAAAAGTTAGCATATTTCTACGCAAACCTGAATGACGAATCCATCGTAAAAATAAAACAAGATCCAGCCTATATTTTGTATACAGATATTATTAATAAATACAGCACTGAAATTGTTCCAAGATTAGATGATTTCAACGCAAAAATGGATGATCTATTAAAAATATATATTGAAGGTAAACACGTTATGTTTCCGAAAGACAAACATTGGCCGGATGCCAACGGTACACTTCGAATTGCTTATGGAAAACTAGAAGGATCTTCTCCTAAAGATGGATTAGAGTATAAAAATCATTCTACCGTAGAAGGTATATTAGAAAAAAACAGAACAAATAATCCTGATTTTGAACTATTACCGCGTATAAAAGAATTGTACGAGAAAAAAGAATATGGTGGATATGACCAAGACGGGGAGTTATGGGTGTGTTATACGGCTTCTAATCACACAACAGGAGGTAACTCTGGTTCACCTGTATTAAACAAAGATGGTTACTTTATAGGGATTAATTTTGACCGCACCTGGGAAAGTACGATGAGTGATTATATGTTTGATCCTTCTAGGTGTCGAAACATCGTATGTGATTCTAGATACATACTATGGGTAATCGATGTATATGCAGAAGCAGATAATTTAATTGAAGAGATGCATATTATAACAGAGAAAGATAAACGAAGAAAAATGTAACAGATTATAATTGATGAATTATAATTGATGAATTGGGTAGCTGAAAAGTTACCCTTTTTTATTTAGCAATTAAATAAGATTCTAAATCCCAATATGTTTTATAACACGTATTTGGAAAATACTTTGGATCACTAGAAATGTCATAAATAAATATAGATGTAGGCTTTATATTTAAGACAGGTATTGTTTGAATTTTGTCCATGTTTTTATCCATATTATCCAATAATAAATAACGATTGTTCAATTGTTTATTGAAGTTGTTAGCATCATTTGATACCAAATCTTTCCATGCAGTAAAGCTGTTATTACTAAATCCTATACATAATATGGATACTATTAATGCTATTTTCTTTATTTGAACATTGCCAAATATTTTCCTGTTAATTAATACATCACTCCAAACAGTTAAATTAATAAACCACAACATAATAAAATAAAAATAAGCCATGTTAACAGTCCTGTGTTGGCCCATAATTCCAGTACTCCAATATGCAGGGAAAATTGCAAGAAATAACACGCCAATTAGCGTGATAAATGCAATCCATCTGTTTACGAAAAAATGATTTCGCAACAAATTTGAAAAAAACATAACAAATTGACTAAAAGAAAGATAAATATACGAAAGCAAAATTAGGACACCGTTAATCGTCCAATCAAAAGAGAAACGAATCATTTGAAGAAAAGTTTGCAACACCGAATATCCTAACCGATGGGATTCACCGATGAAATAAGCCTCTCTAACTTTATTTCCAGGTGCAAAATATACCAAACAAAAACCAATCAATGAAGCTATCAAAAATCCCAAAAACCAAGTTCTATTAGCTAGTTTATATCTCCATTGAATGACTACGATAAGAACATGCAATGCAACTAAAAATAACATTTCAACTTCGTTGAATCCAGCTAAAAGTAGGATGGAACAAAAAAGTAAAATAAAAAGTAACGTTTTAGAGAGACCTTTTTTATAACACGAAAAATGATGTAATCCAATAAAATAAAAAAGTGTAAAACAATTTGCTAATTGATAGGTAACAACACCTGTATACCAATAGGTTCCTTCAGATAATACAGGCATCTGAAAGAGATTTAAAAGCATTAAAAAAAGCGTAATTATTAAAATAGCAAGCCTATTAAGTACTTTTTTAAAGAAATAATTTAAAAAACAAAAAATCGAAATGATGGTTGACAAGAAAATCCCTAACAAACTTATTCGATAAATCGACAACCAAGAATTAGGAAATATTAATGGGTTTTTTAAAACAAAAACATTCGAAAAATAACGACCATTCCATAAATTATATTCATCTATTAATGCTGGAAAAAGTCCTTGTTTGGAACCTAAAATCGCATACGAAAAATCATCTCCAGAAGGATGACAATACGCAAATAACAGAAAATATGGGAGTAAGCATAAAATTAATACTCCTACTAATTTATTCTGGTAGGACATTCATTTTATCTGCAAAGTGAAAACAATAATCACGTAAATCTTCACAAATTAAAGTTTCTCCAGTAGCACGCTCAAAACTATCTGCCATCGTCAATAACGTTTGATGAAAAAATTGTTTCATTTCTTCAACAGACATATCTTCCGTCCATAAATCAATTTTTAACGTATGCCCTTTATCGGCATCCCACATAGCTAACATCATCGCTTTCGTGTCTTGATTTTCAACTTGACCATCTGTAGCGCTCCATTTCATTCGAAGCGGCACATGGTTTTCGTTCAAACCTACATTAACCTCAATTTTTGACGTTTTTGTTATTTCTTTACTCATGACTATTCAATTTCATACGATTGTAAAATCGTGTTATACGGCATTTTAATTAATTTGGAAAGAGAAACGGATTCATTCTTTTGCATAAACTCATGAACAATCTTCCATCCTAAATATTGACCTAAACGATCCGGACTCTTTTCAGGAAGACCAACTGTAAAAGGTCCTTCGTGTAAAAAATTTGCATGGTCTCTTTCATTTTTAGAGAATAATAAATCTTGGTTTACGATATACTTCCAAATAGACGCTTCATTATGTTCCGCCCAAGCATATCCATTTTTTGTATACCTAAATAACACATGTTTATCGATTTCAGGAAAGGCTGCCTCCGTCAAATAAATTATTTTACCCCAACGAATCATTTTTTCAGCAAAAGTACCTTCCTCTTCCGGTACAACATTTTTTGCAATCCATTCAGCTAAAACATCTCTAGGAATATATTCTTTTAACATTCCATCCTTCATCCATTGAAAAAACTCTTGAGAAGGTAATTCCTTAATTACATCCGTATTTGGACCTAAATAACGTTCTAGACCGATACCTACTTCTGAATCTGTACAGTAAACATTGGAAACAAATAAAGAATTAAGGTAAAAAATTTGTTTCGGAAAGTGTTGAGAAGGTAAATGATATGCTAGATGCCTAAATCCGTCTATTATTTGATTTTGTAAATCATTTTTAAAAAGAAATCTGTGCGAAATATTAGACTCAAGTCTTTTAATATATGGATCGTTACGGAAAACCTCTATTCTATTTAAACTGCTAGAATCTTTAAATCCACCTATCCCCAAACAATGCACTAATTCATAAGCTAATACACCATCAGAAGTTCCTGCATATTTATCAAATACTACTGAAATATCGGACTTATTCGTATGTACTAGCAAAGAATCTAAATTTACAAATGGTATTTCTAATTTCGATTTTGAAACATCTATATCCAAGCGATTATGCGAACAAGAAACCAAAAGAAATAGAAGTAATGAAAAATAGAAAAAAATTCTGTGTATCATTTATATTAATTAAATTAGTAACCAAATGTACGGAAAGTCTTTGAAATATGAAGAAAATTGAAATTAAACACATAATACTATTCTGTCTATTTTCTATTCATACAATGCATGGAAATACGCAAACTACAACTACACATAAATTACAAATGGGAATCGTGTTAAGTAGTGGTTTAAATTTCAACAAAATGAATACCAAAATAGCAAATGGAAATATTGGAACCGATCTAAGCATTGGAATGAATATTATAAAAAATTTAAATGATAATCTAGGTATATTAACAGGATTTGAATTCGATTTTTCAAGACAAAACTATACGTTTAATGATACAATCTATACTTTATATAACGACTCTAGAATTTTAACAAAATCAGATAATTCCTCTACCAGTTCAATTTTTAGAATTACAGAAAGAACTCAAATACCAATATATTTAAGTGTTCCAACCATGTTTGTATTTAGAACTGATTATATTGGATACAAACGTTTTTTTGCAAAATTTGGAATGCGACATTCGTTCATTTTAAAAAGTATAACCAATGATAAAGGTTTCATTAATAACAATTCTACAACTTCAGAATTAACTCGTATGGAATTACCTGCTGATTTATCTGTTTATAAGGGCAGTATAGGTATCGCGAGTGGAATGGAATGGAATTATTATGGAACATCCACCATGGTTTTTGAATTAGGATACTATTACGGTATCAATAACATTCATCGAACTAATGCAATTATAGGTGATGTCGATAAAAATAAAAGTTTATTTGAAAAAATAGACAAAACTTCCTACACAACTCTTAGGAACACTCAAAATCAATTGACGCTAAAAGTTTCCTTTATATTCTAAACAAATGCAAAACATTAAAGTAATTGAACATATAACGGAATGGTTAAAAACCTATGCTGTTAATTCTAATCAAAAAGGGTATATAATAGGAATTTCTGGCGGAATAGATTCAGCACTAACCTCCACTTTATGTGCTTTAACTGGATTGGATGTGTTGATTGTAAGTTTACCATTACGACAAAGAAATGATGAATACAAACGTGCGCATAAACATATAGCCTATTTAACAAATACATATAATAACGTGAAATCATTGGATATAGATTTGACAAACACATTTAGTCATTTAGAATCTTCTCTACCTCTATCAACCGTTGAAAACAAATTAGCAATGGCTAATACACGCTCTAGACTTCGTATGACCACACTTTATGCACTAGGGCAAGCAAATGGATTATTAGTTGCAGGAACAGGTAATAAAATCGAAGATTTTGGTGTAGGATTTTTTACAAAATATGGAGATGGAGGAGTAGATGTAAGTCCGATTGCTGATTTAACTAAAACACAAGTTAGGATTTTGGCAAAAGAATTGAAAATTCTACAAGAAATTTTAGATGCTGCCCCTACAGATGGTTTATGGGATGAAGACCGAACAGATGAAATACAAATGGGTGCAAGTTATCCAGAGTTGGAATGGGCAATGGAATTCAATGGAGATACTACAAAATTAACTACAAGAGAAAAAGAAGTTATAGAAATATATAAAAAATTACACAAAATAAATCAACACAAAATGATTCCTATACCAGTATGCGTGATACCAAAAGAATTCTGTTAATCTATCTCTGGAGCTAAACGTAATACTATACCATCAATCGCATCATCAATTGGAATTTGACAACCTAAACGTGAATTAGGTTTAACAAAAAATGCTTGGTCTAACATATCCAATTCTGCATCGCTTTGTTCATCTAAAGAAGTCTCTGATTCTAAATAACATTGACAAGTAGCACACATCGCCATTCCTCCGCATTCTCCTTTTACAGGTAAATCATAGGATTTACACAATTCCATGATGTTCATATTCATATCTGTAGGTGCAACCAAATCATGGGAAACTCCCTCTCTATCAATAATTGTAACTGTAATATCTTGTGCCATATTGTTGTAAAAAAAAAAGACTGTGTACAAATATACACAGCCTTATTAAAATATAAAAATAGATTAACTTAGAAATGCCACAAATCGTGTTCGAAATTTCTAAACTCTTCTGTAATTTTTTGAGATTCATACAAAGCATCAATACCAGATTTATACGTATCAATTGTACGATCAAAGGTATTTGATTGTTTGTAAATTGTACTGTTGAATTGACGTTTTTGAAATAAATCATCAAAACTCATCCATTGTGCATCATTTTTAGGATTGTAAACATTGTAATTTACAAATACAAAACGACAATGTGGAAAATACAACCAAAACAAGATTTTTTTACCTTTAATTGTAGTGATATCACCTTTAGAATCTCTATCCGCATCATATACTACTGGAGCTAAACCAAGAATACGTACATCAAATTGAGAACGTTCTTTATCAAAAAACCAATCTTCTTTTAAACGGTATTCCACAATATCCTCAGATTTAACCCAACGAACTTCAGGATCTTCTAATATTTGTTCTTCTACACCAGTTGCAGGATTTAACTTTGTTAACGGCTCACCTGTCATTGGATCCGTTTTAACCATCGGAGTACCATCAGCATTTACCTTATCCTTTCTAGTAGCTATTAAACGTAACACATTATCTTTGAATGTTGTATCGTTTTCATAACTTTTACCAGGAGCTAATTGTACCGGATATTTAAACAAATCTCCATCAAACGAACCAATATTATTAGGGTTTTCATTATCGTACATTACTAAATCACCTTTCATGATATGGTGACGAATAACCGTCCATAAAGACCAACGAGTCGTGTTTTTAACCCAATCACCAGCACCAGTAAACTCATCCATTGGAAAGTACATTGGATGGTTAATTTTCTCACGCATGTCAATCGATCTCCAAATACGTTTTTGAAACATGACATCCGCTTCACGTACAAATTCATATGGCACTAAACGTTTCGTTGGAATATGTTCTTGTATGTAAATACCATCTATAACTCCCTCTGCAGGAATATTTACGGGACCACCATTAATTTCGTTTTGTGCATTTACAAAAGCAAACGAAGCAAGAGTAAATATGGATAAAATAAACTTTTTCATAACTTAAATTTTTAAGTATTCTAATTTAGATTTACGGTACAAGCACCGAACTTAGCACCTGTTTTTCCATCTGTGTATTTACACAAGAAAGTTACCATATCTCCAGGCTTTGCTTGTTTTAAAAGTCCAGATGCTACAGCATCAATGACATTCCCTTGACCTTTAGCAGTACGTCCTTTGAAATCCATTTTCCAATCCAGAACTGTAAAGTTAATACCTTGTAAGTCAATAGATGGAGGGAATTTAGCAGAGAGTCCCATTGCTGTTTTAGGCGCAGCTTCTCCAGTTCCTTTACCAGCAAAGTATATAGCAGCAGGAGGAAGCGGTTTAACTTTAAAAGTAAACGAACCTAAGTTTGCAGATTTTTTGGTAACCGTATTTGTACCTTTAATTGCAATCTGACAAGTTTTACCAGGTCCAACAGTTGGTGTTGCAATCCAAATAGCACCTTGTTTTTGAATTGATACACCAGTACCTATTAAATCACATTGATTAAAACCAGCTGCAGTACCAACCACCTTATTTGCATAACCTTGATACAACACAGTCATATCAGGTAAAGAAATTGAACCTGAAGGCTCCTGAATCGTAATCGTATGTTCCCATTCTTTTTCAACAGGAGTTCCATTCTTCTTACGAATCATTACAGTCCCCTTCACTTTCATTTCTCCAGAACCACTAGCAGTAACTTTTACTTTCGCTTGTCCATCTACAGCAGGCTCAACTTTACCACCACCAGAAGTTACTTTGACTTCTGGTTGTTTGTCAGAATCAAAAGCAGCCATCATTACGCTAATTTCAACCTCATCTCCTTTTGTAGCTAGTAATTGACCGTTTGCAAAACCTTGTACCTTATTGAAAGAAAAATCACCACCACCAACTCGAGAGCGAATTAAAGCAATCGCATCGGCACGTGCTGTTAACACTTCTTTTTCAAGTGCTGATAATGATGCTATACCTGCAACTTGAGGATTGTGATCCCAAGTTTTACCAACCCAATGCACACCTTCTATGTCATGTACTTTATAAAATTCATTTTTAGACATAGAAATATAAATCTTTTTAACTTCAGCAACTTCGTCGGGACTAATTTTACCCTTCTTAATCATTGCATCCACTTGTTTTTCAAGATCTTTATTACCCTCAAATTTATTGATATCTGTACATTTAAGACTGTATTTATTTTCAGGTGTTGATGCGCTTTTGACTAAAATTTCTACAAGTTCTTTGCGATACTTATTATAATTTTTCCACAACTCATCCCCTTTGCCTGTAGGCTTTTTTATGTCCTCGTTAATACCCATTACAAGCATTGGTTCGTCGTATTTATCTGGACCTTGAACATGTCCTAGATGCATACGTATTGGTTTACAGGGTGCTTTTTTCGAATCGTATTCTTCATGAATCAACGCTTCCTCTTCAGGTATTCCGGGAGCATTTTTGCCCTCTTTTGTAACTGCTTCTGCACATTGAGTCATTATGTCTAATTTACATTGATCTAAAAAAACAATCATTTCAGCAGTTTTTTTCTCAATCGCATCCACATCCTTCAAAAAAAGAGAAGCTTTTTCACTCAATGCTGGATTGGATTTATCTTGAGCAACTTCTTGTAATTCTTCTTTTTTCTCTTGACCACGAGCATACTCGTTTTCATTAGCAACCTGAATATTTTCTTCGATTGCTACAAACGCTTCCAAAATTGATTTAGATACGTTCAAAGCTAGAAGTGCGGTAAGTACTAAATACATCATACCAACCATCTTCTGCCTTGGGGATTCATTACCACCTCCCATTTTCTTATAGTATTAAAAAATTAATAATCGATAAATTAAAGGTGAGAAATTAATCTCTTGTGATGGTCATTGCTTTCAACATGTTACCATACACATTATTTAAATCTGTAAGGTTTTTAGAAAGCATAGCCATATTTTCTCTATACAGTTTTGTATCTTCTGTAGAAGCAGAAAGATTTTGCATCATTTCAGTTACTTGGGATTGGAATTTCTCAGTAGCTTCTAAGTGTGCTGATGAACCTTTTAATTGTAATTCGTACACATTGTTCAATGCTGCTAAATTGCGAGAAACTTTTTGCATTTGCTCCCCAAAAGATTCTCCTTCTTCTGAAGAAGAGGTCATACCAGAAATTGCTAATGAAGCTCTCTCGTATGCATCCGATAATGAAGAAACTTTATCAGAGGCAGCTTGCAAGCTAGAAACATAAGAATCCGTTGCAGAAACTGCTGAAGAAATACCTTGAAGTGAATTTGCATTTTCTCCTAAGCTTCGCATTCCTGAAGCCAAACTTTCTAATAATTCAGAATCAATTTTAGCTTCTGCTAACATTGAATCTAACTGTTGTGTTAGACCAGTTTCATGTGCAGGCTTATCATGCTCTTTATGACCTTCTTCAACTAATCCGTGTAAATCGTCTTCACCATGACCTGGTTCGTGAACCTGAGCTAATTCAGGGTAAACTAAATCCCAGTGATAGTCATGGGGAAGTGGTTCAAAAGAAGACATGATAAAAATCGCAACTTCCACTAGAAGACCAGTAATAAGCATCGCAGAAGCTCCAGGCCAGTGCATGATTTTAAATAATGCACCAAGGATTACAACAGCTGCTCCATACCCATAGAAATACTTCATGAAAGTTTTCCATTTCAAACTACCAGGGACCATTCCAAAAATCTTCATAACTCTACGTATTAAATTTAACTTAACTTATCTACAAATTGAATTCTATTTTAACTCAATCTCATCAATTTCTTCTGCACTTCCTTCTTGTAATAAATCTGCTCCACCTCTACCCATATGGGTCATCACATTACGGAATCCAATGTACGATTTAGCAGTATCTTGATATTCGTAAGATCTAGTGGAAGTCATACAGTAGTAACCTATATCTTTCCAAGACCCGCCTCTTAATACTTTTTGTTTTAATTTCGGCGGATCCCAATCCAATGCATCGTATCTGTATTCAGCATTAATATCGTTTGAGAACTCGTAAACAGATTCATCAAAAGCAGTTTCACACCATTCAGAGACATTACCCGCCATACAATATAAACCAAATCCATTTGGTTGGTAAGAGAAAGCTTTAACTGTATGGAAACCTCCATCCTCTTGGTAACGTCCACGCATTGGTTTGAAGTTAGCTAAGAAACATCCGTAAGAGTTACGTGTGTATGGCCCACCCCAAGGATATTGAGAACCAGCTAAATCACCTCTAGCACCTCTTTCCCATTCAGCTTCACTTGGTAAACGGAAATCATTTAAATACATGTCTCCCATTGCTAATAACCAGGAGTTTAATAAATGAGATCTCCAATTACTAAATGCTCTCGCTTGCGTCCAAGTTACACCAACTACTGGATAGTTGTCGTATGCTGGATGATGGAAGTACATATTTGTCATTGGATCATGGAAAGCATAGGTAAAATCTCTTACCCAACATAATGTGTCTGGATAAACATTTATAACCTCTTCAATGATAAAGCGAGATCTATCAGCATGACCACGAATCGCGTTATTTTGCAATTTTTTATTTACATGTCCTAAATTTAAGTCCATCCCTTGTGGCTCTTCATTATAAGGATTCGCTGGAGTACTTAATTTACGGTGATTATCCGAAATAACTTGTCCTTTACCATCAATTCCATTTGGAACAATCTCTACACGTCCACGTCTTGCAGCTTCGCGAAGATCTAACCAATAATACTTGTATAATAATTTTCGGGTATCAATCTCACGTTTTTTGTAAAAACGTTCGTTGGAAGGATAGTACATATCCGCTAGAATCGGAAGCATTTTTTCATCCTCATAGCTAAATTTTTTGTCCCAATTTAAGGAAAACAACTCGCGATTTTTAGGACGATCACTCGCTTCGTAATCTACCATTTCTTTAGAGCTTTCGTCAAAGTAACGTTCTCTGTAGTTGATATATTCACCCGATATTTCATCTTCTATTAAATCCGTGTTTGCATAAATCAATTCACGAGCAATAGAATCACGAACATGATCACAAAACTGACGATACTCGTTGTTTGTGATTTCTGTTTGATCCATGTAGAATGCTTGAACAGATGCTGTTTTCTTACGTGAATTGTGTAAAAAAGGCACATCTTGATCATCATCTCCCATATTGAAGGCTCCACCTTTGACATAGACCATTCCTAAAGGAAGTTCCGGTTGATACGTTGGTCGTCCCAAAACTCCAGTTAAGTGACCAGTTCTTGTACTACATGCTGTAAGTACAATACTTAAAAGACCTAAAAAAACTACTTTATTCATTTTACTTTGTTTTAAATTCCGGACATCATTTAACAATCTACAGGATCAAATGCGTTTA
>JBIIKZ010000112.1:0-4203 GCA_044232905.1 Crocinitomicaceae bacterium
GCTGGGAAGAGTTGAATCTAGAAAATTATACTAGCATAAATTATAATAGAAAAAATAATCCATCGGGGTTAAAGTGTAATATTGATTTGTTAAAAATAGAGGTAGCTGTCCTTTTCAGATTTTTAAATGATTCTGGACTATTTTACATTGACGAAATTGACAAAGAAAAAAATAGAGTAAACTTATATCATTTTTTTGAAGAAAATTTTAATTACACCGACAAAGACGAAAAAAATTACCCAATTACACGTTTGAATAATGATTTATCAAAAATAACAAATGACAACAGATTGCCAATACAATTATATACTCTTGAAATGATTGAAAATAAAATTAGAAATTACAGACTCAAAATAGAGAAAAAATACTCTAGAAACAGATAATCACCACGATATCACCACGATTTGATTGACTGATTTTTAATACTTTCCGTTCTTAGCCTTTTCAATTAAATTAAAATATAAAGAAATGGAAAATTTAGAAATTAGCATTCCGTCGGTTCGCAACATACAAATGTTGCTTGAGCCAATTCATGACAAACTTGACCGTTTGGAGAACGGTCTAAAAAAAAGTGTCGAAAAAAGTAAGTCCGATGGATATTATCGTAATCGAGACTTAAAAAATCTTTTTGGGTTGTCACCCAATACCATCATTAAATATCGAGAAACAGGTATACTCCCCTATACCACATTGGGCGATGTTTATTTGTACGAGATATGTGTTATCGAAGCTATTTTACGTAACAATTCAATTAACTCATAAGATGGAACAGATTATTAGAAAAGACCCATTGACTGGGGAAGAGTTTATTCCTAAGAAAATATCCCAACGATTTGCCTGCACTGAAAATAGAATCAAACACGGTAACTTGAAAGCATCTCGCATTAGACAAGGTAGAGCCTTTTTTGACAAACCTATACACAAAAACCATAAAATAATTATTGAGATTTATGTTGAAGCTGGAGAGAATATTTTCAACATAGATTGGATGGAGGGTAAAGGATTTCGGTTCGACGCAACAAACCATAAGGTAATATATAAAGCAAAGTACAGAGATTGTGTTTACGAATTTATGATAATACTAATTGAAAATACAAATAATATTAAAATTATAAAATTATGATTGACATTAGAGAGTATACAACAGTACCCAAAAATTTTGATTTTGAATTAGCAATAACAGAAAACCATAGGGTTCAGTCAAATAACGAAATGCTTGTTGTTATAGGTATAACTGCTGCTGTAATAGTAATAGGATTAACAATTTATGTTGCTTACGAGCAGCACCAGGAAAGGTTAAAATATAAAATTGATGTAAATTAAATTATTCGAAACCCTAAAAAAAGGGCTAGAATTTGGTTGAACCTAAAACCAAATTCTAGCCCTTCTGTTTTTAAAAAACAACAGCAGGATGCCTAAATTAAAAATCCAACCTAATTTTCTGCATGGGTCTTATGGCAACCTAGTGAACTGTATAGGTTTTATAGAAGTATAGCCCCAAAATTTTGAATGTTTCTTGGCTAGGAAAAAGCTCGTATAGAAACACTTACACTAGGTATGAACTTTCAAATAAAGTGCTCAAAAAGTTGTAATTCCCCATTCGACAAGCCAAAAAAGTGTCTCATTTGTAGGTTACATTCAAGAAAATATTATATATAATATTTCATATTAGAAATAATATAAAAATTTAAAAAAATATAAAAACCTGAAGAAAAAAAAACCAAAAAAAACCCGAAATTTTACATTAAAAACAATCCAAATTCATACGGATAGAATGCGGATTAATACGCTTAGCATTTGGATTGCATTTACCTAAAAATCGCAACCCATTAGGGTGTTTTGTAAATTATTGATGAAAAATGCAAGCGGAGAAAAGTACATTTTTTAAAAAAGCATTATCATTTTATAATAAAATGCATCAAACCACATTTCTTATACAAGTATTGCCTAATTCCCATAACAAACCACTACCGCAACTCCAAGACTATTGAACTGTTTTTAAGGATAGGCACCCCTACCCCAATCGATTGACTTTTAACTTTTCCCATCCCTTTTATTTTTACATGCAATCCCTTATTTTCCAATAAAGCAATAGCATCCATTCCTGACATCCCCTTGAGGTTTGGGATGGTGTTTTTTTCGTTTTGGGACTTGGTGTAATAGGCATTGTAATTCTTTTCTTGACTATAAATATTCTTGTTGATGTTGTTAATGGTATTTGATGAAGGGGAATCTGTAAATATCTTCTGGGCAATTCTTTTAAAAACGGGAGCTGCAACATCGGCTCCGTAAAAATTACCGTTTATCGTACTAGGTTTATGTACCACAACGATACAAGTATATTTAGGTTTATCCACCGGAAAGAAACCTACAAAAGAAGAAATGTAGTGCTTATCTGCTCCACCATTAACGCCATAATTTCCTTGTGCAGTACCAGTTTTACCAGCCATAGAAAAATCTTTAGAATAAATACTTTTAGCCGTTCCTCGTTTAACGACATTTTCCATCACAGCTTTCAACTTGCTTATGGTGGCATCGGAACATATTTTGGGATTAATAACCTGCTTATCAAACTTTTTTATGGTCGTATTAAATTCCTTGATTTCCGATACAAATTGTGGTTTTAGCATTTCACCATTATTAGCAATAGCATTATACAATGTCAATGTTTGCATTGGAGTAACTTCAATCCCATAACCAAAAGCCATCCAAGGCAAAGAAAGCGCGTTCCACTTGTTGGTGCCCGGCTGCGGAATTTTAGGTATGCCCTCCCCTTGCAATCCCATCCCTAATGGCTTATTTAATCCTAAATTATTGATGCGCTCTACGAATTGTTTTGGGTTATTTTTATAATTCTGTTGTACCGCTTGCACCATCACCGTATTAGAGGATATTTCGAAACCTTTGGCAAGTGAAATCATCTGGGGACCTTCTCGGTGGGAATCGACCACATTGTGGCCATAAAAATTGATTGAACCTCCCTTACGATTATAAACCTTACTGGTATCTACTTTTTGGTCGTCCAACAAGGCAATCATGTCGACTAGCTTGAATGTTGACCCGGGCTCTCCTGTTTCTCTAATGGCATAATTCAAACGTTCATAATAATCTTGGTTCTCTTTTCCCTTTCCCAAATTGGATATTGCCTTAATGTACCCCGTTTTGGTTTCCATTACAATAACACAGCCGTGCTCGGCTTGAAACTTTTGTAACGATTCTAATAAGGCATGGTGTGCTATATCTTGAATGTACACATCAATAGTTGAAATGACATCATACCCGTCTTGAGGCTCAACTTCATTACCATCTTTTATTGGCTTATATTGACCTTGAGCTATTTTTTGTTTCAGTACTTTTCCATTTTTTCCATTCAAGTATTTTTCAAAAGCACCTTCGATTCCTACCGCATTAGATTTCCCGTTTTTATCCAAGCCTATGTAGCCTATAGTTCTCTTGGCAATGTCCCCCATGGGCTGTTTCCTGACTTCTGTGATACTTTCAATACGGCCGCCTCTGTAGGTTCCCAGTTTAAAAAGAGGTAATTTTTTAATGGCAGTATATTGGGAATAACTTAAACCTTTTGCGATAAAGAAATATTGATTGTTGTTGGCTCGGGCTTTTCGTAATGCGGTGGCGTAATAGGTTTTTGGTTTTCGAAGTATTTTTGACAAACCTGCAGCAAGGGAATCTACTTTGGTATTGAAATCTTTATCTTTTGGACTAACGGCATCAAAACGTATCGTGTATTCCGGGATTGAAGTAGCCAACAAACTGCCATCTGCCGAGTAAATATTTCCTTTGTTTGCCGGAATAACAAACGTCTTAACGTCTAGTTTTTTAGCTAATTCCCTATAATGCTCCCCCTGCGCCCATTGTATGTTAGTCAATTTAATCGTAATGGCCACTGCCATCAAAAAGATAATAAGGGCAACAAAATAGATGCGATACGTTATGGTTTGGTCTTCTTTTCCCATATTTTAATAGTGATTATTTAAAACAATCCATTTTTTTACTATGCCGTTAGTGGCAAAGTATATTTTTTATTTAAATGCACCAGATTCGTACAATCATTGAAATCCCCCTAATACAATCCGTTTTTCAGAGGTTAAATTTAAGTATAAATCCAATCTTGTTGAAGAATGATTTAGTTACTCAAAATTTTATCCGAAAATCGTTTAGCTAAATCTTCAATATCATCTTTTC
>JBIIKZ010000058.1:0-14844 GCA_044232905.1 Crocinitomicaceae bacterium
GGTACCCTTCAAAACTAACACGCACTCCAAGTATGTCAAATAATCCTTTGTCAAAACTTACCAAGGGATTAAATGCTTTTATAATTTCCCCATTTTCCATGTGTTCAGGTACGTTTTGTAAGCCTAAAACCATCGCTAACGGAATGGAGATTATCAATACAACAAGAGAAGCTGGTATCTTTTTTAGGAAATTAATTTTTAACATTGGCCATCCAAATACGATTACTAAACTTATTAATCCAATAAAGGTAACTTCTTTATGCGCGAAAAAATGGACGAATGTATCTGGTATTAATGCTAATAGTTCCAATGGTTCAACCATCGACTTTCCATCGATTGTCATTGGATTTACCCCTGCTAGAATATGAATCTGTTTACTGAAAATAATTATTCCAATAGCAGCAAGCATTCCGTGTACTGCTGAAAGAGGGAAGAAATCACTCAATTTCCCTAGTTTTAGTAAACCAAATATTACTTGAAAAACACCAGCAACCACAATAGCGCCGAGTGCTAAATGCCATCCTGTTTCTCCACCACCAAAATCAGTTACTGAACCAGCAACAATTACAATTAATCCAGCAGCAGGTCCTTTGATGGTTAATTTTGAACCTGCAATTAAACTTACAAGGATTCCTCCAACCATTGCCGTGATTAAACCATAGATTGCTGGGAATTCACTTGCCTTCGCTATACCTAAACTTAGAGGTAATGCAAGCAAGAATACTAAAAATCCTGAAAGGGCATCCGAACTAAAATTTTCTTTTAGTCCAGCAATTCCATCTTTTGGTAACTTGATTTTCTTTTCTGTTTTCATATTATTAAGATTCAAAATTATGATTATTTCATTGAATTATAACTATCTGTTCAAATTATTTAACTTGATTTATGCGCTATGGAATGATACGTTTTTACATGTGGTCCTAAAAATAACCGTGCATAAATTCTTACCAAGGCTAATCCATCGACAATCAAACTGATTGCTAAAAACAAGGCTAAAAAATATTGGTCTTCCCGAATGGATGAAAAAACCAAATCTTCTCCTATCATTGTTGGGGTTATCGGAAAACCTGCTAGTCCCAAACAGGCCAACAAAAATACAAATGCAGTTTTAGGATATTCAAAAGCATGTCCTTGAAATCGGGCAAGCGTAATGCGTTTTTCTTTCTTAATCAATATACGAATAGCAGTAAATCCTAGAGCTCCTGAAACTATCACACCGGATAGATACATTGCAATGCTAGAAAAATGAATCTCAGAATTAATGGAGATAGCCAAAGTAATCCAAAAGTGATTCATCATTACCATGAACCAACTAAGTTGTACATTTCTTCGTTCTGTAAATGCTTTAATGACCATTAACAAACCAATAAATGCAAAGAATCCAGGTAGGTAATTTTCTAGAAAAACAGGGGTCATTGACTTCATAAAAAGAAGTACAACTCCGGACACATAAATTGCGAAAAAAAATAGTAGTCCAAGTTTAAGTCTGAAAAATCCAAATTTTTGTCCAACCTTTTTTATTGGTGAAATGAATAATTGATAGATAATCGTTTCCAAATTCCATTCTTTTAAACTCAGAATATAAAAAGAATATTCGATGCGTTTTGGAAAACTATCTTCAATCGTTTTTTCACGTGGTTCATAGGCATATAATTGCTCTTTGATTTTATAGCTCGCTATGGATGGAGAAATTAGAAGTTGGTAAGTTCTCAATAAAGCATTACCACCAATGTGAAATAAGGCTAAATTATCAAAACCAGCTACAATTTCTAAGAATATCAATCCAATTTGCGCGATCGAAGAGTAGGCTATTTGACTTTTAACGGATGTTTGCACCCTTGCCATTAAACTTGCTACGAAACAGGTCAGGACTCCAAGAAAACCAATAAGTACGCGTATTACTGTTTGATGCTCCCAAAAAGGATGGGTTCGTAAAAGCAAAAACGCTCCAATATGTACCGATAAAGAACCATAAAAGATAGCACTGGAGGGCGTAGGTCCTTCCATTGCCCTTGGTAACCAAGAAGAGAATGGGAGTTGTGCCGACTTTACCAATGCAGCAATCAAAATTACAAAGGAAATAAAGAATCCTTCCCAACTATGTTTTTGGAGTAAATGACTCACTAGTTCGGAATTATGCATTTTACCAAAGGTCACATTTTCGTGAAATAAATGGTGACTTAACCACATGGCAAGTATTAGTCCAATGTCCCCAATACGATACAATGAAAAAATCTTTAATGCATTTTTTACTGGTAAATATCTGTCTCTATAAAAAGCAATTAATAAAAAGGAGGATATCCCTAAAAATTCCCACCCGATAAAAAGTGTCTCAAAATTCCCAGATAAAATAATGATATTGTAGCCTAAATAAAACAACAATATCGTATTAAAGAATCGCTTGAAACCTTGTTCCCGGTGCAAATAAAATCGGTTGTAGTACGTGATTAGAAACGTCAAAAAAGCTCCCATAACTAAAAACAAAGCGGAAACGCGATCGAAATATAAGTCAATTAAGAAATCATATCCTTTTGTTTTATACAAAGAAAATTCAGCTAAATTAATATCCTTATGACCGGATTTTAACCAGGCAATTGTAAAGCCGATGGCAAAAGCTAATTGTATACTTAAAGTAATGAATGCTAGGCGAGAAATAGCAAATTCATTTCTCGATGGAATCAATAGGCTGATTAGGTATCCTAACAAAGGAATCACTAAAAAATAATGTAATACATATTCCATAACCTTATATTTTTGTTAATTGATGAACCGAAATATTGGTATGACTTGATTCCACTAAATGTTCTAAATCATTACTGGTTTTTAATACAGCATGTTGAGGCGTGTAGCTACTAAATTGATCTTTTTTGAATAAAAATAATTCTTTAGTTTCCGGATGTATAACTACTAATTTAATCCAGTCATTTTGATACCATTCAAATGTATTTGGTGCTTTTGCTAATACTTCAAGAACAATTTCAGGATAATGTTCGACGATACACATGAGACGTATCGGATCGTGGACTTCTACCATTTGTTTTGGTAATCCAGGACGAATATCTCCTTCTATACCATTTGTAACTCCAAATAAACCTACAATATTATGAGGTAATTTAGAGCCAGATCCAAATTTTTGGTCATCTACTTTGGCAAAATAATACGCCAAATTAATTCCACCACAAACAGGTGTTACTGCGTTCATTATCGTCAATAAAAACGTTCCTGAAGGATCTTGTTTGTAATTGTACGAATTCAAGAATGCACGTCGGTCTAAAAAAATATTTTTTGTTAACCAACGACCACCAACAACACACAATGAATTCGTTGCATGGTCTAATTCTGGACGAGGTTCAAATAATGAAAAAGAACGTGTTTGAACTGCTTTGTGCACTTCTTTTAATGATTTTGTAGTATCAATCGAAATAAATCGACGTGATCTTTCTTTTGCATTTAGTTCTAATGCACGATGGAATACTGCTTGATTTTTTAAGTGTTGTTGTTGATTAGGTTCCGATAATTGAACAATATCATAATACACCATTAAATCTTGCGCTGTATCATGAAGACCACCAATAAACTGCGTCTCTTCCGGAATATGAATTCCTCGTGCAGCTAATTGTTTGCGCACTTCTGAATGATTCCCCATTAATGCTGCTAGGCGGGCATTAACAGATCCTGGTTTACAAGAACATACGCCACAATCCATGGTCGAATAAAAGGCATTGTTTGCACTCGTAGAGCCGTGACCAATCACATAAATGAGCGCTGCGAAATTATCTATTAAACCAATACTACGAAGTAATCCCTCGATCCGATCTGTCATTTCAGTTGTCGTAAAACCAACGTATAGTTCATGTTCTTTATGATTTTCACCAGTATTCTCAAAAATCAAAGAACTCGTAAGGTGCATGTGTTGAAAGGAACTTACCGTAGTATTCCCATAACTTGGCTTGAAAATATATTTCAAAAGTTTAAAAGCAGCCCAATAGCCCATTGTTTGCGTCAATAACCATCCAACAATTAATCCATGACTTTTACTGGAAAAACCGACTTCTTTTTTATGTTTGTATTTATTCGCTTTTTCTAAAATAAGGTGTTTTGGGGTAATTGGTGCTGGACATAATTTAGTTAAGTATTTTCCGCCATCCGGTTTATAATAAAATTCAATGTTAAAGAATCCTGCTGTACCAAATGTTTCCGCTTGCGGATCACATTTTTCAACATAGGTTCTGAACGAACATTCCCGGTCATCAATACAAAATAAGGCTTGAAAACTCACATTTTCTTGGATTGGTTCTGTTTCTTGTTTTGCTAAATAAAACAAAACGTCATCATAGTAATTCCATTCGTATGCTTCTTGCCATAATTTTAATACTTCCGCAATTTCTACATTACGGGTTGGTGCAAAAATATCTTTACCGGCATTTTTTGTTAATAAACCTAATGCAACCCATTGCCCAGCATATCGATCGTCCAAGGTGTCAATTTCCAATAATAATTCTAGAAAAATAAAGTCTTCTAAATCAATTGCTCTTTTTTCTAAAAGCACATGTGGATTTTTTTCCAAGTATGCCACCATGCCTGACCAACCTTGATGTTCAAATTGTTGGTCGAAAATATATTGAAAATATAACGCTTCTTTACCAACCAAAATATCTAATAAATCTTTGATCCCGATAGATTTGTTGGCTAATAATTTTTTTGCACGATTCGTTCGGAAGAAACTAGAGAAACTATTTTTTTCTAATTCAATAAGGGAGTTTCTTAATCCTTTTTTGTTGGCCGGAAAGTTCCAAATAGAAATCCCTTGGTCTAAATACGCACCAACTATTCTGAAAAGATGGAGGTGAACATAATTATCCACATCGATTTTCAAGAATTTTTTCCAAGCTTCACGTAATTTTCCAACACGTGAATTTATGCGTATTTGGTAGTCTTGTTCTAGTAATTTTTGTTTCCAAAAAATCAGATTTTCAGCACCTTTTTGTTCGATTAATACTTTCTCTAGAACCTCTCTACGAATCTGACCTTTTGCATAAAAGTCGCGATATTCATTCAGGTCTAAATACGTTTTATATCCAAAAATTTCGGAAGAACGTTTCATTGCCTCATGAAAAGGTAAGTCTTGAAAACAGGCTAATGAATTTAAAAAGATATAATCTTTTAAAGGCCCTTGAGTAGGTAAATATTTTTTAAGTTCTTGAACAGTTTTAGTTAAATCAAAAGAACTTGATTTTTCTTCCATAATGAATTAATTTGATTAGGAGTATTCAGATACATACATTGATAATTCAATGTGAAGTGAATAGCAGAATCAAATTATAATATGCCTTACTTCCAGCCAAAGAGGTAGGGAAGTTTTTTTTTCGTTTTTGTGTTTGGAAAAATGTAGATTGGAAGTGTTTGTTGTTAGCTGTTTGCTAGATTCGATGGTGTGAACTGGAGGTAATGTAAAATGATCGTTGGAAAATTTCTCTTCCTCTTCCTCTTCTTCGTCTTCTAAAAACGAATTCACATCGTCAACTAGGTCGAGTTTGTAAAATTTGAGTGATTTGTCGGATTTAGTAGGTTTGAAAGTGGATGCGTTAGCGGCAGATACATGTCCTAAAAGCAGTATAAGAACTGCTAACATGTTTATGATTCTACCTGTTACTATTTTCATCCAAAAATTTTGCATACAAACATATGCTTAAATAGACAACAAATCTAGTTTGTTTTCTAACAAAATGGAATTATAATCTACTTTACAATTGAAATATTAACAATTATTAAGCAAAATTACGCTGGCTTTTGCTATATTCAAAAAATAATGTACTTTCATCCTTAGGTATTATTCCAACAAGCACATGCGTTTAGATTTATTGATTCTTTTTCTTTTGTATGTCGGAAGTGTATGTTCGCAAACAACTCCTGGATTACCTTATTCTGTAAGTGGATACGTAAAAAAAACAGCTGTTTTTATGCGAATGTCAACAGTAGATGCAGATGTGGAAATTGCTAAAAGTGAACAGGAAGTTATTGAAAGTCGCGAGAAAATTCAACAATATGGAAAAGCTTTAGATGTTGATTTAGACATTCTAAAATCAGCTACTGTAGATACTATGCCGAATGGCGAATTGGTGTATCAACTTGGAGTAACTTGTCCAAATGCACTCTCAATTAATGTCGTATTTGATCGTTTTCAATTAAAGATGGGGAGTCGTTTGTATATTGTCGGCGCAACTTCTAATCGTTATATTGGCGCATATACCAGTTTAAATAATTCGGAAGCAGCGGTGCTTGGAACAGAATTGGTAGAAGATTCTAAGATTATTATTGAACTGATCGAACCCAAGGAGAACCGGGGTTCCTCTAAGTTGCATCTTGGATCTGTTATTCATGGGTATCGTTCGTTAGAGGCATTAATAAAACGTAGTTTTAATACCTCAGGAATTTGTAATATAGATGTGAACTGTCCGCAGGGAAAAGGGTTTGAGAAACAACGGAATGCTGTTGCAATGCTAATTAATAGCACTGGTGGATTTTGTACTGGGACTTTGATGAATACCACTGTAGGTCCGTTTAAACCATATGTGTTGTCTGCCTTCCATTGTGGTACGAATCCCGCTTCTTGGATATTTCGTTTTCGTTGGGAAAGTCCAACAGATGGAGCAGATTGTGGTACATCCAAGCCATCCGTGGATGGTCCAAAAGACAGATCCATTAATGGTGCTTCCTTGGTTGCTTCGTATAAATCTACCGATTTTATATTATGTGAATTAAATGCTTCTCCTGCATCGGAATGGGAAGTGGTGTATGCAGGTTGGGATAAATCAGGCGCGATTCCAAAATCAGGCACTAGTATACATCATCCGATTGCGGATATTAAAAAAGTATCCTTGGATTACAAACCATTAATTGCAGAAGCATTCAACAAAGGAGAGCCTCGTAATCACTGGCGAACAAATTGGGACCAAGGTATTACAGAATCAGGATCTTCTGGTTCACCATTATTTGATCAAAACCATCGTGTTGTAGGACAATTACATGGAGGCGATTCGGATTGTATATCCAAGTTTTTGACAGATTATTATGCGAAATTTAGTGAGTCTTGGAAAGGTGGAGGGACACCAGAAACACGTTTAAGCGATTGGCTGGATCCAGTAGATGCACAAGTTGATTTTTTAGATGGGAGTTCTCATGCAAATTATGACCCAATGCTAAGCTATAATGCGTCAAACTTGAAAGGAAATTTGTGTCAAGATTCGCTTATTCCGTATGTCATTATTACTAATGGAGGGGTTGACACCTTAAAGTCAGTAAGCGTTCAGTATGCGTATGATACCGGTTCTCTTGTAGAGATAAAATGGAGTGGGAAATTAGCTTTGTATGCAAGAGATACACTTCTATTACCAGCGATGAAGTTTACAAAAGGAGCACATGTTTTTACAGCAACTTTAATCCCTGATTCGAATTTTATCGATGCAGAAATCGCGAATAATTCATTCTCAAGTACTTTTACTGTATTAAATAACCCTCGAAAATATTATTTAGACCTACAACTAGATA
Organism: Crocinitomicaceae bacterium; assembly: GCA_044232905.1. Lineage (GTDB taxonomy): Bacteria > Bacteroidota > Bacteroidia > Flavobacteriales_D > Crocinitomicaceae > CANHVK01. Next base: position 7,549 of record JBIIKZ010000058.1, read on the forward strand.
CGGAAGGAGATGAAAATGTTTGGTATTTAACAGATTCGACGAACAAAATTTGGTATAAGGGCGGACCTTATATTCAAACACTGAATAAACCCATGAAAATTCAGGAAGTGTTTTGTTTAGATCCTAATTGTTTTACGTTCTCAGTCTATGATTTTGCTGGCGATGGAATGTATATCAATGACACAAATGTTGGGTCTTATACACTTAAAGATGACTCACTCAAGGTGGTTGCACAACTTTTACCTGAAAATGCCAAGTTCGCTTCATCCTCCATGAAGAAATTCTGTTATATATCTAATGTGGAAGAAGTAGATTTTGAAAATCAATTTCGTTTATATCCAAATCCATCTAATCTAGATATTGTTCATATAACTGCTGGAAATAATTTAATTAAAAACATTGAAGTTTTTACAATTACAGGACAGTTAATTAGTAGTTATACAGTCAATGCGCAATCTTATGTGGTTCCAATTTCGCTTTTACAAGCCGGAATGTACTATCTACGAATCATTGGAGAAAGTTCAGAAACAACCAAATCTTTTGTACGACTCTAATTACTATGGCAGGTATATACATACATATTCCATTTTGTAAGCAAGCGTGTACGTATTGCGATTTTCATTTCAGTACGACTTTTGAGAAGTATCGAGATGCGATGGTAAATGCGATTTGTACGGAATTAATAGCGCGAAAAGAATCTTTAGATAGCCAAGTAATTGATACCATTTATTTTGGTGGAGGAACTCCAAGTTTATTAATATTTGAAGAATTACGTTCCATACTGGATACGATTCATACATATTTTGAAGTCCATCCGGATGCTGAAGTCACCTTGGAAGCAAATCCGGATGATATCGATACGACTAAAGCACAGGCGTGGGTTGAGGCAGGTGTAAATCGTTTGAGTATTGGCTTACAGTCTTTTCACGCAGAATCCTTGGAATGGATGAATCGTGCGCATACAGTCGAACAAAGCATAGCGTGTATTTCAATTGCTCAACGGGCTGGGATTCAAAATATTAGTATCGATCTAATCTATGGTTTGCCAAATATGACACACGAGGTCTGGAAACAAGAGATTCAAACAGCATTACAATTAGGGGTGCAACACATTTCAGCGTATTGCTTAACCGTTGAACCAAATACGGTACTTTCTTCGTGGGTGAAAAAAGAGAAAATACAACCAGCAAGTAATGAACTGCAAAATGAACATTTTACGATTTTACAAAATGAATTGTTAACTGCTGGATTTGAACATTACGAGATTTCAAATTTTGCACTTCCAACGTATATTTCAAAGCATAATTCCAGTTATTGGAAAGGAGCATTTTACTTAGGGGTTGGACCTTCCGCCCATTCGTACGATGGTAAATATCGTTCTTGGAACGTAGCGAACAACCAACGTTATATCCAAGGAATTGAAAATAATGAACCCGCATTTGATTTTGAGCTACTTACTAAAGAGAATCAATTTAACGAGTTACTATTGACAGGACTTCGTGCTAAGTGGGGGGTAAGTTTAGCGCATTTAAAAGCCATTTTACCTTTAGATAAATCGTTTTTGCAGCAATTAGAAAGCTTGGAGAAAAAAGGCTGGCTAATTTGCAAAGAAGATATCGTGTATCTTACCAAGGAAGGGAAGTCCTGGGCGGATAAAATAGCGCAAGATTTGTTTGTGTAAACCATTAAGTTTTCGTAAATTCAATGTAAAGTTCATTGAAAAAACAATCGGTGTTAATTGCTTTAGGTATTGAATTTAAAGCGTTTTATTATTAATTCAATATTAAGTGATTACCATTTTTTGCTATTCACAATTACTTTTGGATAAAGTAGTTGGGTAACCAGTAAACGTGAATGTATTCACACATACTTTTAGTAAAAAATTAGTGTCATGGCTAAAAAAACTAAAATTTTCGTTCTCGACACATCGGTGTTGTTGCACGACCATCATTCCTTGGTGCATTTCAAGAAAAATGATGTTGCAATTCCAATCACGGTATTGGAAGAATTAGACAAATTTAAAGTAGGAAACGAAATTAAAAATTTTGCCGCGCGAGAGGTAATTCGTTTCATTGACAAAATTGCAGGTAGTGGAAATCTTCAAGATTGGATTAAGTTAGGAGGATCTGATCTCGGTAAGTTTAAAATTGTTTTAGATTCTACGCCTACATCGATTAATGCAGAATACATCTTTTCCGTAGGTAAAAACGACCATAAAATCATCAATAGTGCATTGGTTTTAAAAGAGTCGGAACCAACGAAAGAGGTAATTTTAGTAACGAAAGACATTAACCTACGCATCAAAGCAAAAGCTTTAGGTTTAATGTCGGAAGATTACGAAACTGGAAAGGTAGAATCCGATGTGTTGGATGAAGACGCTTTTATGAACATCGAGAATTTAGATTCTTCCATCATTCAAAGTTTATTTACAAAGGATTCCATTCCTGAAAATGGGATTCTAGGAAACAAAAAAACAGCAAATGGATATTATGTGCTTAAAAATGGAAAAACTTCTTCCTTAGCATATTATAACCCTGTAACCGACCATATTGATCGTGTAGATAAAAATTATGTCTATGGGATTAAAGCAAAAAATGCCGAACAAGCGTTTGCTTTTCATGCTTTACTCAATAACAATATCAAATTAGTAGCACTTCAAGGAGTAGCAGGAACTGGTAAAACCTTATTGGCATTAGCAAGTGCTTTAGAGCAGCATAATCAATACCAACAAATTATCCTTGCACGACCATTGGTTCCGCTTTCTAACAAAGAAATTGGCTTCCTTCCTGGAGATGCAAATGACAAAATCGCACCCTACATGGAACCTTTGTGGGATAACTTGAAATTCATCAAATCGCAATTCGGTGAAAACGAGAAAAAACACAAAGCAATTTTGGACATGGAGAAAGAAGGGAAATTGTTGATTACACCGCTTGCGTTTATTCGTGGTAGAAGTTTATCCAACATTCTGTTTATCATCGATGAAGCACAAAACTTAACGCCACACGAGGTGAAAACGATCATCACGCGTGCCGGAGAAAATACCAAGATTGTGTTTACTGGCGACCTAAAACAAATTGATACGCCATACCTAGACGAACACAGTTGTGGTTTAGCATACATCATCGATCGCTTACAAAACCAACCGTTGTTTGCAAATGTCAAACTAGAAAAAGGAGAACGCTCTGAACTAGCGAATTTAGCAAACGATTTGTTGTAGGATAATTAATTGAGAATGGAAATCCCTGTGGTGAAAACTGCAGGGATTTTTTGTTTTGGTATTTATTTCTTCTCTGCCAATTCTTTCAATTTCTGATTCATTGCATGAAAACCTGCAACGGTATTATTATCTAACATTTTGTTAAAAAGTGGCACTAGGATTCCAGTAAATTTTTCACCTTGAATAAATGTAGTAGTGTCATTTCCATTATCCATCAATTCAAAGCAATGTTCACCATCAAAAAGTCCAGGGAAAAACAAGTTTCCAATCCAACGAAATTCCTTGTTTTTTTCAAAAACGAGTACTTTCGGAGTAAAGGTCATGCCTTTTGCCTTTGGAGGTTCAATTCGTGCTTTAATTCTGCATCCAACTTCTACCTCACCAGTGATAGATTTAATGAATGGATTCCAATGTGGATAGTCTTCAAATTTGGTTAAAATAGACCAAATTACTTCAGGCGTAGCATGAATTAAGATTTCTGTTTTTAGTTCTTTAGCCATGGTATTATTTTTTTTGTGTTGCGTATTCGGGGATAACTGCTGTTGTAATTAATTTACTTTGCGATTTCTTCATTATTAGAAGTTGTTTTTAATAATGGCTTTCCTTGGATTGCTTGAACCAACGTTGCTACAGCTAAAAGCCCATATAAAATAGAAAGACCAATGGTCCATTTGTTGCTTTTTAATAGATAATACGAAAGTATTGGCAAAACTTGTAAGGCATGCATTCCTATAAAATGCGCTACCCGTAAATCTCCGACGGTCTTACTCCAGCCAACAATGAACCAATTAGAATTTTCGTTTAATGCGCCTACACTGTGATTTAATCGAGAGCCCATAGCAAAACCTTCCAAGGCAAATACAACAAAAAAGATAATTCCAAATCGAATAGCCCATACATAATAACTAGGCAATTCAGGGAAGTCGGTTTTAAAAAAAAGGATACCAACATAGGCGGTGTACAAAGTAACTGCGGTGGCAGCTAAAGCCATCATAGAATATAAAAGAGAATAAATAGGTGTACTTAAATTATAATGAGACAGTTGTCCTTTGCTAGCTTGTAGCGCAATATAAAATATTTCAAAACCAAGTAAGAGTATGACTGTCCAATTAAATAATTTCAAGTTGAAATTCGGTAAATAGTGACAATACCACCCCATAGCCCAAGCAAATAATACGGTTGAAAAAGCGAATTTAAAAGGTTTATACCAAGCGTTTACACCATAGACTTGAGTTGTTGTAAATTTAGTTAGTAGTATAAATACTATTGAAAATAACAGACATAGTAGTCCAAAGTAAAACAGTGGTTCATTTCGGAATTTAAGTTGTAGGATAAAGTCTTTCATTCTATTTTTCTTTTTCTTCGCATGACATAATGGTCTAAATTTTCGCCGAAACCATGTTTAATTTTCTTTTCGGTCCAAAAGTTAAATTTGTTAAATGTATTTTCTAAAAGTTGTGTTGTATTAATAACTATATCATAATCCAAGTTTTCATTTTCAATATTTGTAAGCAGATGATTGAAAAAATACGTCGCAATAGGCATTAAATTTCCATGACCGATTGAATATCGTTTGAACATCACCCAAGCAATGCCAAAAACTTTTTCTGTATGTTTTGTGTAGTGTCCACCACATCCAATAACTTGATTGTTTAACACCAAAACTTTAAAATTTTTATCTGCATACTTATCTAAATAGTCAATCAAGTCTGGCAAATCATTTTTGTCAAAATATTTTGGACAATTTGATTTGAATACATCTATGAGTATTTGTTTGTCAGATGGTTTGTAAGTTTTAATTGCTGTTGTCATATAAATTGACACATAATTTTATAGAAATATAATAAGTTGTCACCAAATTTAAATAAATGTAAATTTATGATGTAATTATTCAGTCGGTATATTTACAAAATAATTAATTTCTGAGAAGTTAATTCTTGCGCTTATTTATTTTTTCAAAAAAATCAAATCTCAATTCAATAATTCCGATAACATTCGGTAAGTGTTTTTTCAATCTTTATAAATCTTTATTATTTTGACTTTACCCACCCTTACGTAAAAATCATGAAATAAATAATGGTGTATGGTAAGTAAAGAATTCGAATCTTTAATCTTGATAGAGATTTTCATGAAGTTCCTCAACTTTCTTGGAAAATTTTAAACTTTAACAAACAAGTAATAATTGTTCTACTTCTATATTTGCTAAATTATGAAGTACACTATTGTTGTTTGTATATCTAAATTTAGGATCTAAATACGCATAATTATTACCCAGAGATAGCATAAATCTTTTTCAGGAATTCTGTTTCGGAAATATTATTATATTTCAAATCTACATATTATTGTATGGATTCATTGGTTGTAACATACCCCTCGAACATATCTGTACAAATAGCACTAGAAGAACTTTACAATGTTTTTAAGTCGGAAAATTGCATGCCAATAATTGATAGCTTTTCGCGGTCTATGTAGATGGATGTATACATATTTAACTAATTAATAATTATTATAATTCGTAATAACTATAAAAAGTAAATAGATTTAGAAAAACAATTTTTGCTAAAATTATAAAATTCAGCTATTTTGTTTAGTTTATTGGTTATTATTTGATTTTTTAATAGCTATAGCAAAAGCTACACCAAAAATCAAGGTAATAAGTGCAGCGAAATATGGTATAATTTCAGTCATTTTTCGAATTGTTAATTAATTTTAAATAAATACCAAATGCTAATATGGAAGGAACCCAAATACCCATAAAAGTAGCCTCTGCTTTAAATCCCTTGAAATACAAAGTTTCAGAAAAGATTAATGATAATAAAGCAGCAATAAATAAAAGTTTGTCGGTTGTGGTGAATTTTTTTAACATGTCTTTTTTTTAAAATTGTTATATAGTAAATATAGTTCTTTTTAGGTGTAATGAACAAAAAGTAGACTATATTTTTTTATGATTTTTAATACTATATTTTCCTATTTTCCTATAATGTTTTAACTCCGTTTGAATTGTATTCTTGAAATAATTTTTTAATTATTTACACTACAATTTACAAGATCTCACCTCAATAATTCCAAGAATATTTAACATGTTTATTCTTAAAGTTGGGATGCGTTAGAAAAACGTAAAATACCGATAACTATCTACAAATAAGCGGATAGTTATCGGATAAATTAATTAATCTTCTGTTCTAGAAAGAGAATAAATTACTAGTCCAAAACCAATTTTATTAATTGCATCTGCAATGTTATAAACAATATCCATTGCATGTGATGCAGCAGCTGGATCAGAAACTAGTTTAATCCCAAAAAGACCACCTGGTGTACCCAAAATATAGCCAAGAGGGTAGATAGCCCAACCAACTAATACGAACCAAGCCAAAATTCTAGTTGCTTTTGCTACTTGAGGTCCAGCAGTTTGAGATAGTTTTGCAACCTCTCCAAACCAAATAAGGTAGGCAATGTAAAAGTAGGCAGCTCCTGAGATTACGCCCCAAAGTACACTATTTCCTCTATCTATTGTTTCTCCAAAATAACCGGTAACCAACATTACTAAGGATGCGAAAATTAATTTCCAAAGGAGTGAAATTTTTGCACCTGCCTTTTTTGTGATAAGATAGAATTCAACACACATTAATGGTACTGTTAATATCCAATCTACATAACGAAAGAAAGTTGGTGAGTCTCCAGTTTCAAGGTTGTAACTTCTCATGTAGTAGTAATGTACTGCTGCAATAAAAGTTATTAAACCTGATACAAGTACAGAAGTTCGCCATTTTTGAGCTGTGTTGTTTAGTTCAAAAAAGAAGAAAACGGATGCTGCCATCATAGCCATTGTTCCGATAAAGAACGTGAATGCAACGTAGTTGTCGCTGGCAATTTTTAAATGTTCCATTGTTGTAAAAATTTAGTTATTCTTACTCTTAAGGATTTTCAGAATCTCCAAGTTATTTTACTTGATTTAATTCTCCTATATTTAATAATATTAATTTTTAATATTAAACGAACATAAGTTTACTTGTTAAAAATAAAAGAACTTATTACAATTTAAGCATTTAAGTTGATTAATACTAATTAAATAAAAA